>NZ_JASPHJ010000020.1:0-26406 GCF_030229085.1 Corynebacterium sp. MSK158
CATACGCTAAACTCCACCAACACAAAATGTCGTTTAGCCCGACACGCCGCAAAACAACACATTCTGTCGTTTAGGCCGTGGGTGCAGCGCGTTAAGCTTCGCCGTGGTTAGTCAAGAGGCGCGGGACCACCTTGCCGGTAGCGTTGCGCGGGAGCTTGGCCAGGAAGTGCACGTCGCGCGGAACGGAGTGATCGGCAAGCTTGGTGCGGACCCAGTCGCGGATGGCGTCGGCGGTGAGGGCCTTTCCGGCGGCGTCGGCAGTAGGCACCGCCCACACGGCGATGCGCTGGAAAGTCTCGCTATCCTTTACGCCACCGGCGTGGACCTCGTGGATGCCGGGCATGGCCTCGAGGACTTCGGTGACGGACTGCGGGTGGACGTTTTCGCCGCCGACGATGATCATGTCATCGGCGCGGCCGACCACGTGCAGGAAGTCGTGCTCGTCAATGTAGCCCAAATCGCCGATGGAAATGAGCCCGTCCACCTTATTGAGCCGCAAGTTCGGGTTGGTATAGCCGGTCATTGCGGTGGAGTTGGTCAGGTAGATCTCTCCCACCTCGCCGCGCGGAACCGGGTGGCCCTCCTTATCGAGGATGCGCAGCTTCGTGCCCGAGGCCACGCGCCCGGCGATGGTGGGGTTGGCGGCCACCTGATCCATGGTGGCCGTCGTCGCGAGCGCGAGCTCGGTGGATCCGTACACGTTGCACAGGATGGCGCCGAAGCGCTCATTGGTCTCCTTGACCACCTCCGGGGTCAGCGCATTGCCGGCCGAGGCAATGAATTTCAGGCTCGAGGTATCGAACTCGCCGGCTGGGTCCCGCTCCACCAAGCGCTTAAAGAAGATGGGGGAGGAAATCATGCCATCGAGGCGGTAGCGCTGGACGTCGTCAAGCACTTGCTCCGCGTCGAATACGCGGCGGGTCACGATGGTATTGCGCAGGCCCAGCGCGATATTGATGCAGGCCCAACCCCAGGTGTGAAAAATGGACGCGGTCAGTTGCAGGCGCTGGTCGGCGCGCCACGGAATCGTATCCACGATGGAGGCCAGTACCACGGGCAGGGTCGGCTCCGGCCGCACAATGCCCTTCGGAATTCCGGTGGTGCCGGAGGACATGAGCACGATTGGGCCGTGCTTGGGGAAGCGCGGCAGCTCCACGGCCGGTGGGTTCTTCACAATTTTATCCAGCTTCGGCAGATCGCTTGCGCCCGTGTCGTGCGCGATGATGACCGGGATATCGGTGTCCACGCGGTCGATAAACTCATCATCCACCACGAGCACATTGATGCCATTTTCCTCGATGCAGCCGGCCAGCTGCTCCGGGGAAGAACCCACGTTGAGCAGGTAAATAGAAGCGCCCACATAGCCCTTGGCGCCGAGTGGAATGATGATGCCGCGGCCGTTGCGTGCCATGACGCCGAGGCGAATCTCGGGCAGGTCCAGCGAGCGGAGGTAGCGGGCGAAGCCCTGCGTGTGGGTGCGCAGCTGGCGGTAGGTGAGGGTGCCGTCGTCGTCGATAAGCGCCAAGCGCTCCGGGCAGGCGAGGTAGCCCTGTTCTATCTCGCGCGCGGTGGTGAAGCGGTAGCGGGCCAGGTTCGGTAGCAGATTGAGCTGGGCCTTCGCGCCGCCTTGGTGGCTGACGAGTCCGGCGTTAAGAAGCGCCGGCACGAACCGGCCGAGGGCTGCAGCGTGGAATGTGAAATCAGAAAAATTCACGATCGGGAAAGCTCCAAATTAGCGAAGATAACGAAAAGATAACCATGGACGATATCGTGAGAGAGGCGGGCGGTGTTGCCGCCAACTCGAAATATGTTACAGAAGTGACTACAGTTACCTGAAGTTACTGGTGTTTCTAGAAAAGGATCTCATGAAATCTCTGCAGCTCAAAGTCCTCTCCGTGGTGGCGTCCGCGCTGGCTGTCGTAGGCGTGGCTGTCGCGCCGCAGGCCACCGCCGCGGAGCGCAATCTAGTAGCCTTCGGCGATTCCGTCTTGGCGGATCCGGATGCCGGCTCCTACTTCGCCCACCGCTACGATCCCTCTAAAGGTGTGGGCGTAGATTGCCCGACCTCCAATAACTACGCCAAGCGCGCCGGCGCCAAGCTGCGCCTTCCGGTGCGGGACTTTTCCTGCTCCGGTGCCGTGTCCATGTCCCCCGGCCCGCAGGTTTCCCAGCAGGTGGATGCGGCCATCCGTACCGGCGCGCTGAGCCCGGCTACTAACCGCGTGGTCATCACCACCGGCTTTAATGACACCTACAACCACCGCGATATGAACCTGCCGCAGATTCGCAAGCAGTTCGCGGACCGCACCGCCCCGCAGATCGAGCGCATTAAGCGCGCGGCCCCGAACGCCCGCGTGCAGATCGTGGGATACCCCACCATCGGTTCCGGCCCTTATTACTGCCTATTCCACTTCGGCCCGCGCCCAGCCGATTCCACCTTCCTGCCGGGCATTCAGGACTTTGAGAATAAGGCGCAGTGGATGCAGGTGGACCTGGCTGCGCGCACCGGCGTGCAGTTCTTGGATATGAAGCCTTCCACCCGCAATAACGGGATGTGCGCCGATGCAAATCAGCGCATGTGGGCTGGTCTGGTGGACTTTACCGCAGGCGACGGCAACCTGCCCATTCACATGAACCAGCGCGGCCACGAGCACACGGCCAACGTCATCGCCCGCTCCTAAAAAGAGTTTTCAATAATGCGCCGGTTTTGAAAATATCGGTACGCTCGGGCGCATGACTGTAAAAGCTGTTATTGCCCGCTCCAAGGGCGCGGAAGTCGAAACCGTCAACATTGTCGTTCCCGATCCCGGCCCTAACGACGTCATCGTGCGCGTCCAGGCCTGCGGTGTGTGCCACACCGACCTTGCTTACCGTGATGGCGATATTGAAGACGCCTTCCCCTTCCTGCTCGGTCACGAGGCCGCAGGCGTGGTGGAAACCGTAGGTTCTGCGGTTACCCACGTGGAGGAAGGCGACTTCGTCATTTTGAACTGGCGCGCCGTGTGCGGCGAGTGCCGCGCCTGCAAGAAGGGCGAGCCAAAGTACTGCTTCAATACCCACAACGCCTCCAAGAAGATGACCCTCGAGGATGGCACCGAGCTCACCCCTGCGCTGGGCATCGGTTCCTTCGCTGAGAAGACCCTGGTCCACGAGGGCCAGTGCACCAAGGTAGAAGACACCGACCCAGCCGCCGCCGGCCTATTGGGCTGCGGCATCATGGCGGGCCTCGGCGCGGCCGTGAACACCGGCGATATCCAGCTCGGCGAGTCCGTTGCCGTCTTCGGCTGCGGCGGCGTGGGTATGGCTGCCATTGCGGGCGCCAAGCTGGCGAGCGCGGCAAAGATCATTGCCGTGGACATTGACGAGTCCAAGCTGGAGACCGCCCGCGAGTTCGGCGCGACCGACACCATCTGCTCCAAGGACCTTTCGGAGCAGGAGGTTATTGACGCCGTCCGCGAGCTCACCGGCGGCTTTGGCACCGATGTCTCTATCGACGCCGTGGGCATCCAGCCCACTTGGCGCCAGGCCTTCTACTCCCGCGACCATGCCGGCCGCATGGTCATGGTGGGCGTGCCGAACCTCACCGACCACGTGGATATCCCGGCCATCGACCTCTACGGCCGCGGCGGTTCCATCAAGCCCGCGTGGTACGGCGATTGCCTCCCAGAGCGCGATTTCCCCGCTTATGTGGCGCTGTCTAAGGCCGGCAACTTCCCGCTGGATAAGTTCGTCTCCGAGCGCATTGCGCTTGACGACGTCGAGCAGGCCTTTACCACCATGAAGTCCGGCAAGGTTCTGCGTTCGGTGGTGGAGTTCTAATGCGTATCGATAGCACGGTTACTTCTGGCAAGTTCCGCCTCGATGGCGGCGAGTGGGACGTGGACAATAACGTCTACGTCGTGGGCGATGACTCCAGTGTGTACGTGGTGGACCCCTCCCACGACCTCGATGCGGTAGCAGAGCTCGTTGGCGACCGTCGCGTGGAAGGCATCTTGCTCACCCACGCGCACAATGACCACTGCGAGCTCGCCCCCGAGGCCGCAAAGCGCTTCGATACCGAGGTCTACCTGCACCCGGACGATGACATGCTGTGGCAGGAGTCCAATGGCGATGCTCCGTACACGCCATTGGCGGACCGCGGCCAGTTCGATATTGGCGGCGAGAAGATTACGGTCTACCACACCCCGGGCCACTCGCCGGGCTGCGTGGTGCTGCATGTGGGCGAGACGCTGCTGTCGGGCGATACGCTCTTCAACGGTGGCCCTGGTGCCACCGGCCGCAAGTACTCCGACTTCGATGTGATCATCGAGTCGCTGAAGAACGTCGTCTTCACCCTGCCGGAGGACACCAAGGTCCTGCCAGGACATGGCGACGCCACCACGGTGGGTGCGGAGGCCGCGCGCATCGACGAATACATCGAGCGCGGCTACTAGCCTCTAGTACGCCCGCAGGTACTCGCCGTAGCCGGACTTAAGCAACGGCTCGGCGAGTTTTTCTAGCTGGGCGCGGTCGATGAAGCCGGCGTCGAAGGCGGCCACTTCTGGTGAGCCGATAACGATGCCGGTGCGTTTTTGCATCACCTCGACGTAGGCGGAGGCCTCGCTCATCGAGTCCACCGTTCCCGTATCGAGCCACACGCTGCCGCGGTGCAGGCGCTGGACATTCAGCTCGCCGCGGCGCAGGTACTCCTCGTTCACGGCCGTGATCTCCAGTTCACCGCGGCCGCTGGGCTCGATGCCCTTGGCTATCTCCACCACGGAGTTGTCATAGAAGTACAAGCCCACCACCGCGTGGTTCGACCGCGGCACTTCCGGCTTTTCCTCGATGCTCAGCGCATGGCCTGCGGCGTCGAACTCCACGACGCCATAGCGCTGCGGATCCGAGACCTCGTAGGCGAAGATGATGCCGCCCTCCGGATCCTGGCAGTGGGCGAGCTCGCCGCCGAAGCCGTGGAAGATATTATCGCCGAGTACCAGCGCGACACTGTCGTCTCCAATAAACTCCTCGCCAATCAAAAAGGCCTGCGCGAGCCCCTCTGGTCGCGGTTGGACTGCGTAATCGATCATGAGCCCGAGCTGCGATCCATCGCCAAAGAGCCGCTGGAAGGCCCCCGCATCCTCCGGGGTGGTAATGATGAGGATTTCCCGAATGCCCGCTTGAATGAGCGTGGTTAGCGGGTAATAAATCATCGGCTTGTCATAAATGGGCATGAGCTGCTTCGAGATGCCCTTAGTAATCGGGTAGAGCCGTGTGCCGGAACCGCCGGCCAGGATGATGCCTTTCATTTAATCCTCCGGGTACAGCGCCAAGTACAGGGCTAGGGCCGCGCGCCAATTCTGCGGCCTGAAGCCGGTAGCCTCGATTTTATCTAGCGCAAGCGTCGACTCCTTGGGGCGCGGCGCCTCGGGGCCCGCGATCTCGCGGTACTGCTCGGTGCTTACCGGAGTGACCTCGGCCGGGTCGTGGCCGAGACCGATGAACACGGCCATGGCAATCTCATCGCGGCCCACGGTATCGCCTGAGTTGGAAAGGTTATACACGCCGTAGTCCGCACCGGAGTTGAGCAGGTGCACGATGCCTTTGGCCAGGTCCTCGGCAAACGTGGGTCGCCCGCGCTGGTCGTGGATGACCTTCGGTTCCACTCCCTTTGCGGCCAGCCGGCGCATGGTGGACATGAAGTTCTCACCATCACCAAAGACCCAGGAAGTACGGATGACGTAGTGCTGCGGCGCGGTCTGCGCGGCGGTATCGCCCGCGGCTTTCGACGCCCCGTACGCACTCAGCGGCGACGGCAGTTCCTCCTCGGTGTGGACCTCGTTAGTGCCGTCGAAGATATAGTCGCTCGACACATGCACCAGCGTGAGTTGGTTCTCCGCGGCGATGCGCGCCAGCCGTGCGGGCGCTTCCGCATTGACGGCCCAGGCGGCGGCGCGGTCGTTTTCGGCACCGTTGACGTCGTTATACGCCGCGCAATTGATGATGGCGGAGTACTGCTTCCAATTCCGTTCTGGTGGGTCGGTGATGTCGAAGTCGGCGTGGGTGCAAAACTCGGCGTCGGCAAGCAGGCGTTTGAGCGCCCGCCCCAACTGCCCGTTCGCACCCGTGACAAGAATGCGCCGGGCGGGCATTGGGCTCACATTTGTGAGAGCGGGGTGCTGCTTGTCTTTCTCTGAAATCTCGGTGGGCTCCAGCGGCCAGTCGACGATGTTGAGGTTCACCGCGGCGTAGCGAGCTTCGGCCGACCAGTGCTCATTCACCAGGTAGCAGTAGGAGGTTTCCTCCAGCGCCTGAAAGCCATTGGCGACGCCCCGCGGCACAAACACCGCAGTCTCCGGCCCCACCTCGTGGGTGACGACCTTGCCAAAGCTTTCCGACCCCTCGCGCAAGTCGCACCATGCGCCGAAAATCCTGCCCTGTGCCACCGAGACGAGCTTGTCCCACGGCTCGGCGTGCAGGCCGCGCGTAGCACCGGCGTGGTTGAAAGAGATATTGTTCTGCACCGGCTGGAAGCTCGCGAGCTCGGGTGCGAGTCCGGTGAATTTCTCGCGTTGCCAATTCTCCTTGAACCAGCCGCGGTTATCGCCGTGCACGTCGAGGTCGATGATGAGCAGCCCCGGGATGGCGGTTTCGGTAATACGCATATTTACTGTCCTTGCTGCTTGTAGCGGGCTTCCACGTCTTCTTTCTCGGGCTTCCACCAGTCTTCGTTATCGCGGTACCACGCGATAGTGTCTTCGAGACCGGCGCGGATATCCGTGAACCGTGGAGTCCATCCCAGTTCGCGGCGCAGCTTGGTGGCGTCCATGGCATAGCGCTGGTCATGGCCGGGGCGGTCTGCCACGTGCTCATAGAGTGCGCACCCATTGCGGGTGGGGCCCATGATTTCGCAGATTAGCTCAATGACCTGCTTATTATTAATATCTTCCTGGTCCGCGCCGATATTGTAGGTCTCGCCGATGCGGCCCCGCTCGAGGATGGCGAGCACCGCTTCGTTGTGGTCATCGACGTGGATCCAATCGCGCACCTGCTCGCCGGTGCCATAGAGCTTTGGCGTGTGACCGGAGAGGATATTGGTGATCTGGCGGGGGATGAACTTTTCAATGTGCTGGTACGGCCCGTAATTATTGGAGCAGTTTGAGATGGTGGCGCGCAGCCCGAAGGAGCGCACCCATGCGCGCACGAGGTGGTCAGAACCCGCCTTGGTTGCCGAATACGGGCTGGAGGGAGCGTAGGCGGTGGTCTCATTAAATTTGGTCGCTGCCCCTATCTCGAGGTCACCGAAAACCTCGTCAGTGGAGACATGGTGGAAGCGGGTATCGTGCTTGCGGCAGGCTTCCAGAAGGGTGAAGGTGCCTACGAGGTTCGTGTGGATGAAGGGCGAGGGGTCGCGCAAAGAATTGTCGTTATGGGACTCGGCGGCAAAATGAACCACTACATCGGCAGCGGCGACGAGCGGTTCTACGGTGGCGGGATCGGCGATATCGCCTTCCACGAGGTCAATATCGAGGCCGGCGAGGTTGGCGCGGTTTCCGGCGTAGGTGAGTTTATCGAGCACCGTAACGCGGGTATCGGGGCGCGCCTGGCATATTAGGCGCACGAAATTGGCGCCGATAAAACCGGCGCCGCCAGTGACGAGCATCGTTTGCATGGTTATCCAGTGTAGGGCAGTCGGGCGCGCGGCTGTGGCAGGCTGCGGGCCCCGGTCAGGCCGCGCCCGGGGGTGGCGGCGGTGGCGAAGGCGGATCGGTGAGCCTGCGGGCCGGGGCTTGTTCCGCGGCGGGGTGCTCGTTGACCTTCACGGTGGGCGATAGGCCGTCGGGGTGGGCGGCTCGGTATCCTACCCGGCCCGTGGCGGGGTCTCGTTCGGCGTGTCCCATTCCGTTGCGGCCATCGCGGTAATCGTTATTGTCCACGTGGTGCCGGCGGCATAACAGAGTGAGGTTCTTGAGGTCGGTGGCACCGCCGTGGGACCAGGCTTGGAGGTGGTGGACGTCGCAGTCCTGCCACGGGCGGTGGCACTCTGGGTGCGTGCAGACGAGCTCGGAGGCTGCGAGGGCGAGCTTTTGCCAGAGGGAAGCGGTGCGCTTGGTGCGGCCAAGCTCGAGGGGGAAGCCCTTGTCGTCCACGGCGCAGAAGAAATCGTGCCGCGCGCCGCCGAGGCGGAGGAGATCGAGCGGAGTGAGCTCGATGCCGGTGCTGGTGGCGAAACGGGTATCTCCGCCCATTGCCTCCAGTTCCTCCAGGGTGGTGGCGACGAAGAAGGAGCCGAGGCCGTCGGAGTTCTTTTGGGTGGCGGAAAGGTAGCTCGACAGGGCGGCGGTTAGTTGGTCCGCCATGCGTTGGGCATAGGTGCGGGTATCGTCCTCGGGGCTGAGGTTCGCGCTGCCCTTATTCTTGGCGGGTGCGAAGGCGCTGGCGAGGATGGCGGCTGCGGAGGCATCGAGATAGCCGGAGATGTGCACGCCGCCGTCAGCATCTTGGCGGGAGATGCTAAAGCGGCGCTTGCGGGTAGCGGCGTGCGGATCGGGCTCGCCGGCTGGGTTGAGGGCGTGCCTATTCGCTTTGCGGACGGCCTTGCGCAGCCACTCGCGCAGAGAGTCGAAGGAACGACGCTTGGCCTGCTCGAGAGCTTGATTGCGCAGTTCGCTCGGGCCAGGGATGGCGTACTTGCTGAGGCTGCGCAACTCATTTTCGATGAGGTTGAGGATGCGCTCGGGGATAGTCTCTTCCTCAAAGAGTTTCTTGCGGCGCTTCTCCTCCTCGCGGCGCTCGCGGTCAGCGCGGCGGCGGGATTCCTCCTCGGCTCGGGCGCGTGCGGCCTCGTCAGCATCGGGGTCCGCAGGGGGAGCCGGCTCCGGATCGGGGATGGGTGCGAAGAGGTTGCGTCCATTGCGGAGGCGGGCGGCGGCCTCGGCATCGGTAAGACCTAGGCGCGTGGTCAGGTAGTCCTTGGCCTTGGAGGAACCAACGCGGCGGCCGGCGTCATCCCGCTCCGCGATGAAAGCGAAGGCGGCGTCGATAGTGGACTTATTTCCTAGCGCCCGCTCCAAGTGCTCGAAATGAGGATGAAGAAGCTCGAAAGACAGATCGGAGGGATCTTGCATGAGGCTGCGCAGCTGGGTGAGCCCAGTGGCAACCTGTGCGATGGCGGAATCTATCTCCGCGTGCTTGGTGGTCTGCATGATCCCTCCCTTCCTTTTCGTTTACATGTTCTATATTACCCAGATAAAACACCCCGTCAACAGGAAAGAAGGATTTGGTCAATAGATTAGACATTCCCCAAACAAACGCAGACTAAACTCCGCGAAACGGGGCCAAAACCACTAACTCGGGAAGGGAGGAAGGGCCTTCTGGTTAAGCCAGGTGTCTACGGTGGCGTCGAAAAGCGCGGCGTCAGGAGCGGCGGCGCGGAAGGAATCCAGCAGCATGGAAGGCTCTACCACCGAATGCTGGTGCTCGGTGAGGTAGCTGCGGAGGGTGGTAAAGAAGGCGTCGCCAAGCAGGCGGTGAATGGCATGCACGGTCAAGGCCCCGCGCTTATACACGCGGTCATCGAACATATCGCGCGCACCCGGATCAGAAACGGTGAGGTTCTGCGCCTTGCGTCCCAGGACGTTGTGGTGGGAACGTGCCGCCTCGCGCGCGGTGGTCTCGCCCTTGTGCTCGCCCCATAGCCACTCGCTGTAGCAGGCAAAACCCTCGTTGAGCCAGATATCCTTCCACTCGCTCAGGCCCACGGAATTGCCGAACCACTGGTGCGAAAGCTCATGCGCAATAAGGCGCTCGAAGGCGTGGTCGCCCTTGATATGATTAGAGCCAAAGATGGACAGGCCCTGCGCCTCCAGCGGTATTTCCAGCTCATCTTCCGTGATGACCACCTGGTAATCCGTAAACGGGTAAGGGCCGTAAATGGAGGAGAAGAAGTCCACCATTTCCTGCTGCTGGGCAAACTCATCGAGCACGCGCTCGCGCAGCTCGGCCGGCGCCCAGGCGCGCGTGGAAGGCCCCAAATCAAAATTAGAGAACTCACCTACCTGGACTGTCGCCAGGTAGGTGGCCATGGGCTCGCGGGTGCGGTAGTGCCACCGCGTGGTGGAGCCGCCCGCCCGTCGGGAGACGAGGTCACCATTGGATACCACGATGAAGGGAGCATCGGCCGTAATGATGATGTCATAGTGCGCCTTTTCAGACGGCGTATCGTCACAAGGGAACCAACTCGGCGCGCCGTTGGGCTGGCTGGCCACCAGCGAGCCGGATTCGGTTTCTTCCCAGCCAATCTCGCCCCAGGTGGTGCGGATCGGCCGCGGGCTGCCGCCATAGCGAATAATCAGCTCAAATTCCGTACCAGCGGCAATCTCCTCAGCAAAACGCAGGCGCAGCTTGCCGGAAGACTGACGGAACTTAGCCACCCGCGGCGCGCCCTTTGCGGTCACGCGCCGAGCCACCATCGCCCCGCCTAGGTCTAGGGTCAGCGACGTTAAATCCTCGTCGGCCCGGATGGCCAAAGTAGCCTCGCCGTGGAGCAGGTTGGGCTCCACGCGGTAGGTCAGATCCAGCGTGTAGTGGGAAACCTCGAAACCGAGGTTAAAATCCACGCCGGTATAAGGATCAGTGTGGGCACGCGAAAGGGCGGTAGGAAGCAACTTCATAATGCTGCAAGCCTACCGCCCTTTCAGCCGCGGAAAGAAACGAGCTTATTTATTGAAAGCGCGCTCGAAGACCGGCCAAGAATCCTTGAGGTCCGCAATCCAGTGCGGCCAGGAGTGGGTGCCGGTATTGCGGAAGTTGTAGGTCGCCGGGATGCCAGCCTGGTCCAGCTTGGCCTTAAAGTTGTGGGTGCAGTAGTTCACACCGGCCTCGATGGCGCCGCCTTCCACCTGCAGCTGAGCGGAGCCCACAGCAGCGGTAGCAGGGTTGTAGCCCTTAGCCACGTTATAGGAGAAGGTATCCTCCTTGCCTGCCAGCCCAGAACCGGAAGAGATGTACAGCTCCGTGCCGCGCAGCTTCTCGTGGTTCATCATCGCGTCGTTGTAGCGGTTGGTGGGGGAGCCGAACGGGCCCCACATCTGCTCCGCGGTCGCACCACCGCGGTTGACGGTGAGCTCAACGGCCTTGTGCTCTACCGGGTAAGCGGTAGCCGCGCAGCCGGCGTAGGAACCGACGGCGTCGTAGAAGCCCTGGTTGTGTTCCGCCATCAGCAGGGAGGAAGTAGCGGACATGGACATGCCCGCGACAGCGCGGTGGTTATCGGCCTTGATATGGCCCTCGATGGCGCCCGGCAATTCCTTGGTGAGGAAGGTTTCCCACTTCTGCGGGCCCTTGAGGTACTTAGAGTTCGGCTCGGATACCCAGTCGGTGTAGTAGGAGAAAGCACCGGCCTGTGGGACGACCACGTTGACGTTCTTGGAGTGGTAGAAATCAACGGCGTCGGAAAGCTTCAGCCAGTCCATGTCCTGCTCCGCGCCACCTGCGCCATTGAGCAGGTAGATGGTCGGGCGGTTCTCATCCTTCGCGCGAATGACGGCCAGCGGAATCTTGCGGTCATTCATGGCAGGGGAGGTGGCCTGCAGCTTTTCGACGCGCGGATCGTCCTTGTACTTCTGGTACCAGGTCTGCTGCTCCAGCTCTGGGGTGACCTCCAGCGGGGCCAGGGTGGACTGGGCGGCGTTGTCCGCAACCTGTTGCGGGGTTAGCTGTGAGGCGCCCGCGATTGGGGCGCAGGCCAAGCCTGCACACACGGCGGTGGCGGCAAGGGTGGAGCTAAGACGCTTCATAGTGCTTCTTTCCTGTAGAAATTAACTTATTTCTTATACCTCGTCGCTGCATGTTGCCCAGCTTTGGCCCCTGCTTTTGACGAAGTTCTTACCTGGAGACAGGCCATCGGCTTTCGGCTCAATGCGTATGGTAGCACCAGTACGCTGATTCAGCTCCGTGAAATTTTTTACCACGGCGGCGATAGGACGCAAAGCGGGAGTGTCAGCAAGACTCTATGCCTTAATAGCCCTTCTAATGTAGCAAAACCTGTGACGCAGGTTGTTTGTGTGTCATAATTCTGAACGCGGCGCGTATGTAACGGTGGCGCTACAATCTCCGCTAGTACTAAACGTGTGAATAATGTGGTCCCCATCGCGGGCCCATCCCTCGCTCTAGGCAAGTAAAAACACAGAAAGAAGCAAAATGAACGTTTTCGATTCCATCCTCGTGGCCATCAACGAAGTTCTGGGCCAGTTCCTGCACGCCGGCTCCTCCATGTCCTCCGCCGCTGCACTGGCTCTCGGCCTGTTCTAAAACACCGAGTCCATAGCCCTGTGTGGGGGACGTCGCGCGCTTGCCGACGCCACCGTGCAGGGCCTTTGTGCGTTTTACCCCCCGAAGCGTGGGGTACTCGGGCATAAGAGTGTGGCCCAATGCGCGACATGGAGGGGAAAGTTACGTATCCTAAAGGGCGTGACTAATGAACATTATGACGTAGTAGTACTCGGCGCGGGCCCTGGCGGCTACGTGGCCGCCATCCGTGCAGCTCAGCTTGGTAAGAAAGTTGCCGTAATCGAGAAGCAGTACTGGGGCGGTGTCTGCCTCAACGTAGGCTGCATCCCTTCTAAGGCGCTGCTGAAGAACGCTGAGGTTGCCCACACCTTCAACCACGAGGCCAAGGACTTCGGCATTTCCGGCGATGTCTCCTTCGACTTCGGTGTTGCCCACAAGCGTTCCCGCAAGGTTTCCGCGGGCATCGTCAAGGGTGTCCATTACCTGATGAAGAAGAACAAGATCACCGAAATCAACGGCCTTGGCTCCTTCAAGGACGATAAGACCATCGAAATCACCGATGGTGATGACAAGGGCAAGACCGTCACCTTCGATGACTGCATCATCGCTACCGGTTCCGTGGTCAAGTCCCTGCCGGGCGTTGAGCTCGGCGGCAACATCGTCTCCTACGAGGAGCAGATCCTCAACGATGAGGCCCCGAAGTCCATGGTCATCGTCGGCGCCGGCGCCATCGGCATGGAATTTGCTTATGTTCTGTCCAACTATGGCGTGGACGTCACCATCGTGGAGTTCATGGACCGCGTCCTGCCGAACGAGGACAAGGACGTCTCCAAGGCCATTGCCAAGGAGTACAAGAAGCTCGGCGTCAAGCTGCTGACCGGCTACAAGACCACCTCCGTGAAGGACAACGGCGATAATGTCACCGTTGAGGTGGAGTCCAAGGACGGCTCCAAGCAGGACACCCTCACCGTGGACCGTGCCATGATCTCCATCGGCTTCGCCCCGCGCACCGAGGGTTTCGGCCTGGAGAATACCGGCGTTGAGCTCACCGAGCGCGGCGCCATTGCCATCGATGACACCATGCGCACCAACGTCGACCACATCTACGCCATCGGTGACGTCACCGCGAAGCTGCAGCTCGCCCACGTTGCTGAGGCCCAGGGCGTTGTGGCTGCAGAGACCATCGCCGGCGTGGAGACCCAGCTTTTGGGCGACTACATGAATATGCCGCGCGCTACCTTCTGTAACCCGCAGGTCGCTTCCTTCGGCTACACCGAAGAAGCTGCCAAGGAGAAGTTCGCGGACCGCGACATTAAGGTCGCTACCTTCCCGTTCTCCGCTAATGGCAAGGCTGCCGGCCTCAATGAGACCGCCGGCTTTGTCAAGCTCATCGCGGACGGCGAGTACGGCGAGCTCATCGGCGGCCACATGGTGGGCTCCAACGTTTCCGAGCTGCTGCCGGAGCTGACCCTGGCGCAGCGCTTCGACCTCACCGCTGAGGAAATCGGCCGCAATGTTCACACCCACCCGACTCTCTCTGAGGCCATGAAGGAAGCTGCCGAGGGCATCGGCGGCCACATGATTAACCTCTAAGCAGGGATGCTTGCCGACGTCGCCTTTTCTCCCACCACCGCCTCAGTAGCGGTGGGAGGCTATGGCCTCGGCACACCACAACGGCAATAGTATCGGCACCGCTGATCCTCCCCCGCCCGCACTGGGCAGGGGTCAGGACACCGCGGTGCCGTTGCTATATGTACGCATAACGCGCGCACCCCTCGCTGCTACTCGAAAAATTTTCGAGTAGCTTTCGAGTACTGCTAAGCCGGCAGGTCATAACGTTATTTACTCGAAACGAGCTCTTTCGAGTAGCTTTCGAGTAGGTCAGTTGGTGCCTAAGGCGCTAGTAGGGCGCAACGGCGGAGCGGTGGGCATCGACGTTGATGACCTCGTTGATCGGTGGGAAGGCGCGTTGCGCGCAGTTCTCGCGCGGGCACGTGCGGCAGCCGGAGCCGATGGGGGTGGCGGTGGTGAGATCGGTGAGATCGAGGCCCTCGGCGTAGACGGTGCGGTCGGCGTGGCGGGCTTCGCAGCCTAGCCCGATGGCGAAGAGCTTATCGGTATCGCCAAAGCGCCCCTGGTGGTGCTGGACGGCGCGCGAAATCCACAGGTAGTTACGGCCATCGGGCATCTGGGCCAGCTGGCGGGAGATAATGCCGGGCTGGGTGAAGGTCTCGTAGACATTCCACAGCGGGCAGGTGCCGCCATTATTGGAAAAGTGCACGCCGGTGGCGGATTGGCGCTTGGACATATTGCCGGCGCGGTCGACGCGAACAAAAGTAAAAGGAATGCCGCGGAGGTTATCGCGCTGCAGGGTGGACAGGCGGGAGGCCACGGATTCATAGCCCACGCCGAAGACCTGGCAGAGGTATTCCACGTCGTAGCCGGAGCGCTCGGCCTCGGAATGCATCAGTTCATAGGGCATCACGGTGGCGGCGGCGAAGTAGCTGGCCAAGCCGCGCTGCGCGAGGTTGCGAGAAGCATCCGAGGTGAACGGCTCCTCCTCTACTAGGGAAGCGATATCGTCCCCGGCCTCGAGGAAGCTCAGCTCCGCGGCCATACGGAAGGCGCGCTGGCCTTCGCTCAGGCGCGACGCGAGCCGGAACTCGCCGGTTTCGCGGTCAAAGCTGTGTAGCGTGCCATCCATCTGGGAAGTGATGTGGATATCTACGTTGTGGCGATCGCGCAGGCGCTGGGCCAGGGCGTGTTCGGTGTCGCGAATGCCGAAGTGGGTGACCGAGAGGGCGTCGGCAAGCTGCTCTGCATGGTGGTCCAGGTTGTCCAAGTAGTTCTGGCGAGCGTAGAAGAAGTCGCGCACCTCGTCGTGCGGCATGGATAGGGCCTGGGTGGCCTCGGTGGTGCGGCGGGCATCGGTGGCCAGCGAGAGCTTATCGCGCACATTGCGGTAGCGGCGGTGGACGTCTACCAGCGTGCGAGCCACGGTGGGGTGGTTATAGACCAGCTCGGAGAGCTCTTGCAGCTCGACGGGGGAGGGGCAGAGCTCTTTGTCTTGGATGACATCCTGAATCTCGGCAAGAAGGCGGGAGTCATCGTCACGGGAGAAGAAGGTGGCATCGACGCCGAAGACCTCCGTGATGCGCAGGAGCACCGGGACGGTGAGCGGACGGACGTCGTGTTCGATCTGATTGACGTAGCTGGCGGAG
This sequence comes from Corynebacterium sp. MSK158, assembly GCF_030229085.1. Lineage (NCBI taxonomy): Bacteria > Bacillati > Actinomycetota > Actinomycetes > Mycobacteriales > Corynebacteriaceae > Corynebacterium > Corynebacterium sp. MSK158. The sequence continues at coordinate 15,489 of NZ_JASPHJ010000020.1, forward strand.
AGCCCCAGCGTCGCGGCAAGGGAAGCCTGACTGAGATCGCGCTCACGGCGAAGCTGGCGAAGGCGGGATCCCACATACGTCTTACTCATGCCGGCAAGGTTACTGGCTGGCCTGCGGGTGTGCACCCTAATTGCAAAGATCTTGCGAAGAATGTTCACCCGCCTGTGGGCTGCATGTGGGTTTCATGCGAAAGTTTGACACATAAAGGGGTAAGGCGGTCACTCTAGTAACACCGGGTGACCAAGTTCACAACTGCGGAGGGAATTACGCAACGTCAATATTGCGGAATTGCGAGCCGCCAAGGTAGTGACGTTTTGTCCGGAAGCTTTTAAGGCAACCCTTACCTAAAAGAGTTCTGACTTTAACCGTACCGCCGTACCGTTAGATGAAACGCCGCAGGAATTGACTAGTAACCAGCGGTTAAGCCCAGTTAAAGTGAGGGCGACAATGGAGGTGTCATGACTTTAAGAAATCCGGACCGTGAGGCAGTAGCTCACGGCCACATTACTAACGAACCAATCCGCCAGAAGCCGGGAGTGCCCTCCTGGGTTCTGAAGCTCATCATGGCCGTCACTGGCCTGCTTTTTGCCCTTTTCGTTGTTGGCCACATGGCCGGCAACCTGAAGTTGTACTTGCCGGCGCACGGCGGCGAAGAGGCACTGGATGAATACGGCGCATTCCTGCGCTCCATGGGCGAGCCGTTGTTCCCGCACGAGGGTGCATTGTGGATTATCCGCGCCGTCCTGCTGGTTGCCATCCTCGCCCACATCTATGGTGCATTTGCCCTGACCGCACGCTCTAAGGCGTCCCGCGGCAAGTTCCGCCGCAGCAACCTGATGGGCGGCCTTGATTCCTTCGCTACCAAGTCCATGCTGGTCACCGGCATCGTCTTGCTGCTGTTCATCATCTTCCACCTGCTGGACCTGACCCTGGGCGTGCAGCCTTTCGCCCCCGGCGACTTTGCAGAGGGCGCGGTGAAGGCCAACATGATCGCCACCTTCAGCCGCTGGCCGGTCACCATCGTGTACGTGATCGCTATGTGCTTCCTGTTCCTGCACCTCACCCACGGCATTCGCCTTGCCGCCTCTGACCTGGGTATCACCGGTGCGAAGTGGCGTCAGACCTTCCTGATCCTGGCGTACGTCATCCCGGCCGTTGTCTGCATCGGCAACATCGTTATGCCTTTGTCCGTTGCCCTGGGCTTGGTCAGCTAAAGGAGTTAGAAACCCATGACTAATACTGAACTCAAGCGCGAGCACCCTAAGTTCTCGCACCCACAGTCCATCGTTCCGGGCGTATCTGCCGGCAACATTCTGGAATCCCACGAGCCGCACGGCGTGCCGATGAAGGATATGTGGTCCCACCAAAAGGACCACATGCAGCTGGTTTCCCCGCTGAATCGCCGCAAGTTTGAGGTTCTCGTGGTTGGTACCGGCCTGTCCGCCGGTTCCGCTGCGGCCGCACTGGGCGAGCTGGGCTACAAGGTAAAGGTATTCACCTACCACGATTCCCCGCGCCGCGCGCACTCCATTGCCGCGCAGGGTGGCGTCAACGCCTCCCGTGCCAAGAAGGTGGACAACGACTCCGCCTACCGCCACACCAAGGACACCGTTAAGGGCGGCGACTACCGCTGCCGCGAGTCCGACTGCTGGCGCCTGGCAAACGAGTCCGTTCGCGTCATTGACCACATGAACGCCATCGGCGCCCCATTCGCTCGCGAGTACGGCGGCACCCTGGCTACCCGTTCCTTCGGTGGCGTGCAGGTCTCCCGTACCTACTACACCCGTGGCCAAACAGGTCAGCAGCTGCAGCTGTCCACCACCTCGGCGCTCTACCGCCAGATTGGCCTGGGCAACGTGGAGCTTTTCGCTCACAACGACCTGCAGGACATCATCGTCTACAACGACAACGGTAAGAAGCGCGCTGGCGGCATCGTTACCCGCAACCTGATTACCGGTGAGCTCAAGGCCTTCACCGGCCACGCAGTTGTGCTGGGTACCGGCGGCTACGGCAACGTCTACCACATGTCCACCCTGGCAAAGAACTCCAATGCCAGCGCTATGATGCGCGCGTACGATAGCGGTGCTTACCTGGCTTCCCCGGCCTTCGTGCAGTTCCACCCGACGGGCCTGCCGGTCAACTCCGATTGGCAGTCCAAGACCATCCTGATGTCGGAGTCCCTGCGTAACGACGGCCGCATTTGGTCTCCGAAGAAGGAGGGCGACGACCGCGACCCGAATACCATTCCGGAAGAAGAGCGCGACTACTTCTTGGAGCGCCGCTACCCGGCATTCGGCAACCTGGTTCCGCGTGACGTTGCTTCCCGTGCCATCTCCCAGCAGATCAACGCCGGCCTGGGCGTTGGCCCGCTGCACAACTCGGTGTACCTGGACTTCCGCGACGCCATCGAGCGCCTGGGCAAGGACAAGATCCGCGAGCGTTACTCCAACCTCATCGAGATGTACGAAGAGGCTATCGGTGAGTCCGCCTATGAGACCCCGATGCGCATCGCCCCGACCTGCCACTTCACCATGGGTGGCCTGTGGACCGACTTCAACGAGATGACCTCCATCGACGGCCTCTTTGCCGCCGGTGAGTGCTCCTGGACCTACCACGGTGCTAACCGCCTGGGCGCTAACTCCCTGCTTTCGGCTTCCGTCGATGGCTGGTTCACCCTGCCGTTTACCATCCCGAATTACTTGGCTGACCACCTCAACGAGGAGAAGCTGGCCGAGGATTCCCCAGAGGCACAGGCAACCCTGGCACAGTCCCAGGAGCGCATCGACCGCCTCATGGGCGTGCGTGGTGAGAACCCGCACGGTCCGTCCTACTATCACCGCCAGCTGGGCGATATCCTCTACCACGGCTGCGGTGTGTCCCGTAACGTCGAAGACCTCAAGGCCGCCATCACCAAGATCCGCGAGCTGCGCGAGGACTTCTGGGCTAATGTCCGCATCCCGGGCGAGGCCAATGACATGAACCAGGTCCTGGAATACGGCCTGCGCGTTGCCGACTACCTGGACTTGGGCGAGCTCATGTGTGTTGACGCTTTGGACCGCGATGAGTCCTGTGGCGCTCACTTCCGTGAGGACCACCTGACCGAGGACGGCGAGGCAGAACGCGACGATGAGAACTGGTGCTTCGTTTCCGCATGGGAGCCGGGTGCTAATAAGGGCGAGTTCATTCGCCACGCCGAGCCGCTGTACTTTGATTCGATCCCGCTGATGACAAGGAACTACAAGTAATGAAACTGACACTTGAGATCTGGCGTCAAGCCGGACCGACCCAAGAAGGCCACTTCGAGACCGTCCAGGTGGATGACGCCTCTGAGCAGATGTCCATCCTGGAGCTGCTGGACCACGTCAACGAGGGCTACATTGAGCGCGGCGAAGAGCCCTTCGCCTTCGCTTCCGACTGCCGTGAGGGCATCTGCGGTACCTGTGGTTTGACCGTCAATGGCCGCCCGCACGGCCCAGGCCAGAACACCCCTGCTTGCCAGCAGCGCCTGTTCAACTTCACCGATGGCCAGACTGTCAAGCTGGAGCCATTCCGTTCCGCTGCCTACCCGGTCATCAAGGACATGGTCGTGGACCGCGCGGCACTGGATCACGTAATGGAGCAGGGCGGCTACGTCTCCATGGATGCGGGTACCGCTCCGGATGCGGATACCATGCACCTCAACCACGAGACCGCCGAGTACTCGCTGGACCACGCTGCCTGCATTGGCTGCGGTGCCTGCGTTGCTGCCTGCCCGAACGGTGCGGCTCACCTGTTTACCGGTGCGAAGCTGGTGCACCTCTCCCTCATGCCTCTGGGCAAGGAAGAGCGTGGCCGCCGTGCCCGCAACATGGTCGACGACCTGGAAGCCAACTTCGGCCACTGCTCCCTCTACGGTGAGTGCGCCGACGTCTGCCCGGCCGGCGTTCCGCTGACCGCAGTTTCTGCGGTTACCCGCGAACGTGCACGTGCTGCTTTCCGTGGCAAGGACGACTAAGCTAAGGTTATTCCGTAGGAATACTAGGAACGAGAGAAAGACAGAAAGACTCCGCCATGAGCGATAACACCCACGCAGTCGCTGACTACACCAGCGAGACCTACCCGGAGTTCTCCGGCAAGATTCAGGACACCTACATTGAGGGCTACGATCCAGTATCCTTCGGTGCTCCTCACTCTTCCCTCCTGCGCACCTCCACCTGGGTGGGCATGGGTCTGATCCTGTCTTGCCTCCCGGCTGCCGGCATCATCATTTGGGGCCTTGGCGTGTGGGATACCCCGCTGGGCACCGCAGGCGAGGGTGACTACACCCTGACCATGATCATCGGCATCATCGCCCTAGTCATTGTGGCCATCGCCGCAGTAGGCACCGTCCACTACGGCCGCCGCTACTACCGCAAGTACCGCAAGGAAACCGGCCGCGTTAACTAGTATTCGCTTTTAAGCCAAGCACCAACAACCCCCACTCCTCACAGCATGCACGCCATGCAGGGAGGCGGGGGTTGTTGCATATCTTGAGCCAAAGGCCCAAGAAGGCGCCAACATAGCGTTGCTTTAAGCTGCGCTTGCCGACGCCTCCCTCCTTACCGTTGCTTCAACGCCCCCCCAGATCGCGATCGAGAGGTGCTCCCCGCGTTCGTAGTTGAACGAAGGCGGATCAGTGTCAGTGTGGTGGGCATCATCGAGGCTGCCCCACCGCCAAGGCGCCTGCGCCGCGATCAACAGCCCATCGGTCGGAGAGAACGCAGCTCCTAATGAGTTCAGCCCGAAGACGACCAGCCCGATCAAGAACAAGCTGTGATGCCCGATCCGATTACCCTGTGTGCTTGCGCCCAGCGGCAGGCCGGCCCTGCCCACCGGTTACGCGTTGATGGTTCGCAACGACTGCGCTCCCGAAGTCGCTAGCTCACTCGAGTGCGTGGGTAGTGCCGTGTACAGGATTGAGTTGTCCAGAGGGATCAACAGTAGACTCGCACTCACCGTCGCAAGAAGCGACTATCGCCGCTTCGATGTCATGCTCTCCACGAACTCACACTCTCTCTGTAGTTCATGCTGACTCCAGCTGAACCAACGCGTTAGTACAGTTTGGGGCGGCCGTCCGTGCGGGGTGACGCCGACCATGTACACCCTCAGTCGCAGTGGATCGTAGCAACCCAAACGCGAGCGAGTGCCGCGGGCGGTCCGTGCGTCTCGATTCAAGAGTCATGCCGGGGTATACGCTGGCGATCCCGATCTATTTCCGCCATATAATCAATTGAAGTTTGGGCATACTTGAGCCATGACTTCCCCAGTAAGAGAAATTCATAGCTACATCCTACGGCGAGAGGGTGAAGAAGATATCTATTTTGAATACTCCTCCGAATCCAGTTTCGGAGATCAGCAGATAATGGCTTGCACTGAGCCGCAGATAAAAATACCTTAAGTGGGCTTATATCGCTTGGGGTGAAAAAGGAAATGAACGCGGTCCGGGCCCCACGCTCAGCATAAGCGTCAAACACATAACTGGAGACGACAGCCTCATTCAAAGAAAAGGACTAGGAACCGCACTATACGTTTTGGCATGCATAAAAGAAGGTAAACGACTAAAAAGTCACCCCGACCAGCCACGAGAACCTGACGGTAAGAAACTAGCAAAAGCGATGGAACAGATTGACATTGAAGGAATCCTTCGTGGAGATATCTCCCCCGGGATCGTTGGCCTGTATGCCGATTAATTCCTTCCAACATGGTTACGCTCCAGAATTCTCAATCTAAGAAACAACTGGCCCACATTCCATCAGTACCATCAGAAAAACGGTGGAAGATTACGGCAAAGAATGGAACCTGCTTCTACTGAGAGACGGCCAGGCTCTCTATGTGGATGGGCAGGGGTACAAAGCTCATCTAACTCAAATTGCCCGATAGAGTACACCCCTCGAATCGTAAAGGACAATCATGAAAAACTACGCCAACCTTTTTGAGTACACTGCACAGCCAGCAGACAGTCAACGCATCCTTGAATTTGAAAGCAAGCTTGGCAAAAAGCTACCTGATGATTACAAGACGCTGCTTTCAGAAACTGGAGGCGGCATCCTCAACCTAAAAAAGTGCTTCCTTACAGGTATTTCCCTGCCTGATGGGGACACCTTGGAGGTCGTTGTTGAAGACATCTTCGGCAACGGCTCAGCAAGCAATGGCGCTCATGTTGATTTGATTGACTACGCAACCTTCCTTATGGATGAGTGGGAGATTCCCGAAGAAGTCCTTCTCTTGGCTGCTAGCGAAGACGGAATGCATCAATGCTTTGTCATTAACTACGGCTTGCCAGATTTCCCAGAAGGCGCCGTATTGTACGTGGATACCGATCCTGATGGATTTTTCATGCCCGTTGCAGAATCAGTTGACGCGTTCTTGTCTAAGCTAGGCCCCTACCCAGACCAAGAAGAAACGGTTGAAGATGCAGAGTCGGATAACATTGGAATCAATGGTGTTCGATATGACTCATTTTCTGAACCTCTCCGAAAGGCGATATCTGCCACTCCAACACCAGGAATCGAAAAGCTTTTAAAGCAGGCCACAGAGCTCATCACCAAAGATTTAAATCCAATAATCAACGAGAATAGCCCTGAAAGTCGAACCTTTTACGACGTTGTGTACTGGATTGTTCAGCATATTGAGCCCCAACACGATCCTAAAACATTTGCCGACGGAGGCCGAGAAGGACAAATACTAACCTTCCCAGAACTCATGAAGAACTCATTCATAGTTCCTGGTCAGAAATACGAACTCGGCTACACGCTCGCGTCCTTAATCATGTGGTGGGATCGAAGAGTCAAAGAAGGAGTTCTCAAACAAACCGACAACGGTTTCATTCTCGACGAGGATTACGTCGGTAGCGTCTTCGATCAGCTTTGCCAAGGAAAGAACTAAAATTAGCTTTTCCAGAATTGTTGTCTCTGCGCCCAGCACTTAAAAGCAATCGCCCAAAGTAGAGGACACCATTACCAAACAATGGGGTACACCCTATTGTTACGCCGGTGTGCGGCAGAATGTTTCCTGTAAAATAGGGCCGTTCCTAGCATTGTTTTACACGTGTCTAGCGGGGTCTAAGCCTTATGTTTACAGAAAGTGGTGAGTGTGATGTTATCGTCTGACGGTTTCCATATTGAAAGTCATATTGACTCTGTACCCGCGTTGGCGCGGGTGAAAGATCTGCATGGTGGACTCTCGTCGGGGCAGCAGGCGTTGGGCAGGATTGTACAATCCTTGCTTGCTGACGCTGATGGCCTCGACGGTGTTCAGCTTTATGCCCTCTCGGATGCAATCGAGTCGTATCGTGATGCAGTCATAGAACAAGAGAATGCCGCCTTTAAACCTTCGCGGAGCGAAGACTAATGGTCAATGACTCTGGTTCGCATGGGCAGCGGGTGGGCTATATCCGTGTCTCCACGGTGGAGCAGAATAATCAGCGCCAGAAAGAACTACTCAATGCTTCCGGCAGGATTGACCGGTTTTTTGAAGATAGGATTTCCGGCCGCACCAAGACTGCCCGCCCTGGACTTGTCGAGTGTATGGCGTACGTGCGAGACGGTGACGAACTTGTCGTGTCGTCGATTGACCGTCTCGCCCGATCGCTGACAGATCTGCGCGGTATTGTTGATGAACTTACCGGCAAGGGTGTGACTGTTACTTTCCTGCATGAGAATCTCGCGTTTGCGAAAGACACGTCCGATCCGCGCGCGGATTTAATGCTCGGAATTCTCGGTAGCTTCGCGGAGTTTGAGCGGGCCATTATCCGCGAGCGCCAGGCGGAGGGGATTGCGTTGGCGAAAAAGGCCGGAAAGTACAAAGGCCGCAAACCCGCTCTTAGCCCGCAGCAAGTAGCGGAGATTAAACGGCGCATATTGGCAGGGGAGTCAAAGGCAGCACTAGCGCGGGAATTTGGGGTAACCCGTCCTACGGTGTATCGAGCATTGAAAAACACCTAGGGTAGTGCAGCCGTGATGGTAGATCAGCGCGCCCATGAGCCCCGTCATATGTCTTGCCATATGGCGGGACATATGTTTAGGCATATGCTAAAGCATATGTCGGCAGTTATGTAGCACTGCCAGCATTTTCGTGCGTCTAGATAGGGTGACAGGCAGAGAAATTAGCGGTGTTGAGTGCAGCTGCAAGTAGCACTGTACGGGTTTCCCCTCATGGGCGGCTTTTATAAAGGCAGGGGTGAAATCATGCTTCTAGGTCTCGTCAGGGGTGGCTGCTAACGTTAGTGCCGGTTCACAATCATGCCCCGCCACCTGTGGTGGGGCGTGGGCGTGACTTCCTCGTCGGTGCGCGGTAAGGCCCGCGCGTGACGTGGGCTGTCCCGCGCGCCTTTTTCAGGCGAGCGGACAACCCTACGACGTAAAGGGAGGTAGACAATGGGTAAACACTCATTGGATACACCCGGTCGCAAAAGAAAAGACCTTGATGCCACCAAGCTTGACTGGCTAGATGTGGCTACCAAGGTCATAGTTCTTGTGACCGTAATCGTGAAGCTCGTTACCGCGATGCTTCACGTGGGTCTTTAGGCCCGAGGGTCTCAACGAGCTGGCACTCGTTGGGGCCCTTTTTATTGTGCAGCCGCAATTCAGGGATGAACTGTGCTGTCACTTTTTAGGCTAATGGGCGCGCGAAGGTTTCGCAATACTCCCACACTGAGCCCGTAGCCCTCCTTTTCTCTACTGCGGGCGGGAATCTGCGTATTCGTGCGCCCGCGAGTCCTGCCATATGGCGGAACATATGTTTAGGCATATGTTATAGCGTATGTTCCGCCATATGCTAAAGCATATGTTCTGTGTTATGCAGGTTTACCTGCTAGTTCTTGCGTTTAGGCGGAGTCCGAAAATGGTAATCCACAAGGCTAGTAGGCCGAAGGAGATGAGCAGTGCGGCCAGTTCTCGCGAGAGACCGGCCTGGGTGAAAAGGAAGGAGGGGACAAGGATCATTGCTGCGCTTATGCTGCCTCCAAGCGCGGCGTAATACATACGGTCTTCTGGCCGTTCGCGGCGGATGGTCTGGATGATTAAGACGAAAAGTACTGCGAGTGCGGCGAGGGTGATGGTCGTGTACATTCCTTCTCCTTTCGGGACTGGTGCCCATTTTATCGGTGAGGGTGTGCACGGTCTGTGTGCTGCGTTTTCCAAGAGTCAGGGTGTGTTAGTGTTATCCCCCGTAAGATCCTGATGAGCAGTTGAACAAACTGCACCACCGGAAGTAACAAACTCGAAAGGGTATGTTACCTCCGGTTTCTTTCATTTTTCAATCTTTGAGGTGCGAAGATTGCACGCGTGGGGATTGAGGGTGTGAATCCCACTGTCGTGGGTTTGATGAGGTAGTCGATGTTGCGGAAGCTTTGGCATCGGCGTGCGTTGTGCTCCGTACGTTGTTTCAAAAACGGGTTTCATCAAACGGAACAAAACCTGGGACACTTCATATCCCACCCCAGGCCTAATGACTTGGGTGCAGCGGCAACGCTCATCCGATTTAGGCAGAGTCGTTGCAGGATCCAGTGGGTCACCTGGTCCGTGGTCTTTGAATTGTCGGGCGCGCAGGCAAGGCCAGCACGGAAGATCTTCTGCAAGCAACGCTTGTTGGTGCACCGGTAGCGTGGAAGGCGCACATGAAGTTGTTGGGTGGCCGACGATGGGCAGATCGACCAGGCTGCGGATGACGTGGTCGCGGAATACTCCAGGCTGCCCGCAGGTAGGGCATTCATTGATCGGCTCGACGGGTTCGGCTTCAATAACAGTGACGTCACCGTTTTCTGTGGCACCGGTGATAGTAGTTCCTAGTTTTGCGGTGCGGCAGATGGTATCGACGATGACATTTCCGTTAGGCTGCACAGTAGGTCCTTAGTTTTGTACGGATGGATTAGATACCTTTTTCCTACAAAGCCAAGGCCCTAGGTGGCAGGCTGGTTGTGGGCCAGAACCCGAAGGAGGTCCGCACCCATGTCCCCACACGATATTCCCCCGCTGATCCCCAAGCCACCAGAGAAGGATTGGGCCGATTACAACACCAACCCCGACCCCGGCAGGACTCGTAAACGTCGGCGTGCAAGCATGCTTTCTGCACGCGATGTGCTGGCGTTGCCGACTGTCACCCTTGCACCCGGTGCCACGCTTTCCGATAGTGAGTTGGTCATGCCGGATGCTGCGGCAGTCGTGTTTATCCCCAACACTGAATGCTCATGTACGGTAAAGAAGCAAGCAACCGAAAACAATAGATAGACCGCCAGCACTACACTATTCCGAACCAAAGACCAAAAGATAAGCATTTTGAGAAAATCTAAACTTTTGGATTTTCCTACAATGCCGACTACGGCGGAATCCCTCCCACTCCTTATATATTTCTTTCTGTATACATTGAATTTGTATTTAGTAAAATGCAGACAACACCACGGATCGGCTTTTGGCTGGACAATTCCAACCAAACACCGCAGCAGACAGTAGAAACCATTCTGAACGTTAGGAAGCCGGTATGATTGTTACATATAAGGGGAAGAAAAATTTCTTTTAGATACTTGTTTTCCTAAAACTGATGTGATATAATAATTCAATTCCAGAAAAGGAGTAAAAAATATGCGGCAAGGTATTCTTAAATAAAACTATAATCAAATAGTGGGAACAAAGGATTATGATAGTCCCTTTTGTAGGGGCTTAGTTTTTTGTACCCAATTTAAGAATACTTTTGCCTTATCAATTTTGACATATCCCCAAAAACAGCACTCACAAACAGGTGTATGCTGTATATGTGTATGTCCGCAAATTATCATCCCCAGTGGTAAAAGTATTTTACTGCTGGGGATTTTTATGCCCTTCGGGGCAGTAAAGGGAGGACAATCACATGAAAATAATCAATATTGGAATTCTTGCCCATGTAGACGCTGGAAAGACGACCTTGA
>NZ_JASPHJ010000021.1:0-18966 GCF_030229085.1 Corynebacterium sp. MSK158
GCTAAGCCTGCACACGCTGATGGTACTGCAACCGGGAGGTTGTGGGAGAGTAAGTCACCGCCGACACCAAACAACAACAAACAACTTCATATTGGAACAACAAGAAGGAGACGGCAAACCACCGTCTCCTTCTTTTTCACGTTTTGCTATTCTCCTCACCATGGACCAAAAGCAAATTTCTTATGTGGCGGACCAGGTCGAGCAAGGAATTCTTGGACTCGAAGGCGTCGATAAGCTCCTGGCTTATTTGGATAGCTTGCATCCGGATGATTTGGTCGGCGTGGATTTCCTCGTTGACCGCATGTTTGAGGAGGAGCGTAACCAAATCTGGGAGCTCACGGAAACGCTTAAGGAGTTTCTCGCGGATCTAAAGGAATGCCAGAAGTAGTGCAGACGCTTGACGAAGCAACCAACACCCTTGTAAACCCCTCCGGTTTGAATCTGACTGACCCTGACGATTCACGGGCGTACGTCGACCAGGTGTGGCAGGCCGGTGTGCTTTTGAATGTGGCAATTGATGAGCCTCAACACCTGACCAGCCAAGGCGTCAAGTCAATAGAGCCTTACGATGTCTTCCCGGTCGCGCAACGGGCGCTAGAAGAGGTTCTGCTACAGTTGCCGCTGGCTAATGATCCATTTGGGTCCGTGATCTGGAGCGCGGAACGCTTGGCCCAGGAACTACCTCAGGCCGCCCGATTGGCCCAGGTCGACGGGCTGCGCTTAGTCGAGTGGCTTTTGGGCGTTCTCGAGTCGCCGTATGCGGAGCAGGTTTATATCGACCCCGTACAGTACGCGCAGGCTTTAGGACCTGAAGGCCTCAAAGAGCTGCGCGAGCGTGCGCAGGGTGAGTATGTCGGTCGTCGGTTAGCAGTGCTTTCCGGTTCTGTAGAGGAGGTATTTCGTACCCACACGGACGGATATGAGCAGCTCATTAGCGGGCTTTCGGAGATCGGCCGGTTCGACCTTGCTTACACGTACTCGGAAGAAGCGATGCGAATCCTCCCCGCTGAGGAAACCTTCAACATTGCTGGTGGTTGGGCCGCGATTACCGACGTCCACTTTCCTCACCGCAGCCCTTACGTCAATGAGCGAGTATTCGACGCGTTTCCACGGCTTTCGACAGCGAAAGGTCTTTCTGCGGCGGTGGGGGATAGCGCAGTGGAGCACATCGAGGCTCGGCTGCGCGATAAGCCCTGGGATCTTGCAATGTTTCAGTATCAGTGCCTACGCGATCCGCAACGAGCATGGGCGACAGCCTCGGACGCCGGACTCCAACGCAATGTGGCAGAACTACTTCTTCCGCACCTGCCGGTCGAAACCATTCCCGTTCTTATGCAGCTTATCGAGGAGAAGCTGGAAACAGAAGATGCCTATGGTCGCGACCAAGCGTATGGGTTGCTCGGGAAAGTTCAGAAAGCAGCTGAGCCGGCTTTATTTGAGGACTTCTTAGGTCGCCTACAGCGGAAGTTTGCTGACTGCCCTGAAATTCGCAACCAGCTTGCCGACGCCGCCCAACCCTAAACCATTGCTTTTACCCCCGTTGCCGGTTGTGGTGCGACTCTGGGGATCCCTGCGGATTTAGGGTATCCTATTCGAACATAAACACCCCCACAGGGGTCACATGTCCACCAGCCGGGATACTATAAAGGCGCTCGTTAGAAAACATATACGAACCCTGTTCTTCTCTGCTGGAGTGCCCCGTCCATGACTGCCACACTAAGCCCACCCGAACCAGATACCACCCTCGACTACCCAGACGCCCTCCTCATCACGGACCACCCCGACGCGGGCTACGACAACGAAGGCGACCAAGACGTTCCGGAGGCGTTCTACACCACCAACGCACCCGGCAACCACATCGGCAAAGCCGGCACCTACACACGCAAAACCTCCTGGTTCCTCTACCGCGCCATCCTCCCCCAATTAGACGAGGATGTTGACCTGAGCCTGACCAGCCTTGCCAAAGACCTCGGCATCTCCTACCACAAGCTGCTAGGTTTCCTGCGTGCTCACTTCCGCATGCGCCAACTACCCCTGGTCACCGAAGTCCAAGGCCAGCACTGGATACTCGACCTGATCAAACTGCGCATCATCGATCGCGAACTCAACAGGCTTGAAGATAACCCAGAGCATCTTGAAGCCATCGACGCCGCACTCGCAGACTTCCTCACCCCCACCACACCCAACCAAACCGTCCCCACCGACGCGGATCTGCGCCGCTTTATCCGCACCTTCATCGACACCCACCTGCGCCCCGAAGACAAAGAACAACAACCCGAACCACGACTGCGCATTAACTACAACCCGGATAACACCACCACACTATCTTTGACCTGCGATAGTGCCACCGCCACGATTATCGCCCGCCACATCGACGCCTACACCAACCAGACCACCACCACCGCAGCACAAGCACTCATCGACCTCATCCTCGAAGACACCCACACCAGTGTTGCCATCAACACGTTCACCACCAACCCCGACACCAACCTCGTCTTTCACCCCGGTGCCGGATGGATAAACCTCAACCACGCCCCCACAGACAACACCTTCATCCGCCGACTCAACGCCGACGAGGCAGACTCCTACACCCCCAGCACCGACATCCGCGCCTACACCCAAGGACGCGACGCCACTTGCCGCTGGCCTGGCTGCACCGTCCCCGCCACCCGCTGCCAACTCGACCACCGCATCGAATACCACCTCGGCGGGCCTACCAGTCCAGATAATCTAGTAAACCTCTGCCAACACCACCACAACATCAAAACCGACCGCAGAATCCACTACATCCTCGACCCCATCACCGGAACCATCGCCTGGCTCCACCGCGACGGCACCTACCAACTAGACCACCCCACCGGACCACTAGCCACACACCACACCCACTGGAACCACACCTGGGCCCAATACCTCACACACCAACAACAACGAACAGAAAGGAAGACCTCCAAAGGGTAGGGGATGCCGTTAAAATGGGCTGACAGCCTACCGAGGAGGCCGAACTGATGAGCTCACTGGCTGCCATCGCCTTGCCATTTTTTCAGAGTAGGACCCGATCCTTTCTTGATGAGGACCGGGCAGCTAGACGTGCACTGAAAATGCAAAATGGAATTGGCGTGCTCGATTTTGCCGTGGAGGACCCTTCGGAGGATCCAGCCCAAGTATTCTCGGTTGTGCAAGAAGCGCTGGAGATTGCCGTAGATGTGATAGCCAATGCGGATGACTCACTTGGCATGTTAAGTGAGGTTGTTGAAGAGCTTATCGAGCTCCATGCTAAGAGCGCACAGCGCGCCAAGCCTGCGCCAAAGGAGCTGGCCGAGTGGTTCATTGATTTCCATGAGAGCAACGAGGTTGATTACTTCGATCTTGACCCTGTTGCATATTCAACGGTCCTCGGAGAAGACGGCCTGGCTCGGGCGCGCGCTTGGACGGAAAACGCAGATGTTATCCGCCGCAAGTATATGGAGAAGCGCTTTGCGGTTTTAGATCAAGACGTCGAAGCAATCATTCGTACGCACTTGGCTGAGGGTAGCTACGCGGTTTATTTCGAAGAGACAGCTAAAGCCTTAGAAGAAATCGGTGAGTATGACGCTGCGTGGGAGTACGCGAAGCGTGGAACCGAATCTGATCCAGATTGGCAGGCGCGGTCCTGCGGGCAATTCTGGGTGGAACTAGCGAGGGATCATTTCCCCGAAAGGGAGGAAGAGGTCGCCCAGATAGTTCTCAACAAGTGGCCGGACCCGCTCCTAGAAGTAATGCTTTATCCAGAAAGGTTTGTGGAGCCCTAGAGAACTAGGAGGTCGAACTTCGTAGCTTTTACGTCGGAAAGGCGCTTGCGGACGCGCTCGAGACGCTGCCACTGATCTTGGGGGATGGCTTTCCGGGCAATGGTGACGGTTTCGGCGTCGGGGGTGCCCCACGCGATGGGCATAGGGGTGATTTGCTGCCAGTGGTTGTTGTCCGCGCGGCCGGACACAGCGGCGACGGGAACCTTGGTGCCTATGGTGCGCTGGGTGCCGGGAATAGCGGTCACGGTGCGCAAGCATGCAGCCCAGCGGGGAGCCAGGGAAGGATCCACGTTGGTGTTGACCAGGGCGAGCAGGACCATGTCGCGTTCATTGACCTCAGCGATGACAGCCGGAGCAAGGGGATAGGAGTCATAGAGTTGCTGGGCGGTGCCGACTTTACGGGCGGCGGCGAAGCCGACGATGGCCACCATGATTCCGAAGAGGATCATGCCGAGGCCGATGGTAATGCCCCAGGAAAATCCCCACCAGATGGCCGCGCCGCCGATGATGAGCAGGATGCCCAGCACGAGGCCGGAGATGCGAAGGCGGTTGGAATCGCGCAAGAGCTCGTTATTGGCCTTGGCAAAGGACTCGTCTACGTCGAACTTGAAGATTTTCATTGTTCCAAGTCTAGTGCGTCGATAAGCCGGTAGGCATATCCCTGCTCGGCGAGGAAACGCTGGCGGTGCACGGCGTAGTCCGCGTCGAGGCTATCGCGGGTGACCAGCGAATAGAAGAGGGCTTCCTCTTCCTTGGGGCGCAGCAGTCGGCCGAGGCGTTGGGCCTCCTCTTGGCGGGAGCCGAAGGTACCGGAGACCTGGATGGCTAGGGCTGCCTCGGGAAGATCGATGGAGAAATTGGCCACCTTGGACACCACGAGAACAGGAAGTGTGCCGTCGCGGAATTGTTGGAAGAGGCGCTCGCGCTTGGCGGTGGAGGTGGAGCCGTCGATAACGGGGGCGTCGAGATGTGCGCCGAGCTCCTTGAGCTGGTCAACGTAACCGCCGATGATGAGCGCCTGCTTTGGGTGGCGCGCCAGGATCTTGTCCACCGCACGGAGCTTTGCGGCGGCTTGGGCGGCGATGCGGTAGCGGTCGCGGGGTTGGGCGGTGGCATACAGCATGCGTTCCTCGGCGTCCATATCCACGCGGACCTCGATGCATTCGGCGGTGGCGATATAGCCGGCCATTTCGAGTTCTTTCCACGGGGCGTCGTAGCGCTTGGGTCCGATGAGGGAGAAGACGTCGCCCTCGCGGCCGTCCTCGCGCACGAGGGTAGCGGTAAGCCCTAGCCGACGCCGCGATTGCAGGTCCGACGTCATGCGGAACACCGGGGCGGGAAGGAGATGGACCTCGTCGTAGATGATGAGGCCCCAGTCGCGGGAATCGAAGAGCTCGAGGGCGCGGTATTCGCCCTTGGTTTTGCGGGTGACCACTTGGTAGGTGGCGATGGTGATGGGCTTGATTTCCTTCTTTTCGCCGGAGTATTCGCCTATTTCGTTTTCGGTCAGGGTGGTGCGGCGCAGGAGCTCGTCGCGCCATTGGCGGCCGGCGACGGTATTGGTGACCAGGATGAGCGTGGTGGATTCCGCCTTGGCCATCGCAGCGGCGCCGACGATGGTTTTGCCGGCGCCGCATGGGAGCACGACGACGCCGGAGCCGCCGGACCAGAAGGCTTCGGTAGCGTACTGCTGGTAGTCGCGTAGCTGCCAGCCGTCGTGATTGAGGGCGATGGGATGAGACTCGCCATCGACGTAGCCGGCGAGATCTTCTGCCGGCCAGCCGGCCTTGAGGAGGGCTTGTTTAAGGCGGCCGCGCTCGGAGGGCGGGACGGCGATGGAGTTCTCGTCGATGCGAGCGCCGAGGAGTTTTCCGGTAGCTCCGCGGGTAAGTTCTTCCAGGATGGGCGGCTCATCGGACTCGAGGATGAGGCCGTGGGCCGGGTGGGTGTGGAGGCGGACGCGGCCGTAGCGGGACATGGTTTCGGCGACGTCGACAAGCAGGGCTTGGGGGACTGGGAAGCGGGAGTAGTTTTCCAGGACATCGACGACCTGCTCGGCGTCGTGCCCGGCCGCGCGGGCATTCCACAGCGCGAGCGGGGTGATGCGGTAGGTGTGCACGTGCTCGGGGGCGCGCTCGAGCTCCGCAAAGGGAGCGAGCGCGGCGCGGGCCTCAGCGGCTTGGGCGTGATCCACCTCGAGCAGGACGGTCTTATCCGACTGCACAATCAATGGTCCGTTCATGGCTCCAGCGTAACGGAGGTGATTCGGTGCAAGGGAAACCGGATGGTAGAGCCATCGGCCGCGCGAGCGTCGATTTGCCCTCCCGCCACGGTCAGCGGGGTGACGGTGCGTTTCTTTTCGTTGCCGTTTTTGTCCGCATAGCCGATGGTGATCGGCCGGGCAGTGCGCGCGGCGGCGTGGACTATGTCGAGGCTGGGAGTAGTAGGCGCGGCGTCGTCGCGCAGGGTGCGCATGGCCTTCGCGATGTCCGGGGAAGCGGTGGCTCGCCGGGCGGTGGGCGTCGGCAGGGTGGCCGGTTCGGGCGCGACGGTGAGGCTGGCGCCGCTTTCGTCCTCGGCCGCTGGAGAGAGTCCGTGCTCGCGCAGGCGCTCCAGCAGGTCGTGCACCGGCAATTGGGATACCGCGACGGTGGGCGCGAGCAGGCGCAAGGGCGCTGTCTTGAGCGCAATCTGGAGGAGAGCCGGGTCCTCGCTGCGCAGGTAGGACAGCGCCGGGCCGGAGCGCAGGGTGCCATGGCGCTTGGCGACGTCCCCGATGTGGAACTCCAGCGTCTGCGGCACCTCCCCGTGGGCGGCGAAAAAGTCCAGGATTTCCTCCCCAGTCATGCCACGATCGAGCCCGCGGCGCAGGGAAGCGTCCGAGATGCGGTAGACACTGGCCAGGCCAGGGGACTCGAGGTCGGCGACGGATTCGAGCCGCTGGTGGGTCTCCGGATCGAGCGGGCCGGGAACCAGGACGGTCATATCCGCTTGGATGAGGAAGTAATCGACCGTGTCGGGGGTGAGGCGGGTGGCGGCTTCGGGGCCGTCGATAAGCACGCTGGTGGGGCGCTCAAGGGCAATGGCGCCGATCCACTCGGCTTCCGCGCGGAGTTCGGCGATGGTCTCGTCCGAAGTGTGCGTGGCAAAGAGCGGAAAGTGGAAGCGTAGGGACTCCTCGAAGCTGGGCTTCGCCCCGCGCAGGTAGACCTGCAGGACATTTTGTCTAAATTCCGGCAGCCGGTCGTTGGTGTGCGCTAGCGTGCGGCCTTCCTTGGTCCATGGGGAGGCAGTCCACGCCTCGAGCAGGACCTGCCACTTTTCGGCGAGGCTCGCGTCGAGCCAGGCCTGGGCGAGCTCCGTTGGCGCGAGGAAATTGCCGTCGGAGTTTTTCGGTTCGCCGCGGCTGAGCAGGCGGGCGCTCATGCCGAGCTCAATGAGGCGACGCAGCTCTCCTTCATCGATAGTGAGGGTTTTGCTCAGGTTGGTGAGTTGGCGAACGCCGACGGTCTTGTCCTTGAGCAGTTCTATCGGCCGTGCGCCTAGGGCGTCAATGACGCGCTGCATGCCGCGCACAGCGGAAAGGCCGGCCGCGGTACCGGCATCATCGGCCTTGGAATCCGGGGCGGGGGATTCGGTGATTCCCTCTACTGGGATTGGGGCGGTGGGCTTGCCGTTGAGCGCAAGGTGCACGGCGCGCGGCAGGCGGACGGTGGTGGCGTCCACGCGCTGGAGCAGCTGCTTGGCGATGAGCCGCGGAATCGGCCGGGCCGGATCCGCATCGATGGCCGCATCCCGCGTGGTGCCCAGGCCATTGGAGCGCGATAGGGTCTCGAGGACCTTCCGTTCTTCGTCCGGCAGCTCGGCGATGTCCTCCGGGCTGACTTGGACCTGGTCGAGGAGGGACCAGCCCGTGGGAAGGGCAGGCATGACCTCGGGTGGGATGAGGATGTTGCCGTAGGCTAGGCCGCGCTCCTTGAGCTGGCGGGTGATATCCGGATTAAGGTCTTCTACCTCTTCGAGTTCTCCTCCGCGGCGTGCGATGTCTTCAATTTCCGCAAGCTGCCGTGCAGTGCAGTTCATTAAAGCCCGAGCGATGGAGGTGCGCAGGAGCAGGCGGGTAGCGAGCGCGGCGATGCTCGGGGGTAGCGGATTGAGTACATCCGGCCGGTTGCGGAGGATGATGGCGAGCTCTTCTTCCTCAAGGGAGGCGAGCCACGTGCGGAAATGCGGGAGGTGGGAAGACTGAGTCATGATGTCACCCCAGTTTAGTTATCGTTTGAGTTACGTTTTTGCGCAAGGTTTGAAATAATAAGGGCTATGTCGAATCAGAAGAAGGGTCACGTTTCCCCGGCTTGGCCGAAGAACGAAAATCGCGAGCACGCAATCACGGAAATCTCTGCGCCTTTTGCTGGTGCGTCCAGCCCCTACGGCGATGATCTGATCTTGCCGATGCCGGCAGAGAAGCTGAACTACGTTCACCCTTATACTCGCATCAATCGCTAGAGTATGTCCCCGCCTTGGTGCGGGGATTTTTCTTTCATACAAAAAGGGCCCATTGCTATTGCAATGGGCCCTTTATCGCTATGTATTAGCGAGTGATGTTCTCAATCATCTGCGCAATCGGGTCGATGACGTTGCGGTTGGCAGAGTAGAAGTTGTTGAAGTCGTGGCGGTTAGCCTTGTACAGCTCGGTGAACTGCGCAGGCAGTGCCAGGCCGTAGGAGTTAGCGGCGTTCTTGATGGTGTTGTACAGAGCATCAACAGCCAGCTCATCGGACTTCTGGGAAGCAGCCTGCTTGACCGGAGCCGGTGCCTGGGCCGGAGCCTTAGGTGCAGCGGACGGAGCGGTGCGCTGGGTTGGAGCGGAGTTCAGGCCGAGGGAAGCGGAGCAAGCCGGCCATGCGCCCCAGCCCTGGGATGCGAGCACGCGCTCAGCAACGACAATCTGCTGCTCGCGGGAAGCCTGATCGGCGGTAGCGGCGAACTCGCCGCCACCGTTAGCCTGCCAGGTCTGCGGGTTGAACTGCAGTCCGCCCTGGTAGCCGTTGCCGGTGTTGATGTGCCAGTTGCCGCCGGACTCGCACTGTGCCAGACGGTCCCAGTCGGAATCTGGGGCAGCGGATGCGGTCGGTGCCATGATGGCAGCGGCGGCGCCGAAGGCGACGGTGCCGGCGGTGAATTTAGCGGCCATACGGTTCTTAGCGGAGTGGCGTCCCATGTAGTTAGTCCTCTCTGTGTGCCCGCATTAAGTGCAAAAATTATGTACCAAAAAGAAAGGGCGGGCGAGGGCAACTTTCTTAACGGCTCTTAAGTGTCTGGGGGACAGCGTAGCGGTTTATAACGAAAGTGTCACGTTATGGGCACTAAACGGGAAAGAAATGGGACAAATGTGGTGGGTGAGGGGGTGTTTTTGCAGGTGAGCAATAATCTGTGATCTGTGTCATGTAACGCGGGTGTGTCGCGGCAGAGTGCGCGACTTCTGTTGTTTTGACCAGGCGGCTAAAATAAAGATTTTCCCCTAGAGAAGAGGTGGGTACCTATGCCTATTGGCAAAGTGAAGTGGTATGACGCCGAGAAAGGTTTCGGTTTCGTCAGCAACCCGGGCGATGAAGACGTTTATGTTGGCCGCAACGTGCTGCCCAAGGGGGTAGAGGAACTGTTCCCCGGCCAGCGCATCGACTTCGACTTCGCGGCCGGGCGCCGCGGTCCGCAGGCGCTGCGGGTCAAGGTATTGGATAAGCCGCGTCGCCGCACGCCGGCCCGCAAGCCGGAAGAGCTCGGCAGCATGGTCTCTGACGTAATGACCTTGCTGGAGTCGCAGATTCAGCCGGTGCTCAATTCCGGTCGTTACCCGGAGCGCAAGACTGGGCGCCAGGTAGCAGAAATCCTCCGCGCAATCGCGAAGGATTTGGATAGCTAATTAGAAGCCTTCGTGGATTCCTCCGCGGAGGCTTCTCGTTCTTTATCGGTCATCGTGGTCAGCGACCACACGGTGGCCAAGGGGGTTTCGTCGCCGTTGTCATCGGTGCCGATCATCATGGAGGAAATCTCCACCACCTTGAGTCGGGGGCGCTTGCCGGTAGAGGCCTTGATGGGTTCTACCGAGCCGGGGATCGATACCTCGGTGGTCTCGTTTGCGCCGTGCGCGGTTTCATCGTTGGCGGCGGGGTCATCGTAGATGGAAAGAATCTTCCACTCGTGGTCGGAGATTTCTTCGGGAATATCGAGCTTGAGGGTGTCATTGTCCCCCACGGTGAGGTTCGGGACCTCGCCTTCCGGGCACTCGGTGCCGGGCTCGCATGTAATGTACGGGGCGACGTCGATGGACTTATCGCCCACGGAGGCGGTGACCGTGATGTCGCGGGGATCGGGACCCGGGCGCTGGTTCCACCAGTTTTGGAAGATCACTACGGCGGCGACGATGACCGCCACGACCACGATGAGGGCCAAGATCTGCAGCAGCGACTTTTTCCTTGCTTCCTTACGGGTTGCCATGGGCCTTTACCTTACTCGAACGTGGAAGAGTTCTTCCCACCGCTTGCCGGTAAGCCAGAACTCATCGTCTGTGATGTGTGCGATGCCGTTGAGGACATCATCGGGGTCGGTATAGCGGGACTTATCAATCGCGTCGGTGGAGATTATGGCGGTTACTCGGCCGGTGGAGGGATCGATGCGGTAGATGTTGTCATCCATCCACACATTGGCGTAGACGGCATCGCCCACGCACTCGAGTTCATTGATGTCTTCGAGGGGCTTTCCCTCTAGGGTGACGTCGGTAGTGGAGCGCTGCGCGAAGGTCTCTGGGTCCATGTGCCGCAGGGTCGCGGAGCCATCGGACATGAGGAGATCCTCGCCGGTATTGCACAGGCCCCAGCCCTCGCCCGAGTAGGTGGCGGTATCTACTTGGCGCAGGTCGTGGTCGTATTTCAGGGCTTGGCCGGACTTCCAGGTCAGCTGCCAGATGGAATCGCCGGCTTGGGTGATGCCCTCGCCAAAGTAGCTGCTATCCAGGCGTGTTTCGGCCAAGGTTTCGCCGGTTTCGGGGGAGAAGCGCTCCAAGCGGGATTCGCCCCACTGGCCGGTGCCCAAGAGCAGGTTGCCGTCCGGATCGGTTTCGAGGCCCTGAGTAAAGGAATTGGGCGGCAAGGAAGCGGTGCCGAGGACCTCGACGGAGAGGTGTTCTACTTCGGGTTCAGCTGGGGTAGAGGAACAGGCAACGAGCGTGCAGGGGAGGAGAATGCAGGCGGCGCGGGAAAGAAACGACATGCACCATATGTACCACCGGGTGCGCTCCATAATGAATAATGAGGGGCGTGAGTAAGCGAAAAGCAAATCCGTTGATCGATTCTCGCGCCGTGCGCATCGCGCGCGAGGCGCTGGATGAGGTGGGGGAAGGGGGCGTCGGCAAGCATATCGGCGTCGCCGGGATGGGCCGAAACGTTGCTACCCACCGATTCGAAGCAGAGATGCCTGGCTACCCCGGCTGGGAATGGCAGGCGGTGCTCGCCTGCGCGGAGGGATCGCGCTACGTCACCGTCAATGAGGTGGCGTTGGTGCCGGGCGGGGAGGCCCTGCAGCCGCCGGAATGGGTGCCCTATGAGGACCGCGTGCGGCCCGGCGACCTTGGACCCGGAGACCTGATGCCACCGGCCGTGGATGATTCCCGCCTGGACGGGGATAACCTATCCACGTCCGGCTTGGAAGACGCCAAGAAGCGTTGGCGCACCGAGTTCGGCCCAAATACGGATATGGCGGCCAAGGCGCGCCTGCAGTGCCGCACCTGTGCGTTTTATGTGCAGCTGATGGACAACTACGGCGTCTGTGCCAATGAGTACTCGGCGGACGGCCGGGTGGTGCACTCGCGCTATGGCTGCGGTGCGCATTCGCAGACGCGCGTGCGGGAAGAAAAGACCCCGGAAGTGGCCTTCGATGATGAAAAGCCCATCTTCCAGGATTTTGAAATCGAGGATTAAGGCAGCACACTTATGGCGTAAGACTCGCTGTACGTGAAAGGCGCAGGCGTTGAAAGCCACTCTCGATCGCTATTTCCATATCTCTGAACGTGGTTCCTCCATTGGAACCGAGCTACGCGCGGGAACGGTCTCGTTCTTCGCCATGGCCTATATCATCCTCTTGAACCCGCTCATCCTCGGTACTACCGAGGACGCGGAAGGCTACGCGCTAGGCGTGCCACAGGTCGCCGCCGCCACCGCGCTGGTCGCCGGCGTCATGTCCATCCTTTTCGGCGCGATTGCCAAGTACCCCTTTGCCATGGCCGCAGGCTTGGGTATGAATACCTTCGTGGGCGTGAGCATGGTCGCCACCAGCGGGCTGACCTGGCAAGAATCCATGGGCCTGGTGGTCATTGAGGGCATCATCATCGTCCTGCTGGCCATTTCTGGTTTCCGCACCGCCGTCTTTGACGCCATCCCGCAGTCCATGAAGGCGGCGATGGGCGTGGGCATCGGCATGTTCATCGCCATGATTGGCCTCGTGGATGGTGGCTTTGTCACCCGCGTGCCGGACGCTGCGAATACCACCGTACCGGTGGGGCTGGGCATCAATGGTTCGATTTCTACTTGGCCGGCGCTGGTTTTTGTCATCGGCCTCATTATTTGTTCCTTCATGGTCATTCGGAACGTGCCGGGCGGGCTCTTCATCGCCATCGTGCTGACCACCATCATCGCGTTTATTATCCAGGCGTTGACCGGCTCCGAGGATTGGGGCATGGCCGCGCCGGTGAAGCCGGAGGCGCTCGGCGGCATTCCGGATCTGTCCATCGTGGGCGATGTGAACCTGGTGGGCGCGTTTACCAAGATCGGCGTGGTCTCCACGGTGCTGCTGATTTTTACCCTGTTGCTGACCAACTTCTTTGATGCGATGGGCACCATGACCGGCCTGGGCAAGCAAGGCAAGCTTGTCGACGCCGACGGCAACCTCCCCGATATGAAGAAGGCCCTCGTCGTTGAAGGCTTCGGCGCCGTGGCCGGCGGCCTGGGCTCTGCTTCTTCCAATACCGTCTTTGCGGATTCCTCCGCCGGCATTGCCGATGGCGCCCGCACCGGCCTGGCCAACCTCATGACCGGTGTGCTGTTCCTCGCCGCGATGTTCTTGACGCCGCTGTATGAAATCGTGCCCATCGAGGCGGCCTCCCCGGTGCTGGTCATCGTCGGCGTGATGATGGCCGCGCAGCTGACCGAGATCCGCTGGACCAAGATGGAGATCGCCATCCCCGCCTTCCTGACCATTGTGACCATGCCGTTTACCTATTCCATTGCCAACGGCATCGGCGTGGGCTTCATCTCCTTCGCGCTCATGTCCACCTTCGCCGGCAAGGCCAAGGACGTGCACTGGATCATGTGGCTCTTGGCTGGCCTCTTCGTGATTTTCTTTGGCATGGATCCGATTTCCAATGCCATCGGCTAGCCTAAGGGCATGCTGATTACTGACCCCACAGACCCTCGCCTGAACGATATTCGGAACCTCAACAAATCCGATAAGTCTGGCGAGGGTCTCGTCATTGCTGAGGGCCCGCTGGTGGTCTCCCGGCTGGCCGAGTCCCGGTTCCCCATGCGCTGCCTCGTGGGCTTTCCCAAGAAGGTGGAGGCCTATATTTCCGAGTATGGCGAACCCGAGTGCCCCATCTACGAGGTCTCTCGCGAGACCCTAGCGGAGGTAGCCGGCTTCGATATGCACCGCGGGCTGGTCGCTGCCGCGGACCGCGCCCCGGAGCCGGAGGTGAGCGAGATCGTGGAATCCGCCAAGACCATCGCCGTGCTCGAGGGCGTGGGCGATCATGAAAATATCGGCGCCATCTTCCGCCATGCCGCCGGCATGGGCGTGGATGCGGTGCTGCTGGGCTCCGGTGCGGCGGATCCGCTCTACCGGCGCTCGGTGCGCGTGTCCATGGGGCACGTGCTGCGCTTGCCTTTTGCCCATTTAGAAGGCGGGTTTACTACCTGGCAGCGTTCATTGCAGGCGCTTGCCGACGCCTCCTTTACCCTCATTTCCTTAACCCCCAACCCCCAGGCTGTGCACTTGGCCGAGGCCATGCATGGCCTAGATAAGGTGGCGATGCTCGTCGGCGCGGAAGGCCCCGGCCTTACCGAACACGCAATGAAGGCCACCGATATACGCGCACGCATACCGATGGCCCCTGGCACCGATTCTCTTAATGTGGCGACCGCTGCCGCCATTTCCTTTTATGAGCGCCAGCGCTCCTTGAGCGACTTAAACGTCTGAGCGCTCCAATTGCCAAGGAGCGAACCCAAGTGCTTGGCGGTGGAGATAATTTCCTCGCCGGTGGATTCCGGCTCGGCGTTGTGGTCCTCGTAGTCGTCGTAATCGTTGAGCCCCAGCTTATTGGCCGATTGCGCCGCTAGCTCGCCAACGGTCCGCTTGGGCTTCGGCGGGTCGATTTTCGGCTCTGGGCGGCCATCGACCGCGTAGCCCACGACGTCGAGATCAGGGCCATCGTGCCCGACCTCAATGCCAAGCCAGTATTCCTGGGCTGCTTCCATGATGCCGAGCGGCTCGAATGGCAGGGAAATACCGCCGAGCGGCTCGTATTTTTCGCCCGCCCAATAAGGAGCCTCGAAAGGTTCGGGCAAGCCGGTGTCTTCATAAAGGTGCTCGCGGGTAGCGCAGAGGCAGCGCTTGAGCTCGCCGCCCTCCCAGAGCGCAAAGCCGGCGTAGCCTTCCTTCTCGTTGCTTGCCAGCGCGATAACCCGCTGGGCGGGCACCGCGTTGAGCAGCGTGTCCGGCAGCTGAGACAGGAGGACAGAGTCGCCTTCACACACCGTTTGCACCACGGTGATGCCGGGGTAGCCGCCGATGTAGTACTCGTTTGGATCCGTCTGCGCGGAGCGGTTGAGCGGGAATTGCCCAATCGGTGTGACCGGGAAAGTGGGATCTAGCTGGGCGAGGAACTTCCGCCCAAAGCCGCGGTCTGCCTTGGGCTCGGTTTTCAACACCTCTTCCGCATTGGGCTGAGAGATGTACCAGAGAGTAAGTACTGCGTGAGAGATGTCCACGATTAGTCCCTAGGGCGCTTGGTATTGGAGCGAACGCCGAGCAACACGTCCTCCCAATGCGGGGTGACGGCTTTGCGGCGGCGCTTGGTGGGCTTTTCTTCTGGCGAGGGGTTCTGCAAGAACTCCTCTTCCTCCGGCTCTTCCGGAGGGGTGGTTGGCGCGGTGAGGTCAGTGACGTTGCTGGGCTGGTCGCCATCGATAGCTTCGTCATAGCGGCCGCTGCCCAGCGAGGTCAGCGAGCGCACCGGCTGCACGAAATCCGGGTCCGTCAGGTCGGCGGCCACCGAGTTACGTGCTTCCACCGTGGCAGGCGAGGACATCGACTGCTTGAAGTACCACTCGGCCTCGTTCTCGGACAGGCCGGCCTTCCACGTCACGCGCACGATCCAGGCCTCGCCCTGGTGGCGGTAGGCATCCCAGGTGGACTCGGAGAGCGAGTGCCCACGGGCGGCAAAGGCGGTGGCCAGAACCTCCCACAAGGTGAGCTTGGCCGGCCCGTCCTCGCGGACCGGGTGGGCCTGCTTGGCAATCTCCGCGATTCGGTTGCGCTCCAGCATGACCGGGTAGGCGAAGGGCTCGATGCGAGATTCGGTCACGCCCATTTCTTCCGCCAGCTCCGCCGCAGAGGCGCCGGCGCGAATGCGGTTTTGGATCTCCGCCGGGCGGATCTTTGTCTCTTCCACCGGTTCCGGTTTGGTGGGCTTGGCCAGGCTGATGGCCGGAGCCGCCGGTTCCTCTTCCGGGGTTTCCTCCTGCTCGCCCTGCAGGGCCTCACGCAGCTCATCGGTGATGGAGAGGAAAAACTCTTCGCCGTCTTCGGTGCGCAGCACCAAAGAGGTTTCGGTCGACTCACTGTCAACTGGGAACAGCTCGCGCATAATAGGGCGCTCCTTTTGCCTATCGACGGCGGACAAATCTGTGATGCATTCAACTATAACGTGAATATGCCCCGCAGCCTGCGAGGCGGCGGGGCATGTTGAGGGGTGAGGCGTTAATTCGCATCCAAGACGTAGTCGATGCACTGGGTCAGCTTGGCGATATCAGCCGGCTCAATAGCCGGGAACATGCCGATGCGCAGTTGGTTACGGCCCAACTTGCGGTACGGCTCCACGTCCACGATGCCGTTAGCGCGCAGGGTGGCGGCGAGCGCTGCGGCATCGACGGACTCTGCGAAGTTGATGGTGCCCACCACGAGCGAGCGGGACGCAGGCGCCGCGACGAAGGGAGTGGTCTCCGGGCGGGATTCGGCCCAGTTATACAGCGTGGTGGAGGAATCCGTAGTGCGCTCAACCATGCCGTCCAGGCCGCCGTTGGCATTCATCCACTGGACCTGGTTGTTCAGCATGAGCAGGGTGGCGATTGCCGGGGTGTTATAGGTCTGGTTCTTGCGGGAGTTATCTACTGCTGTCTGCAGGTTGAGGAAGTTGGGGATATAGCGCTCGGAGGCGTTGATTTTCTCAATCCGCTCCAGCGCGGCGGGGGACATGGCGGCGAGCCACAGGCCGCCGTCGGAAGCAAAGCACTTTTGTGGCGAGAAATAGTAGACATCCGTATCGGAGATGTGCACGGGCAGACCACCCGCGCCGGAAGTGGCGTCCACGACCACCAGCTGTTGATCATTGCGGGGGTGCGGGCGGGTGACTTCTGCCATCGCACCGGTGGAGGTTTCATTGTGTGCCCAAGCGACGACGTCCGCCTCCGCGGAGAGTTCGCGTGGGTCGGGCGCCGTGCCCACGGGGGCTTCCACGATGGATGGGGCATCGAGCCAGGGTGCACCCGCGGCGGCCTTGGCAAATTTAGTGGAAAACTCGCCAAAGGTGAGGTGGGCGGAGTGGCGTTCAATAAGGCCGAAGGTGGCAGCATCCCAGAAGGCAGTAGCGCCGCCCAGAGAAAGGACAATCTCGTATCCCTCTGGCAGGGAGAAGAGATCGCTTAAACCTTCACGCACCGAACCTACGAGGTTCTTCACTGCCGGCTGGCGGTGAGAAGTGCCCATGACCGCGGGGTCAATGGCCGCAAGCTGGTCGGGGCGAACCTTGGAGGGGCCGCAGCCAAAGCGGCCGTCGGCAGGCAGGAGGTCGGTGGGCAGCGTAAGTTCTGGAGTGCTCATGCGTGCAAGTGTAGAACAGTTCCGGTCGAACGGCAGTTATTTTAGCTGACTGAAACTTGTAGGCGGCGTCACAAAGTTTGCTAAAGTGTGAAGAGGTATCAAGCTAACTTCTTTAAGTTAGTGCTTAATAGTGACTCTGCACATAGAGAAAGGAACTTCCGTGGCTTCTGAAGACAACAAGGTAGTGCTCCAGTACCCAGGCGGCGAGTACGAGATGGACATCAAGCAGTCCACCGAGGGCGACTCTGGCTTTGACATCTCCAAGCTCCGTAACGAGACCGGACTCGTTACTTTCGACCCTGGTTATACCTCCACCGGTTCCACCGAGTCCAAGATCACCTTCATTAACGGCGAAGAGGGTATCCTGCGCCACCGCGGCTACGATATCGCGGACCTTGCGGAAAACGCCACGTTCAATGAGGTTTCTTACCTGCTGATTAAGGGACACCTGCCTAACGAGGAAGAGCTCAGCCACTTTAACCGCGAAATCCGCCACCACACCCTGTTGGATGAGGACTTCAAGGCCGCGTTCAATATCTTCCCGCGCAACGCGCACCCAATGGCCGTGCTGGCTTCCTCCCTTAACATTCTTTCCGCGTACTACCAGGATCAGCTCAACCCGCTGGACCCAGAGCAGCTGGATAAGGCCACCGTCCGCCTGCTGGCTAAGGTTCCAATGCTGGCTGCGTATGCTTACCGCGCTTCCCAGGGCAAGCCTTATATGTACCCGGATAATAGCCTGAACGCCCGCGAGAACTTCCTGCGCATGATGTTCGGCTACCCCACCGAGGAGTACGAGGTTGACCCGGTTGTAGCTAAGGCCCTGGATAAGCTGCTTATCCTGCACGCTGACCACGAGCAGAACTGCTCCACCTCCACCGTGCGCATGATTGGTTCCGCTCAGGCCAATATGTTCGTCTCCATCGCCGGCGGCATTAACGCCCTGTCCGGCCCGCTGCACGGCGGCGCAAACCAGGCCGTTCTGGAGATGCTGGAAGATATCCAGAACAACCACGATGGTGACGCTACCGACTTCATGAACCGCGTGAAGAATAAGGAAAAGGGCGTTCGCCTCATGGGCTTTGGCCACCGCGTGTACAAGAACTACGACCCACGCGCGGCCATCGTCAAGGACACCGCCCACGAGATCATCGAGCACTTGGGCGGCGACCCAATGCTGGATCTGGCCATGAAGCTGGAAGATATTGCGCTGAATGACGATTACTTCGTCTCCCGCAAGCTCTACCCGAACGTGGACTTCTACACCGGCCTGATCTACCGCGCCATGGGCTTCCCGACGGACTTCTTCACCGTCCTCTTCGCCATCGGCCGCCTGCCGGGCTGGATTGCACAGTACCGCGAGCAGCTGGAGATCAACACCAAGATCAACCGTCCGCGCCAGATTTACACCGGCGAGTCCCTGCGTAAGGTCACCCCGCGTAGCGAGCGTTAAAGCGCTCTGCGGTCTGCCTAATTAAGCCGAATCGGGTGGTAGCACCTATAATAGGTGCAGCTCGGTTCGGTTTTTAATGCGACCGCACGAACAAACTAGATTTCCCAAGGAGAATAATCCCCATGGATAAGCCTGTTATTGAAGCCCAGTCTGGCCCAGCGCCCACGGACCTTGTCGTAGAAGACATCGTCGTCGGCGACGGTGCTGAGGCGCAGCCTGGTGCCGTAGTGGAGGTCCACTACGTCGGCGCTGAATACGAGACCAACCAAGAATTCGATTCCTCGTGGGACCGTGGCCAGTCCATCGAGTTCCCGCTGACCGGTCTCATCGCCGGCTGGCAAGAGGGCATTCCGGGAATGAAGGTGGGCGGTCGCCGCAAGCTCATCATTCCGCCGGAAAAGGCCTACGGTCCCGCCGGTGGTGCGCACCCGCTGTCCGGCCGCACCTTGGTCTTTATTATTGACCTCATCCGCGCTGACTAAAAGCGCTCAGCCCCAGGGTTTTGAACTGGCCCCCAAAAGTTGGACTGGTTTAATTCTAGGCGGTGAGGGACTCAAGGGCCTGATTCCGATAGTGCAT
>NZ_JASPHJ010000022.1:0-8797 GCF_030229085.1 Corynebacterium sp. MSK158
AAGCCCGCGACTAGTTCTACTGTCCTTTCAGACGGAGGGAACGGAAATAAACATAGCCCGCCCAATCGGGTGGACAGGCTATGAATCTTCGGTGCCCTGAGGTGGAACTGCTAACAACGAAATGGGGGGGGAGCGGGGGCAAAGTCAATAATTCGAGTCTGGCATAAGTAGATAAGGATTGCCTAACCTAATACTGTTTCAAGTTATGTTCCCGATCGGGAATCGGCAACGGAAGCGAGGCGGCGACGATGAACAGAAAACGTGGATCGACCAGAGAACCCCTCTCCGGAGGGGGAGTCGGGGACGCGGGCCCGGACGGGACGGGCGACGGCGACGCCGTGGCATCGCAGACGGACGATGGGCGGTTGGTACACGTCGCACCGGTCGCAGCGGGTGGCCGACCATCCACCCGCGATATGCTCGGCGGCGCCATCGTCGAAGTGCGGCGCAACCCGGTGTCGTCGCAAAGCGGAATCGGCTACGAATGCCCGGACATCGACGTCGTACGCGAGGTGTGCCCCTCGATCCTCGGATATTCCTACCACGTCGCCTTCGATGCTCTCCCCGATGAGTCGGTGGAGAAGATCCGCACGTCGAGACTGTACGCGATGCCCGTCGTCTCCGGTCTGCTCGCCCGTCTCGGGGCGGCCGTGACGTCGCGGAAGGCGCGGGCGAAGGGCACTCCGCAACCCGCCGAGCTGGTCGTCGCACTGTCCTCCGCCGGCGCGGGCGATGCGGGGTCGGCGGCCGAGACAACCGTCGTCCGGGCGACTGGCCCGGGTTCCTACAAAATGACCGCGGCCATTGCCGCCGCCACCGTTGCGTCGGTCACGGGGAAGCCGGTCGCGCCGGGGTGCCGGGATCTCGTCGGCCACCCCCGGCTCCTCGAACCGGTCCTCGCCTTCGCCCGCGATGCGGGCATCCATATCGAAACGCCGCATGACAACCTGACCACGGGGCCACTGCCGGCAGCGGCCCACTGCGACACCAAAGAAAAGGAGAAACGATGACGGATCAAGCTGAACGGGGTGCGGCGATCGTCGTCCGCGACCTCACGAAGAGCTACCCGATTGCGGGCAAAGCCGGCACCGCGCCCGAAGGCGGGGCAGGTGCTCCGCCGGACGGCGGGCGTAAGGGAAAGCGCGGCGCCCGGATGCGCAAGCATGTGCTCGACGGCGTGAGTTTCACCGTGCCCGCCGGGTCGATCGTGTCGTTCCTCGGCCACAACGGCGCAGGCAAGACCACCCTCATCCGAATCCTGTCGACGCTCATCACCGCAGACTCCGGCGAGGTGAGCATCTTCTCGCGCGATGTGAAAGAGGATCCGGCGGGCGTGCGCGCCGACATTGCCACCACCGGCCAATTCGCGGCGATCGACGAGAACCTCACCGGCCGGGAGAACCTGGAGTTCTTCGGGCGTCTGCGCGGACTCGACCGCGCCGACGCGGCCGCCCGCGCGACGGAACTGCTCGCGCAATTCTCGCTCGCGGACAGTGCCTCGACGTTGGCGTCGGCCTATTCGGGTGGTATGCGGCGCCGCCTCGACATCGCCGCGTCGCTGTGCGTCGTGCCCAGGTTGCTGTTCCTCGACGAACCCACGACGGGGCTGGACCCGGTCAGCCGCGAAGAGTTGTGGGGCTTCATCCGGCAACTGCGGGACGACGGAATGACCCTGGTGCTGACCACCCAGTACCTGGAAGAGGCGGAGGCGCTGGCAGACCACGTCCATCTGCTCAAGGACCGCCGCATCGTCGCCAGCGGAACGCCGGAGGAATTGCGTCGCGACTTCGGGTCGCACGTGCTCCGCGTGTCCTTCGCCACCGCCGCCGGGGCGGAGGCATTCGCCCGCTGCCTAAGGGGAGCGTGTCTGGACCGCGCCCGCGTCGCGGGGAAGATGGTGTCCCTCGACGTCGACCCCGGACCGCAGGTCCTCGAGGCGGTGGCGCGGGCGATGGAGGCCTCGGAAGCGTTGCCGGATTCGCTGAGCGTGTCGCCGCCCACCCTTAACGAGGTGTTCATATCGATGAACGCGGGGGGTGCGGCGCGATGAGTGCGACGTCGGTCGCGGCGTTCCTCCGTCGGGATCTGCTGCTGTTGCGACGCAACACCGCGTCGCTGATCTCCATGTTCGTCGTTCCTCCCCTCTTCCTGCTGTGCCTGTACGCGGTGTTTGGGTACTCGGCAGGGCAATCCGGCTTCGGGTACCTGCGTTTCGTGCTCGGCGGCTGCCTGTTCCAGGCGGCGATGTTCACCGCCGCGGCGTCGGCGATGGCGGTGGGACAGGACGTCGAATCCGGGCTCGTCGACCGTGTGCGCGTGTTGCCCGGGGCCACGGGCGGCTATGTCGCCGGCAGGCTCGCCACCGATGTGCTGCGGATGTCCGCGTCGATCGCGGCGCTGCTGATCGTCGCGTGGGCCTGTGGCCTCGACATGGCTCTCGGTGACGTCGCGTGGACAGTCCTGTGGTCACTGCTCGCCGCCGCGGTCCTGTCCCTGGTCACGGACGGGGTGATCCTGATGGTGCCCGCTCCGGTGTCGACGGCCTCATCGATCCAGGCGCTGGAAATGCTGCTGCTCATGTTCTCCACCGCGTTCATTCCGACGACCGCTGTGGACGGCTCCCTGCGCGACATCGTGCGCCACATGCCTTTTTCGCCGGTGATCGAGGTGATCAGGGCGGCGTCCCCGGGCGCCTTCCCGAATCACGCCGGGGAAGAGGCCGCCCTGTGGCTCGGTGTCGCGACGGTCGTCGGAATCGTCCTGTTCATCCGCCTGTTCACCTCGAGGAGCGAATCATGATCGACGCCATTTTCGTGCATCTACGGCGCATCGTCCACACTTGGCTGCGGCGCCCTGACTTCTGGTTCATGACGTTCATTGCTCCGCTCGTGTACCTGTTCATCGTCAACCGCATGTTCGGTAGCCTGGTCAGGCAGCTCACCGGAGAGTTCGAACTCCGGAACGCGGTTATCCTTGTCGTAACGGCGTGGGCGTTCATCTTGGCCATCATGGGATCGTCCACCGTGTTCGTTGAACGCAGCAATGGCCTCCACGAGCGGTTGATCACAATGCCGGCACCGTACGCGGCCGTGCCGACCGCACGGATAATCGCCGAGTTCATCCGGATCATGGCGATGACGATCGTCGTCGCGGCGGTGGCCGCCTTGCTTTCCGACGGCCCCCTGGAGGTGTCCTGGTGGTGGAGGATCACGGTGACCGGCGCGATGGTTGCCGCGGCGGCCGCATGCACCGGCACGTACATCGCGTTCTCCATCACCAGCCCCCAGGGATCCGTGGCCCTTATCCCGTTGATAATCGTTGCGATGTTCGTCAACACGGTGCTCATGCCCGCCGACCACTTCCGTCCCCTCCTGCGCGGAATCGCCGGGCACACCCCCGTATCCGCGGCCGGCGAGGCCGTCAACGGTACCGGGGCTGCGGGTCTGGTGGTCTGCGCGGCCTGGTTCTTTGGTATCGCCGTGCTCGCGGCGTGGGGCATCGCCGTGAAAACGAGGCCGGGGGAGTCTGCATGACGGCCCGCAAATCCGAGCATCTAACCCGAAACCGCCGCGTGGACGCGGCCCACACACCCGGAGACAGAACCAGATGAAGTCGATCGCCCAGATCGTCCAGAACAACCGCAGGCTCCTCGCGGCCTACGAGGACAAGGTCCAGCCGAGGTTCCTAAGCCGCTATGCGCGCGAACCGATGGACGCCGCCGCCGTGTACCGGAAGCTCCGTGCGCTGGATCCCGGGCCGGATGCGCCGGCCCGGGTCCTCGACCTCGGTTGCGGAACCGGGTGGCTCGCCCGCACGCTCGCCGCTGAGTCTCGCTATCGCAGGGCGAACATCGTCGGCTACGACCTGTCGCCCAATGCGATCCGCATCGCCCGCGAACGCGCCGCCGCCGACGGGCTCGGGGCCCGGACGGAATTCCACGTTGCCGACATCCTCACGCCGCTCGCGGGAGAGCCCGGCGGGGCCTGTGAAATCTGGGTGTGTGGCGCGCTCCACCAAATGAAGGATGCGGGAGCTGCGCTCGGCAGGGTCTCCGGGCTGCTCGCCGACGGCGGCATCGCTTACGTGCAGACGTTCGTCGAGGATCCCGACGTGAACGAGCGGGTCGACATGGCCGTCATGGCGAAGATGGGCCACCGGGTGTTCCGGGGCAGCGAGCTCGAGGACCTCGCCGAAGCCAACGGGCTGAAGCTGGACGGAGCCTCACGCGCCGGCATGGTGTATTTCTGCACTCTCGCGAAGAAAAGCGCGATCGGGGAGGCGGGGAAGTGAGCGCCGTGGACGGGACCGTCGGCCCGTGGTCGCTGCTCGCCCCGATCCGGACCCGGATGCGTGCGGTGGTCGCGTTGTCCGTCCTGTCGTCGGTGGCTACCGTCGCTTCGCTGGTCGGCATCATCGACATCGCGATGACGTACCCGGAGGCCCCGGTGCATCGGACGTGGTTGGCCGTGGTTGTCATCGTCGTCGCCGCGACGGTGCGAATGGCTGCGGACGGCGCCGCCGGCATGCTCTCGCACCGGGCGGATAACGACCTGCAGCTCTACCTCCGGCGCCGGTTGGTTGCCCATATCCGGAAGCTGCCGCTGGGTTGGCTGGACGCCCGGCGCTCGTCGGGGATCATCGGGTCGGTTGAGAAGGACGTCGCGGCCGTCCACCAGCTCATGGGCCACACCGTCGGCGAGACCGTGGTGGCGGTGCTGGTTCCCCTGCTTTCCCTCATCGCGCTCGTCGCGGTCGATTGGCGGATCGCGGCGGTGGCGGTCGTCCCGGTGCTGGTCACCTTCGCCCTGATGGGCGTGATGATTTCGCGCGGAGCCGGTCTTCAGCGCGACTACGAGCGAGCCTCTGAAAAAGTGACGGCTGCGGTCATCGAGTTGGTGCGCGGCATCCCGGTGATGAAGTCCTTCGGACGCGCCAGCCAGGGCGCGGGCCGCTACGATGCTGCGGCGTCGTCGTTCGTCCGCGCGTGGTCCGCCTGGTCCCGGCAGTCGAACATCTATCTCGGGCTCATCGACGTGGTGACGTCCCCGATCACGGTCCTCGCAGTGGTGTGCGGCGCCGGCCTCGCTTTGAGGGACACCGCGGGCGGCAAACCGGAGGGTCTCGTCGCCGGGCTGGTTCTCGGCCTTGGACTCTCCGCGGCGATCGTGAGGGTGGCTATGAACTCCGAACCCATCATCGCGGGGATCGCCGCCCTGAAGTCCATCGCGGAGGTGCTGGGCACGCCGCCGATCACCGAGTCCGCCGAGCCGGTGCCCGTGCACGGAGGCGCGCTCGAGGTCCGGAACCTGGTCTTCTCCTACGGGGATGGGCCGCGGGTCCTCGACGGGATGTCCGCGACGTTCGAATCGGGGGCCCTCACGGCGCTGGTGGGACCCTCCGGTTCCGGAAAGTCCACCGTCGCCCGGCTGTTGGCGCGTTTCCACGACCCTGTCGAAGGCTCGGTGCTGCTGGGCGGCGACGATCTTCGCGACATCGCCGTGCGCGACGTGCACCGTTCGGTGTCGGTGGTGTTCCAGGATCCGCAGTTGCTCACGCTGCCCTTGCGGGAGAACATCCGGCTGGCCAGGAGAGACGCCACCGACGGCGAAATCATGGCGGCCGCGAAGCTCGCGAACCTCGATACGGTCATCGCGGCGCTGCCGAAGGGCCTGGATTCGGTGGTCAACGTCGACGTAACCTTTTCCGGTGGTGAGGCGCAGCGCGTGGCCATCGCGAGGTCGATTGTCACGGACGCGCCGGTGCTCATCTTCGACGAGGCAACCGCTTACGCGGATCCGGCTTCCGAGGCCCTCATTCAGTCCGCAATCGAGCGTTTGGCTCGTTCGCGGACGGTGATCGTGATTGCGCACAGATTGAGCACGATCCGCAACGCTGACCGCATCCTCGTTCTCGATGGGGGAGCGGTCGCGGAGGCGGGCACCCACGACGAGTTGCTTGCGCGCGGTGGTCGCTACCGGGATCTGTGGCGCGCGTTCGCCCTCGACGACGAACCATCCGCCCCGCGGGGCACTGAAGCAGACGATGAAAAGGCAGGGAACCGATGATCCGGGACTTGTGGTCGATGACGGATCGGCACTCGAAGATGACGCTGGCGTGGCTCATTGCGTTGGCCGCGCTTGCCGCGCTGGCACAGGGAGCGGCGTTCGTCGCGCTGCTGCCGCTGCTGTCGGCTCTGGCCGAGGGAGATGATGCGACGGCGTGGCGTTTCACCGGCGTCATCGCCGGCCTCGCGGCCGCCCATGCGGTGCTGTCCCTCGCCGCGGGGACGGTCGGCAGGGCGAATTCCGCAGCGGTGCTGTCGTCCCTGCTGCGTTCCCTGGGCGAACGCGTGCTGACGTTGCCACTCGGGTACGTCACCAAGTCCACGGCCGGCCGCTTTTCGGAGATGGCGTCTTCGGGCATGGCGTTCGCGGCGTCCGTGCCGCACGTGATCCTGCGGCCCGTCATCGCCGCTGTGGTTGCGCCGACCGTCATCGCTCTCGGAATTCTGGCGATGGATTGGCGCGTCGGGTTGGTTCTCGTCGCGTCGGCGCCGGTGCTCTTCTTCGCCTACCGGGCCATTGGCCGGGTCGGCGGGGAGTCGGACGAAGCGCATGCTGACGCCGTCGCTGCCGTCTCCGGCAGGCTGATCGAGTTCACCCGCGGCCAGCAGGTGATTCGCGCCGCGGGCGACGGTTCGGCGGCGGACGCGATGGTGGATGAGGCGATCCAGGCCCAACACGATGCGTTCGCGAAGGCGACGTCGACGCAAGGCGCGGCCATCGGACGGTTGGGCTCGGTCGTCCATGCGGTGTTCACGGCGGCGGTGGTCGTCGCCGTGGCGGTCGCCGCGACGGGCGGGATGTCACCGGCGCATTTGGCGCCGATGCTCATTGTGGTCGTCCAGTTCACCGGACCGATCACCACGGCGGGAGCGTTGTCCGGCGGTTTCGGCGCGGGCCGCAACACGTTGGCTGCGCTGCGTGACCTGCGGGCGATCCCCGCCCTTCCCGAGCCTGCCGCACCGGAGCTGCCCGACGGGCATGACGTGGAGTTCCGCGGCGTGAGCTTCGGGTACGGGGAGAAGAAGGTCCTCGACGGCGTCAGCTTCCGTGCGCCTCAGGGAGCGCTGGTCGCCATAGTGGGACCTTCGGGGGCGGGCAAGACGACGGTCATGCGGCTGCTGTCGCGGTTTCATGATCCGGACTCGGGGGAGATCCTCATTGGCGGGGTGCCCTTGCCTCGGATCGGCACCGACGGCGTGAACTCGCTGGTGACCCCGGTGTTCCAGGAGACGTTCCTCTTCGACGCGTCCGTGCGGGACAACGTGGTCTTCGCCGACCCCGGATTCGGTTCCGGGCCCGGCGACGGAGACCGCTTGCGCGAGGCCGCCCGGCGATCCGGGGTGGACCGCATCGTGGAGCTACTGCCTTCCGGGTGGGATAACCCGGTGGGGGAGGAGGGGACGCTGCTGTCGGGAGGCGAGCGGCAGCGCGTCGCCATCGCCCGGGCGCTTCTGAAGGATTCCCCGGTGGTGCTTTTCGACGAGCCGACGTCCTCGCTGGATGCGGCCACTGAGCGGGCGATTGTCGGCACGATGGAAGCGTTGCGCGGCGATCGCACCGTGATCGTCGTCGCCCATCGCCTGCACACCGTCCGCGATGCCGACCTCATCGTCGTGCTTTCGGAGGACGGGACGGTCGCAGAACGGGGCACGCACGATGAATTGCTGGCGAAGGGCGGCCGCTACGCCGAGTCGTGGACGTGCCGGACGGGAGGCTCCCCGGGCGCCTGATCCTCTCGTCCGTCGAGGACCATCGCTCCGGTCCGGTACCGGTGCAGTGGTCCCGCCACGCCGTCCCGGTCAGCGGGTCCTCGACGATGCCCTGGGCGACAGGGTCGTAATTGAAGCCGTAGTGCTCGGTGCGGTGGGCGGGGCACACGTCTTGGACGGTGATGTTGGTGACGCCGGGTTCCCGCACGAAGGAGTTTTAGTGGGGGAGCACGGCATTGTCGTGCCGCGTGCCCAGGAAGGTGTACCGCACGCCCGGTCGAGTGATGTCGCCGATGGTCAGCTCATTCAGCAGCATGGAACCGGAGATCTGCTGTTCCCAGGCAAGCGCGTTCGTTTTGCCGGCGTTTCGGGAGTATCCGTGGCGCATCTCGGGGTGGACGTCAAAGCGATCGGCTGCGCTGTGCGCCCGGGGCCCGTGGTTCGAGGCACCGGTACCGATGAGCTGTTCGACGACCCTGTCCCCGCCCAGCTCCCGGATGTAGTGGTGGGGCAGGGGTCCGCTGCCCTGCGAATACCCGACGAGGTTGACCGCCGGGGCTCCGGTCGCGGCCAGCACCCGGTCGACGACGGAATCCAGTGTTTTCGAGCTGTGGCGGATGTCGCCGCTGAACACGGCCCATTCGACGGGGTGTCCATCGACGACGAGCGGGTTGTCGGTGAACGTGTAGGCGCACAGCCCGGCCCGGGCGAGGCGGGACGCGAGGCCCGCCCATTTCGCGTAGGCGTCCTCCCCGGTCCCGGGAATGAGGATGACGGGCAATTCACCGTCCCGGGGCGGCACCGGAAGTCGTTGGTGCCGGGGGCACCAGACCGGGCTTGGCCATGGACAGGGCCCGGACGGCCGCGGGTGAGGTTTGCCGGCGGCTGGGCCACCGGTCGGGAAACCGCCGTCCGACAGCGACGAGGGGATTCTCGTCACCTCGTCGGGGGTGTTCCTATATAGGTTGTCAACTCCGTGGGTGGGCTTGTTGGTGGTGTGAAGGGTTTCTGCTTCGTCTCGTA
>NZ_JASPHJ010000023.1:0-8634 GCF_030229085.1 Corynebacterium sp. MSK158
CCTAAATCGTCGGAGAACTTAGTGATAATTAAACCGAATTTATCAAATACTACGACTACAAACGCCCACAGAGCGCTACACGCTTCACCCCAGCCGCAGCCGCTCCCATCACGCACTGCCTGCAGTCAACCTCGCGTCTCCATCAAAACTCCCTTGGATTCCGCTTACGCGCAGCCCAAGTAGGCAAACCGCCAAAATTACACTGCGGTGGCGTGGAAAACTGCACCGCCTTTACATCGGGAGCCAATGGACAGGACAGTCCATCACTATGAAGTACAAAGACGAACACGTCGCCATCAATAAAGTTGCGACGGAGGAAAATAGGACTCTACACGATGGGAACCAAAAAGGTCTACTACCACCAGAAAGACTACGAAATGAACGCTATCTGAGGCACAACAAAACGAAAAATCCCGATCCACCATAAGAATGATGCCTCGAGACTTCGCAGATGCATACATCCCCGCTCGACTCTTAAGCGTCTAAGGGAATCCTACACGCTTCCGGCCTAGGGAGAATTCATAGCGATCTGTCTGAGAGAAGCAATCTCTACTGACTTGCCGAAAGCATCATTAGATTAGTTTGGTTTACCATCCCAAGGGCCGGTAGCAATGTGAGAGAAACCAGTTAAGGTGGTGGCCGTTGCTAACCACTCAATTATAAAAATCCGTGGAATTTATCCGGCGCTTGCCTGCACTCACAAGAAACCTCCCCGAACAGTCGTGTTCGGGCCGTCGCCATGACAAACCCGGTGTTGGGGTCCGAATTCAAAAGATCCGGACCCATCGAAAGCCCAAGTGTGCTCCCCTAGACTGTCGACTCACCAGGAAGCTCCGGACGTATAACTTTGCCCATCGGGTTTCGAGGGAGGTCGGAAACAAAGAACACATCGCGAGGCGTATGTGCATCCGACAGACCTTCACGCACCAGTCGACGGACTTCGTCTGCACTGAGCTCTTCCGAATTGACTCCGTCTTCCCTAATAACGTACGCACGAAGAGCTTGGCCAAAGTCAGGGTCCTGAACACCGTGGACATGGACCTCCGCAATACGATTGTCCCGGATCAAAAGGTCTTCCAATTCTGACGGGAATATCTTCTCGCCATACTGCGTGATTACTAGGTCATCGGCGCGGCCGCCGACATATAGCTTATTTCCTTTTTTATACCCTCGGTCCCCCATTCGTAACAAACCGTTAGAAGTTTTAATTTCAATGGATGGATCGGTATAACCGGCAAACATATCGTAGGCACCTGCAAAAATTTCACCAACTTCCCCGTCCGGAACCAACTGACCGTCATCGTTTCGGATTTCAATGATTGAACCAGGATGAATAGTACCCGTCAAAGTTGGATCTGCTGCCAAGTCTTTGGCAGAAGAAATTGCAAGACCAGAAGTCTCCGTAGAGCCGTAACAATTATGAAAAATTTGACCAAACTTTTGGTTAACCTTTTGCACCTCGTAAGGGGTCAAGGGGCTGCCTGAGGAGGTTACAAACTCTAGGCCTGGAACACGATCAATTCCCTGCTTGTCCAAGTAACCTACCATACCACGCAACCGAGAAGCGGAGCTGATCCAAGCATCGGCGTTATACTTTTCCACCTGCTCAAGCGCTTTTTGGGAGTCGAAATTTCGTTGCGTAATAATCGTGGAGCCGGTAAATAGACACAACAGCATGTTCCCCCAGCCATAAAAGTGGAACAGTACGCCGGTAAGCAGAACGGACATATCTCTGCGCCAGGGAATGGAATCCAATACGGGTCCTATACCTTGCGGCGACTTGAGTTGACGCCGCACCACCCCCTTCGGCATACCTGTGGTGCCTGAAGTCATAACGACGTGTTGAGACTTAGTAGGATTTTTCGGCAAAGCGCTTACATCAGCACGTCCAGCTTCAATGAGACTCTTCATTGTAAGGACATCTTCGGGGAGGGTAGAAGAATCCTCGACGTGGCCAATAATAATTCGACAATTCTTTTTGGTAGTTTCCGTGAGTCTCTCATAAAAACTTTGATCAACGATCAAGGTTTTCACTTCATGAAACTCAAGGACACGTTCAATTTGTGGCCCAGAACTATTCGCGTTTATCATGAAAATATGGTAGCCAACCATTTGACGTGCACATAGTGGGAAGATTGCGGCGCGTCCGTTCAGCGCCATCACAGCTACATTGCTTCCGTCAGTAACGCCGTTTTCGAGGAGCCCCGTCGCTAGCCGTATTACTTGATCATAACACTCGCCATAGGTTAGTTCTCCGTCGTCATCAACGAGTCCCAAGCGGTCTGGATGACGGCGAGCAGTATTCGCTAGTGCACCGCTCTCCAACGTTCCGAACCTTCGGATGGTCTCGAAATCGGATTTAATTTCTTGCCACGAACCGACTTCGAAAATGTTATTTTTCCGAATTACATTAAGAAAATACAAAAATTGGCGGAGTACTTCCTTCTTAGGCACGCCGTGCTGAGTGTCGGGATGCAGTGTGTATTTAGGCATTGAATGTCCTTTCTCAGATCAAAACATTTAGATGCGGTTCTATGAAAACGCATCAGTGACATACGTAAACGATTCTCGTTCCATTTTCTCGACTGCAGCAACTGCGGAATCTTTGTCGAGACTTTGATACTCCTCAACTATGGCTCGGATAGTACTACGCACGGCAGGCGCAACTTTTGCCGCGTCTCCGCAGACCAATATCCTCGCACCCCTGGAAAGATAGTCCATTACCTCATCACGATTCTCATACAGCTTGTCCTGGACGTATTTCACTGAATCTTGGGGTGAGTTCAACTCCGGATGCCTAGAAAACGCTGTCCGGACTTCGACTAGTCCCTTTTCTTCCCAGTCTTCTAATTCCTCACGGTATAGAAAATCCGAGTGTGGCCCATGGCAACCAAAAAATAGCAGAGCGGGTTCGACTGCACTCGTACTTTGCTGAGCCGCAGCTGCACGCTCCTCTATGAATGCCCTCAATGGGGCAATCCCGGTTCCTGCACCAACCAATACCATCGGTCGATCCACGCTGTCTGGTCGGAAATGCGGATTGCCACTTACAACAGAAACCAAGACCTTAGATCCTTGATTTTGTGCGGCCAAATAGTTAGAAGCGACTCCTGAGAAGACTCCACGACCTGACCATGCCGGAGACTCCAACCTAGAAAACGTGAGCGACACTCGATTCGGAGACACTGAGGAAGAGGATGAAATTGAGTACCGGCGGGCCCTCAGTGGTTCAAGGAGTGACAAATATTCATCAAAGCTTAAACCAACTGACGGATATTGCTCAAGGAGATCTATCAATGACGTCCTCTTATTCAGCAGGGCGTCAAAAGAACTCGGTTCGAGGAGCTTTTGCAGCATCTCTTTTTCCGGAGGGCACATGCATTGGCGCTGCAAGATGTCAATGTGCTTTTTACTAACTGGAGCTGAAAGCTCTACGTAGGTACTAAGCAGTTCCTTGACAGTCATCACCTGACCGACTGGAAGAATAGTGGAGTTGCCACCCAATTCTATCCGAGCCTCGCTTGACAGGTTAAAATGGTTCAGCACTCGGTTGACTGAACCTTCTGGATTTCGGGGAAGTACCTCTAGGTAGTCGCCTGTGGAATATGTAACATGCTTAGGCAATTCAATATCCACGCGAAATTTATCGTTAATCGGGCCGTCCACAGAAGTGGAAAGCTTGACAACCTCTTGAACTACGCCCTCTACAAATTCACCCTCAGAATCAGTCGTTAACGCATCTGCTCGGCCTTCATCTACATACTTGACCTGCACAGCATCCGTTTCACTTTGATTGTCAATTTCCAAGTCAAAGTATTCTGAAATCGCCTGCCATAGCAGGGTCTCCCATTCTGCAAAGTCCGCAAGATAATCCCCACGAACATCAACAGATCCTCTGTCAATGAGGCGGTGCGCACCAGCTGCTTCCATAGCGTGATCAATTACCGAAGGTACGCGTTGGAAGGTCTCTGCCCATTCGGAATTGCCACTGCCAATTACTGCGTACTTTACCCCACCTAGCTCTGGGCTGTCTCCGGAGGTTAACCACTTATAAAATAGCTTCGCGTTATCCGGAGGCAGCCCCTCATAAGAACTAGTTGCAATTAATACAACGTCCCCAGACTGTAAGTTATCTACGGCGTCATCGAGGTCAGCTAACTCGGTCTCAAACCCCTGAGAGTGAGCGAACGCTGCCAGCTTCTTCGCATGATTCCTAGAGGTCCCTGCGTTTGAGCCGATGAGTAAACGCAACTTATGACCGTTGGGCTCTACCGACGAGAGATTTTCAATCTTCTCTTCACCAGTAATTGACCCGCCGGCTTCGGTCCCGTAGTCGCCACCCCGCCCGTGATACGGAAACCCCCTTCGCGGACTTACGTTAATCAGCAGGTCTTTCGGTTTGGAGGTAAGTCCATCCAACATTGCTAGTTCATAGGATTGGTCAGCGAATTCAAATTCAAAGTGTTGGATCAACAAAGCCAACACCATTGTGGCTTCCTGCATTGCGAATGCGCGCCCTAAGCATGACCTTTC
This sequence comes from Corynebacterium sp. MSK158, assembly GCF_030229085.1. Taxonomy (NCBI): domain Bacteria; kingdom Bacillati; phylum Actinomycetota; class Actinomycetes; order Mycobacteriales; family Corynebacteriaceae; genus Corynebacterium; species Corynebacterium sp. MSK158. The sequence continues at coordinate 4,534 of NZ_JASPHJ010000023.1, forward strand.
ACCGTTGCCGAAAGGCTTCCAAGCGTTATGTGGAATATTCTTAGCGTTTTCGAATTCAAACCTCTCAGGTCGGAATTCTTCTGGATTACTCCACACCGCGGGATCGCGATGCATATGGCCCAAAAGAACCAGTAGAGTGTCGCCAGGATTTACTGTTACAGGTTCGCCGGCGGTTCCTCCGTCTTCACCGATTCTGGTGGTTTCGTACGGCGTAACAGCATATGCAGGTGCCGTCGGGTACAAGCGCAATCCTTCGCGCAAAATTTGATCTATGTAGCCTAGATCTTTGAGATCTTCGTACTGCGGAAAGCGACCCGCGAGTACCCTGTCCGTCACCTTTCGAGCGTTCTTAAGCACTCTTGGGTTCTTAATTAACTCATACAACACGAAACTTAGAAGCCCAGACGTGGTCTCGTGTCCTGCGATTAGGAAGGTTATGAGTTGATACCGAAGATTTTCATCGCTTAACTTTTCTCCTGTCGCAGGATCTTCGGCCTTCATCATCACATCAAGTACGTCCTCCTCACCCTCCGGGCTGGGGTTTTCACGACGCTCTGAGATCAGCTGATCCACCGTATCTTCCATGGTGGAAATGTCGACTTGGAATCGGCGTTCGCCGAGGATGTCTAGCTTCTTTTGAATCTCCAGCGCATGTGCGTTTCGGCCTGCATGGTGCAGTCCTCTTGCCATTGCGTTGACAAACGGATGGAACCCTTCTGTATAGAATGAGTTAAACCGGTAGCTGAACGAACAAAGCGCGATGGTATCCAGCGTCAAACGCGTGAAATCTTTAGCAACGTCAATTGACTGTCCTGAAGGAGTTCTGGACCACTTGAGCATTAACTGATCCGCAATGTCAGTCATTTGACCATACATGCTTCGCAATGCAAGGGGATTAAACGCGGGCATTAGGATTCGGTGGGCCTTTCCCCACTCCGAATCGTCAGACTCTGCTGTAAACAGTCCATTACCGGCAAAATTGCGCACTACCTGCAGGGCTGGATGAACCAATTTGTGGAATCGAGACTCATCCGACAGTTCATCTACCAAAGCGAAGGAGCTCACTACATAAAACGGCGCCGTTCCAGGTATTACCTGCCTGTAGAAGCGCCCGTGTTTTCTCGCAAGCTTTGTTGCGGACTGCACAATGTTGTTAGGGTCAACCGAATACGCCGTTCCGATAAGGGGGTATGCCTTTGGTCCCGGCAATTCCTCCGCGCCAGAGGTATCAGCTTCATTTTCGGAGGTCTTGTTCGTACCTATCATTTAGTCAAGCTTCCTCGCCATCTTTCTTCGCTCGCCATTGCCGCTCTTAATAAGAATGTATTTTCTGAAGTCGCCTTCAAGCTTCTAAGAGCTTCTCGCACCATCCTAGATAGGCATACTATTGAAATAGCTGTAGTACCTGCTGAATGCTCGGCCACGCATTCAAGGTCCTCTCCAAAAAGTTGTCAATCCTCAGTGTGCCAGTTAGGTGGACCAGTGGTGTCGTGAGGGGGTAGTTTTGGACTAGTGCAACCGCAAACTCAGGAGTCATTTTGTACTGCTTTCTGTGTCATTGACAGGGTCATAGCCTCATTTTTAAGGGTCATTGATAGCGATTTAGATTATTATCGCACGCCATCTATTCACTCATACGAGAAGCTTAACGATAGGTTTCTTCAATGCGTCGCGCATAATATACGTGCCCAGCATCAGTAAGGTGTCCTGCTAACTTGTGTGGCGAATCATCAAAAATGGATGCCCCATAACGCCCTGGATCATTAGAACACCCGTTTTTTCCGCTCTGAACTGAAATTTCGGAGACCATGTCCAAAAACGCGCTTCCCGTGTGCAGTGCGGCCAATCGCTGCTGTTCTCGCACCTCATCTTGGTAATATGCGACGAGCGGGAAATACCAGTGACTGGTGATTCCCAGGAGGTTCGAACCACAGGTGTGGTTGTGGCCATCCGTTTCATCCGGGATTCCTAGAAGAATGACTTTAGCATTCGGGGCTACGCTTTTAACACGATTAATTGCCCCTGTCATTGCCTCGTCATAACGAGCCATACGTTGAGGTTGCGTAGTAATCGATGGCAAGTTATTAGGCTGATAAGTGTCATTAACTCCTGCGCTGATGGTAACAAGCCTAGTGTTTACATCAAGCTTGCGGTCGGATATCGCTCGCTCAACTTGTTGTCGGACCGTGTCATGCGGAATTGCATCATTTCCGTGCGGTTCTACGTAAGCAGTCGCTCCCGGGCAAGAATAGTCCTCCAACCGCAAGCCAGTGCGTTTTGCGGCCTGAACTGCAAAGTTGTTCGGGTCTTGAGCGCAGGATCCGTCACGAATGGTAGGCCATTCGAGGTTCGGGGAATTCTTCTTGGTTTTGTAAACAGCAACGTCTAGTGCAGTTGGATTGGCCGCTACAGAGTCACCAAAGCTTAAATAGCTTTCCCTAACGTTTTGGTTGACTTTAGGTTTTGGTTGGAGATTTACGGGTGGTGCCGGAAGTTGCACCGCCTCTGGCAACGGTGGCAGCCCCGGCAACGGTGGCAGCTCCGGCAATGGTGGCGTCGGCCCTGCCTGCGGTAAAGTCGGTAGTGCTGGGGCTGCTTGTGCGATCGGCGCTCCCGATACCCCGAGCGCGAGCGCAGCTACCAATCCACATAGTTTCCGTATCTTCATTGGGTCTCTTTTCAAGGTCAAAATGGTCTAGTCCGTCTTGGGAAAACCCACAAGGGCTCTACTTGTACTTCCGTACCATCCCTTGAGATGTTACATGATTTTCCAAAGTTTCTCCCAGTAATAATGGAAATATCTCTTCTTGGAACAGCCCTCGCAACATCTTTCTGTCGATCATCAGATTTACTTGCTTTACTTACGTAAACCTCAACAGCTCTGGGGCCTTCACTGCATGTGGCCGATCAAGGCTAAACTTGAGAAACCCCATCCCGCGGTCGGCACGATTCCACCGTTAGGATCTGACTCTTTCCAATCCGTTCCTTCTTGGCCTGGTCTTCGATATCTAGTATCGATTTACGAAGAGCCTACCCACTGCAAAGCTTTCAGCTGCCGAATCTTCCGAATTTTAGTTTCGCTCTAGGAAAGATTCTTAGGGAGGATTCTTTTCTACACCAGCTTCGCGCTCCACAACCTTCGAACGAACGCACTTCGCAAAGCCCATAGTTGCTCTGTGCCCGAGTTCGGCTCAACTTCTGCTCCAGTTTACGGTCATTGCATACAGCTATGGCATTGCTCCTCGTGCGCCGAATATTAACTTGGAAGGATTGGTTTAGTTCTCCGAAAAGTCTATTTAACAAAGAACTGACCTATCCCTTTTTCGATGCGAAGAGGTAAATTTTGAAACCCCTTTAGCTCCTGTCGTTCTACCGACCAAGCGCATAAATGTGGCGGCGATGGCTTGATCCTTAACACTAGGCACACTGGCACTTTGCGGCTAAAAACCCTACAAAAGGTGCAACAGCCTTTTACAAGTAACGCGTCGGAATCCTCGTCTCTGGTTTATTTATGGCCGAGCTCCGACGTAAAGCGACCCTTGCAAACCACATAATTTTGAACCTAGTTCTCCTTCTCTAATTGGAACGAAGGAGCAATTCCAGTTGGTTAGCTAATGCCCTTTCACCGATAGCGCATCCGAGCAAATCGGTCAGCCATCATAGTGCACCTCAATTCTGCAACGATTGAGTTGTGATATAGGAGAAATAGATTTTACAGCTTGTAAACGGGCGCTGCTTTCGCGTTGCTAAGTTGCATACGTTTTACCGCAGCTTATTTTCATTCATACGCCGCAGATAGCACGTTCGTCTTTGCATGGTTCAGGTGGATCGCACAATTTATACCCACCCGTCAAGCAAGTCAGCAATAGTAGTTGATCGAGGGTATCCTTGGCTTAGCCCAACCTCCGGAAAGTAGACACGTCGGTGGGTCAGCTATGCTGCTCCATTTTGCGTACCTTATCCCCCCCGATTTAAAGGACAACAGGGGCCACAAGATCGCACCAAGAATACCGCCGGCGCGTGATGTAGCACTTGCTCCACCAAAGACTTCCTGCCGGCACGTGGCCGGATCGTATAAGCTTTCAGCTCTTGCTATTTCCT
>NZ_JASPHJ010000024.1:0-7473 GCF_030229085.1 Corynebacterium sp. MSK158
GAACAAAAAGCAACTGGAATGCCGGTTTGTCAACGATGTCGCGACTCATCTGTCAAACATGTCGCGACTCATGACATTTGTGCGCCCGGAGGGATTCGAACCCCCAACCTTCTGATCCGTAGTCAGATGCTCTATCCGTTGAGCTACGGGCGCAGACCGTTGGTGAGCAGTGCGTGTGCTCTGCTGTGCAACGAGAATTTACTATACCCACGGTCCGGAAAACTAACAAATCGCCTGTTCACCCGGCGTTCACCTGATGGAAATGGAGGCAATTAGGGGGCGATGAGGGCGGCAACTTCGGCGTCGGAAAGCAGAGCACCCTGAAGCGCCCTGAGGGTGGACCGGTGATCGAAGTCGATACCGATAAGGACAATTTCGGTACCGGGCGTCACGTCATTTGCAGCCCAGAGCGAAGCGGGCAGGATTTGAAGGTTAGGCCCAGCCTGCTGCCAAGCGTGAGCGAGTTGAAGATCGGTATCGAGCCAGCAATACCCCTTAGAGCGCACCAGGCCGGTACTGGCACGAAGGGCGGCGAGCAGACGGTCGCGGTTAAAGGGACGGTCGGCGCGGAAAACGACGGAGGAAATGCCATATTCCTCGGTTTCAGGCGTATGCGGCTTAGCCAGCTCCTCGGCGTAGCCATGGTAAGCCGCGGCAGTGGCGGCGTCGTACAGGTGGGCATCGAGGACCAGCCGTGGGTCAATGGCACCATCAGTGACCATTACGACTCGGGCACGGGGGTTCATAGCGCGAACGGTTGCGATGACGCGTTCGGTTTCGGCAGCATCAACCAGATCGGTCTTGGTAACAAGGATGAGGTCAGCAAACTCGACTTGGTCCACGAGTAGGTCTGCCACGGTACGATCATCGCTGGGTGTGGCCTCAATATTCTCAGACGCGAGGCTCTTGCCGCGACGCAGGTAATCAAGAAAGGTGGAAGCATCCACGAGAGAGACCATGGTGTCGATAGGGGCGACGTCGGCAAGCGTGGTGCCGTCCGCAAACTCCCATTCAAAAGTGGCGGCCACGGGCATAGGCTCGGAAATGCCAGTGGACTCGATGACGATCTGATCGAAGCGGCCGGAGCAGGCCAGCTTACCTACGGACTCGATGAGATCCTCGCGCAGGGTGCAGCAGATACAGCCATTGGATAACTCGACAAAGCGATCCTCACCGCGCTCGAGGTGCCCCTCGCCAGCAACGAGGGCGGCATCGATATTGACCTCGGAGAAGTCGTTGACGATGACGGCCAGCTTGCGCCCTTCGCGGTTGGCAAGCAGATGGTTCAGGAGCGTGGTTTTTCCGCTGCCCAAAAATCCGGACAGTACAGTAACGGGTGTAGCCATTCCCTAATGATAACGTTTTTCATTAGGGAATGGCTACGAAGCCCCTAACCTTAAATGGACAGGCCGAAGATTGGCACTGCCAGCAAGTACACCGTCAGGGTGATGAGGAAGATGCCGATGATGTTGAGGCCGAGGCCACCCTTGATCATCTCGCCAATCTTGACGTAGCCAGAGCCATAGGCAATGGCGTTCGGCGGGGTGGCGACAGGAAGCATGAATGCGCAGGTTGCCGCGAGGGCCACCGGGATGGTGAGGAGAAGGACGTTGATATCGCCATCGGCAGTAAGCCCCACGCCCACGGCAACGCCACCCATAATCGGAATGAACGTAGCCGCCGTCGCGGTATTGGAGGTGATCTCCGTCAGGAAGAGCACCAGCGCAGCCACGGCAGAGACGATGAGGACAACCGGCAGGACGCTAAGCCCCTTGGCCATCTCACCAATCCACAGGGACAGGCCGGAGGAATTAAAGACCGAGGACAGCGACAAGCCGCCGCCGAAGAGCAGGAGGACGTCCCACGGCATTTCATTGGCCGTCTTCCAGTCCAGCAAGCGGATACGGCGCTGGTTGTCCGCGGGCAGGATAAAGAGCAAGATGCCGGCGGCGATGCCCACGATGGCATCGTCATAGTTCTCGAACTCCTTGAGGACCAGCGGCAGGGTAACCCAGGCTGCGGCAGCGAGGACGAAGATGATGCCCGTCATGATCTGGGGGCCGGTCCAGGGGCCGAGTGCCTTAATTTCGTCATTAATGAGCTCGCGCCCGCCTGGAATATCCTTCATTTCCGGCTTGAAAACGGTAATGAGCAGGGCCCAGGCAATCAGCAAGAAGGTCACGGCGAGCGGCACACCAACCGCCATCCACCGACCAAAACCGAGGGTTACGTCCCAGGTATCGGCCATATATGCATTAAGGAAGGCATTCGGCGGGGTGCCGATGAGTGTACCCAGCGAACCGATGGAGGCGGAATACGCAATACCCAGCATCAGCGCCGTGGCAAACTTCTTTTGCTTTTCCCAGCCACCTACGGTTTCCGCGGTCAGCGCGAGCACCGAGGTACCGATCGGCAGCATCACCACTGCCGTAGCGGTATTGGATACCCACATGGACAAAAAGCCGGTAGCCAGCATGAATCCCAAGATCAGGCGCTTGGGCGAGGTGCCGATGATTTTCACCACGTATAGCGCTAGGCGGCGGTGCAGGTTCCAGCGCTGCAGGGCAAGCGCAATCAGGAAGCCACCCATGAACAAGAAAATGGTGGCGGACGCGTATGGGGCGCCTACTTCCTTAATCGTGCCCACACCGGCGAGCGGGAAGATGATCAGCGGCAGCAGCGCGGTGGCGGCGAGCGGAATGGCCTCGGTCATCCACCACACGCCCATCAAGATGGTTACTGCGGCGACGGTACGGATGGCACTGAGCGTGTACTCGGCTTCCGGATCTGCACCCGCGGAGCCCTGTACGGTCTCGATCGCATTCGAGGGGAAGATAAAGAAGACTAGTACGGCCAAACCCAAGCCGATGAAAAGGCCGATGAACTGACGGCGCCACTCGCTGCGCGGCGCTCCGGGGGCCTCGTCACCTTCGGTGTGGGCGGTAGATTCGTGAGTATGCGGGGTGGTCATACCGCGCGCTCCTTCACTTAGAGAGGATTGTGCTATGGGATATGCTCCGTATTTCCCAGTTTATTAGCTAGGCCGAGGCAGCAGACCGAAAGTTATCCAGTTCACTGCGAAGCATGCACTGACCATACAAAACATGTGACGCAGAAACCATATCCCGCCACACGCAATCACCCCCGCACCCCCGTAGAGCACACATCGCACCTGCCCGAAACCGGAAACGACTCCACCACTTCCCCACCCCCGAACCGTAGGGAGGCGTGCTAGATTCCCAGCACGGTCTTGGCAATCAGGAAGTAGATAATCAGGCCCGTGGCATCACAGAAGGTAGAGATGAAGGGGTTGGAAAAGACCGCCGGATCGGCGCCGATAGTCTTAGCCACGATGGGCATAAGCCCGCCGACGGTCGCGGAAATGGAACAGATCAAAAACAGCGTTGATCCGATGACGAGGCCGATGCTTAGGCCATAGACCAGGGTGGCCAGCGCCAGGCCAGCTAGTCCCAGCACAGCGCCGAGCAGCATGCCGACGCGCAGCTCGCGCCACATAACGGCGAGGAGGTCGCGCGTGCGGACGTCGCCCAGCGCCAAGGCACGCGTCACCGTGGTAGCCGCCTGGTTGCCGGTATTTCCACCGGTGCCGGTTAGCAGCGGAATAAAGAGGGACAGAACCACGGCCTTGGCCAGTGTGTCTTCAAAGGAATCGAGTACCTGCACCGTGAGCAGCGCAGAGACGGCCAGCACGAGCAGCCACACGATGCGCGAACGCACCAGCTTGAGCAACGGAGTGGACAGGTACGGCTGCTGGAGGGCTTCGGTACCGCCGGCGCGAGCAGAGTCCTCGCTATCTTCTTCCTCCACGATATCGGTGGCATCGTCCCACGTCAGCAGGCCGACGAGGCGGTGCGACTCATCCACAATGGGCAACGCAAGGATATCCAATGGCAGGAACCACCGCGCGGTTTCCTCGGCATCAGCACCGGCACGAGCAAAGATGGGATCGTGCATAATATCGGCCATGGTCAAAGCGGCATCGGCGGTAAAGATTTCACGCAGGCTCACCACGCCCACTAGGCGCCGATCTTCGCGCGTGATGGGCACGGTATAGATGGTTTCTAGCTCATTCGCCGTCTCCCGCAGTTTGAATAGCGCGTCCTTAACGCTCATCTCTGGGTGGATGACGGGCACCTCGGGCGACATACGGCGGCCCACCGAGCCCTTGGCATAGCCCAGCACCACGCCCGTGACATCGCGCTTGGATTGGGTCAGCGAGCGCAGCAGGCGGTCCGCAATTTCCGCGGGCAGCTCGTCCAACAAGGCCACGCGGTCTTCCGGATCGAGCTCATCAAAGAACTCATAGACATCAGTATTGCCCAGCTCATCGATGATATCCGCCTGGTGCTTGGCATCGAGGGCATCAAAGACGGCGATCGATTTTTGGCGCGGCAGCAAGCGCAGGGCCAGCGCCGCGCGGATGGCATTTTGCCGCTCGACGACGGCGATGAGATCCTGCAGCGGCACCCTATCCAAAAGTTCTTGCAGGCGCGGGGCCTTTTGTGGGTCGATGGCGTCTTCTTGTTTCAGCCACGCTTCGACGATATCGCTAGCCTGCTCGGCGGTCTCCGCCATCGCCCTGCCCTGCCTTTCTTGCCTCTGGGATTTAGCTCCCTGAGTATTAATTACAGCCCATTTAGACTACGCCATGATGCAGGGAATCCCGCTAGCCGGCAACCTGCCGGTGACCGGTTACCGCAAGGTGCGGCCTATCCCCGTCCAACGTGAGGTTTCCGGTGAATTCTTGGGTAGCGCAGCAGGCCGGGTCATCGTCAGCATAGGCACGCCAGGTAACGGTGACCGTGTCTTTGGTCCACTGCAGCTGCTGGATATGCCCACGCGCTGGGGGCATTCCCTCGCGCTCCCAATCATCTACCTTGGTGATGTAATTCAGATCGTTGTCATAGATGAGCAAATTATCCGGCCATCCCGTACCGCCCTTATTACAAACGTAGGTAATAACGGCTTCGTCCCTGCCATCACCGTTGATATCCGCGTAGGCGCCCTTTGGCGTATCGTCCTGATTCAACTTCAGACCCGCCGCGGCAACGTCAAAGAGCATCCCGGTCTTAAGATGCTGTGGCAGCTGGCCGCCTTCCAAGTTGCCCGCTTGGTTATCGCACAACGCCGGCACCCACAGGGAATCAAGGGCCTCTACTGGGATGATTTTATTTTCCCCGCCGCCCTCGGCGTCCTTGTCTGCATCGTTTTCATCTTTATCCGCTGCGGCTTCGGTGGTGGTTTCTTCTACCGGGGAGTCCGTGGCCGAGGACTGAGACTCGGCCTTTGTATCGGAAGCGGCCGCCGCAGAGGAGCTCGGGGCAGTGCCGATGAAATTCGGCTTATCCGCGGACTCGGCGGACTCAGGGGAATTGGAACAGCCGCTCAAGGCGGCAACGGCGGTCGCCGCGAGGACGGCAAGAGGGAGAGATAGGGATTTAGGCATAGGCATAATATACAGCGCCACGGATCCCCGAGCCGGGTGAGAACCTAGAAGAAGAGCCCCCACAGTGCGAAGGCGGCCAGCAGGGACACGAGCCCCGCGGTGCTCGCAAGGATGACCGCGTGGGGGAGGGAGCGGTGGGTGGATAAGGCGGCGTCGACAAGCGCGGCACGCTGCCACACCGCTAAGGCCAGCGCCACAACACCGGCGGCTAGGAAGACTAGTGGCAAGAAGACGTGCACGCTTACCGCCCGCATTACCCCCAGCACCACCAAGGACAACGCCAAAAGGGTGCGCTGCCACGATAGCCGGGTGCGTTCGGGCTGCAGGCCGGGATCAAATAGTGGGCTAGCCAAGAAACTCGCCCACTACTAGCGCGCCCGCTACCACCATAATCGCCACGACGAGCACCGGGATGGCAAAGCTAAAGGGCAAGGGACGTTCCTCGCGCATCGCACGTTCGGACTGCTTCCAATGCACCCACGCCACGAGCGGCAGAATAATGGCGACGACCAGCATGAATACCGACACCGCAGAGCGCAGTGCGGTCGGCAGGGGAACGTCAAAGGCTTCGAGCGCCACGCCGCCAGCAATCAACGCCAGGGAGGTGCGGATCCACGCCAAGAACGTGCGCTCATTAGCGAGCGTGAAACGCGGATCAGGGTCGGTGCCAACCGCGAACACCGAGCGGGGAAACCTCGAGTCACTCATGGGTACCACTTTATATTCATTTGCCATCCGCGTCGTGATAAGCCCGCGCAACGCTTAGCCTTCCCGTAGTCTCAAAGGCGCAGGCCAGCCTCTGAGTAATGGAGCATTCACGCCCTATGCGACTTCCAACTTGCCTCCCCTAACAAAGACAAGTTTTTCAGCGACGAGAACATCACGCGCGCCATGGTGTTCTTTCCTGATGGTTTCACTGCAGTCCTGCCAGAACTCGCAACGCAGAGACTTCTTTCCGTGTCGCCTGCACAGCTGAAATATTATGACGCCGCTGTAGCGAAAAGCCATGCCGATCTGCGTGTGAGCGCCGCCGAGAAAAACGGCTGGCTGCTCTTGAGTGTGCTCGCCGGCGATTCGGTACATGAAGACATCCTCGACATCGGCCTCAACCAGCGACAAATGGGGGCAGCGCTTTCCCGGGTGGGGCGCGAGTGGGTACCAGGCTTTCTGAATTAATCCGCTGCAGCGAGTTATAGTCGGGCACATGATTGAAGTTTCCGCCGTAGTTTTCCGTAATTCCTTTGGCCATGTCCTGACCGTGCGCAAGGAGTCTTCCACCAAGTTCCAGCTGCCCGGCGGCAAGCTGGAGGTCGGCGAAACCCCAGTACAGGCCGCGGCCCGCGAGGTCGCAGAGGAAATCGGCGTTGATGTCCGCCTCCCTGAGCTATCCCTACTCGGGACCTTCGACGCCCCGGCCGCCAACGAACCCGGCGAAACCGTGCGCGGACAGATCTTTACCTATCCGCGCCCCGTCCTTGCCCGCGCTGCCGCAGAAATTGCCGAAATCGCGTGGGTCGACCCCACCAACCCGGATCGCGAGCTCGCCCACCTCTTGCGTGACAAGGTCTTTCCCGCCCTACGCTCCTAAACCCCCGACCGGCTCCAAGGCGCTTTCTCGCTTCCTATTGCGCCTTCTAGGAGGACAACTTAGAGTTATTTTCATCAGGAATGATTGATGAAAGGACGTCCCGCCATGCCGCACCCATCCACACCTGGTCCTATCACAACGATTTGTTTCCTCGTCCTCGGAGTTATTAGCTCTGTGATCGCCATCCTCCTGGTGCCCGCCCTCTTCCACGAGGTCACTTCTTTGCGTGCTGCGGCATTTACCGGAAGCTTCATCTTCGGCATCGGCATGCTCGTGCTCTTCCGCCGCTGCGCCGCGTACCAGCGCTAATAGCAGAATTTTAGCCCTTAAGCCGAGCTTTGCGGGTTAAGGGTCAAAAAGTGTGTCCGGAATCGCGGATTTTCACGGATTGACCTGTAGGTTTCCGGAAAGTATATGC
>NZ_JASPHJ010000025.1:0-7457 GCF_030229085.1 Corynebacterium sp. MSK158
TTCAGGGTCGTATGGGGGCAGTGGAGAGAAGTGGTGGATCAGTGGACGGCGGTGGATGCCGGAGTAGGCGCGGTGTGTTCCTCCTTCGACTCGGTCGGAGCCAGGTGAGCCGGATCCAGATCAATGCGGCGCAACAGCTGGGCGTTCAGGGCCACCACGATGGTCGAGGCAGACATCAAGATCGCGCCCACGGCCGGGGACAGCACGAACCCGATCGAGGCGAGCACTCCGGCGGCCAGCGGCACGGTGAGGATGTTGTAGCCAGAGGCCCAGATCAGGTTCTGGATCATCTTGCGGTAGCTGGCCTGGGACAGCTCAATCATCGACAGCACTGCCCGCGGGTCATCACTGGCTAGGACCACCCCGGCAGATTCCATGGCCACATCCGTGCCGGCACCGATGGCGATACCGACTTCCGCGCGGGTCAGAGCGGGGGCGTCATTGACACCGTCACCGACCATGGCCACGCTCAAACCCCGGTTCTGCAGCTGCGTGACCTTGGTGTCTTTGTCCTGGGGCAGGACCTCGGCGAAGACCTCATCAATGCCTAGGTCCTGACCGACGGCGTGGGCGACCTGCTGGGCGTCGCCGGTGATCATCGCGACCTTTACCCCGCGGTCCTGCAGGGCTTTCACGGCTGCGCGGGATTCGGGGCGGATCTTGTCCTCGACGGCCACCGCACCGATGATCTGACCGTCGCGGACAATATGGAGCACACCGGCCCCACGCCCGGTCCAGGCGCTGGTGGTGTCAGTGAGCTCGGCCGGGGTCGTGAGGTTGAACTCGCGCAGCATGTTCGGCCCGCCCACGAGGATTTCAGCGCCATCGACAGTGGCCCGGACCCCTCGGCCGGAAGCGGCGTTGAAACCAGTTGCACGGATTTGCCGACGGGAGGCCTCGGGATGGGCGGCCGCGGCCGCCACGATGGCGCGGGCCACGGGGTGCTCGCTGTCGGCCTCCGCGGCGGCGGCCAGGGCCAGCAGCTCGCCCTCGGTGACGCCGACAGCTGCCGCGACACCGGTGACCGCGTGTGCACCCTCGGTCAGGGTGCCGGTTTTGTCGAAGAGCACCACGTCGATGGTGCGCATCCGCTCGAGCGCCATCCGGTCCTTGATGAGCACCCCGGATTTCGCGGCCCGCTCGCTGGAGATCGCAATGACCAGCGGAATCGCCAGGCCCAGGGCGTGCGGACAGGCGATGACCAGCACCGTGACCGTGCGCACCACGACATCGTCCGGACTGCCGATGATGGTCCACACCACCGCGGTGATCAGAGCGGAGATCAGCGCGAACCAGAACAACAACGCCGCCGCCCGATCCGCCAGGGCCTGGGCCCGGGAGGAGGACTCCTGGGCGTCGGCAACCATGCGTTGGATCCCGGCCAGGGCGGTGTCCCCGCCGGTAGCCTCCACCCGGATGCGGACGGTGTTGTCGGTGGCCACGGTACCGGCGACCACCTTGTCACCGGTGTCGCGGAAGACGGGACGGGATTCGCCGGTGATCATCGCCTCATCGAATTCGGCGGCTCCGTCGAGGATGGTTCCGTCGGCCGGCACCCGGGCACCGGCCCTCACCAGCACGACGTCGTCGACGACCAGCTCGGAGATGGCCACGGTGCGGGTGGTCCCGTCGATGATTTTCTCGGCCTCATCCGGCAGCAGGGCAGCCAGCGCGTCAAGCGCGGAGGACGCGGCCCCGAGAGCGCGCATCTCCAGCCAATGGCCCAGCAGCATGATGGTCACCAGCAGGGCCAGCTCCCACCAGAAGTCCAGGTCAAAACCGCCCAGCCCCAGAGTGGTGACCCAGGAGGCGACAAACGCCACGGTGATGGCCATGGCGATCAGGAGCATCATCCCGGGTTGGCGGGATTTCAGTTCTTTCCATCCGCCCTTGAGGAAAGGCGTGCCGCCGTAGACGAAGATGATCGTTCCCAGCACCGGGGGGATCCAGGTGGATCCGGGGAATGCCGGGAGGTGGTAGCCGAGCAGGTGGGCGACCATGGGGCTGAAAATAGCGACGGGAATGGACAGAATCAGCGACCACCAAAAGCGGTCCCGAAACATTGCGGTGCTGTGTCCGGCGTGTTCGCCGTGGCCATGAACGTGGTGGTCTTCGTCCAGGGCGGAGTGCGGGTGATCGTGGGGCATCGCCTGGCCGTGGTTGTCGGCATCTGCGTGGTGTTCGTGGCTGGCATGATCCGGGTGGTGGGTGTGGTCTGTTTCCGGAGCAGGGTGATCACCATGGTGATCACCGGAATGGTGGGGAGTGCTCATGACGTTCCTTTCGCTCAACTCGGTCGGGGTCGAGATGATGGGTGAACTGATCAGGATAAGACGGTATAGCCGGCCTCCTCGATGGCCCGGCGAACCATCTCCGGAGGTACGACACCGGTGACCGTGACGGTGGAAACACCACCAGCAGCGAGATCAATCTGGACGTCGTCAACCTGGGAGAGGGCCTGAAGGGCCTGGGTCACGCTTTTCGCGCAGTGCCCGCAGGTCAGGCCGGTAACCTGGTAGCTAGGGGAGGACCCTCCTGCTGACGAGTCGCTGGCGGCAGGGATGGAGGCGGTGTCAGCGCGTGAGGCAGGTCCGCAACAGCTGCAGCCGTGGGAGGCCATCGGCAAGAGGCGGGGCGGGGAGGTGATCATGGGAAAGCTCCTTCGGTTCGGTGGGGTGCGGCGATGCCACTCTCTAGCGTATACCCCCATGGGGTATATTTTCAGCATACCCCCTGGGGGTATATTTTCAAGGGGTGGAGGGCCCGGCCCTCACGCGGGGCAGGGTGTGGTCACCGAGCAGCCTCCTCACTGTCGGGAGGGGACAGCGGGAGGCGGAGGGCAAATACCGCTCCGCGACCGGGTCCGGGGGAGGTGGCGGTGAGAGTGCCGCCGTGGGCCTCGATCAATGCCTTGGAGATGGTCAGACCGATACCGGCCCCGGCGTCGTCCCGGCTGCGGGCGGCATCCCCCCGGTAGAAGCGTTCGAAGATGTGTCCGAGCTGGTCAGGTGGGATGCCCTCGCCGTCATCGGCGACGTGAATGAGCGCGGTGGACGCTCCCTGTCGGTGGACGCTGATCCGGACCTCCCCGCCGGCCGGGGTGTGCCGTAGCGCGTTCGACAGGAGATTGCTCATCACCTGGCCGAAGCGTTGTCGGTCCACGAGCACCCGGGCGGTGTCTGTAATGGTCTCGACCTGTAAATCGACGCCTTTGTCAGCATAAGCTTCCCCCGCGGCAGCAGCGGCGGTATGGAGCAGATCCCCGAGCCCTTCCTCCGCCAGGTCCAAATCGATCCGGCGTTCCTGGGCCCGGGAAACATCGTCAATGTCTTCCATCAACCGGGTCAGGCGGGTGAGTTGGTCAGCCATGATCGTGTGGGTGGCATTATTCCAGTCCACGACCCCGTCTTGGAGACCATCGAGGTAGACCGTGAGCACCGATAAGGGGGTGCCCATTTCGTGGGCCAGATCAGAGAGCATCTGGCGGCGGACCTGTTCGGTGTGTTCCAGCCGGTCGGCCATGGTGTTGAAGGCATGCGCCAGGGTGGTGACCTCGGGGCCTGCTTTTCCGGCGGGCACGCGGATACGGGAGTTGCCGGCCGTCAGGCCGGTAGCGGCGCGGGTGAGATCCTGCAGGGGGGTGCGCAGACGACGCGATAACCACAGGCTGGCCAGCAGGGCGCAGATCAAGGCGGTGGGCAGGGCGACCACCAGGGTGATCAGGTTAGCGCCCCGGTAGGCCTGCTCGGCATGGAACAGCTCCAGCGAGGGGTCCTCCCGGCCGGTCATCAACATATGATCGTGGAACAGGGTCGGGCCCACCATCGTGGCCACGGCCGCGGCCACTAGCAGGCTAATCACCACGACCAACACCTGGGCGGCCAGGAAGCGGAAGGTCAGGCCGGGTCCGTGATTCATGGCTGCCCCACCCGGTAGCCCACGCCACGCACGGTGTCGATAAATCCCCGGCCCTGGGTGTCGGTGCCGAGCTTGCGACGCAAGTTGCCGATGTGGACATCGACGATGCGTTCATCACCGACCCAGGTGGTGTCCCAGACCTCGGTGACCAGGTCGTGGCGGGTCAGCACCTGGCCGGGGCGCAGGGCCAGGGCAACCAGCAGCTCGAACTCCGTGCGGGTGAGCTCCACGGTCGTCTCCCCCACCCGTACCTCATGGGCGACGGGGTCAAGGATGAGGTCACCAACGATCAAGGGGGTGGTCACCTGCGGTGGGGTGGTGCTGGTGCGTGGACGGCGCAGCACCGCATGCACCCGGGTCACCAGTTCCCGGATGCTAAAAGGTTTGGTGATGTAGTCATCCGCCCCCAGGGTCAAACCGCTGATCTTGTCGTCCTCGCTGCCACGCGCGGTGAGCATGAGGATGTAGCAGTCCGAGAAGGTGCGGATCCGTCGGCACACCTCCAGGCCGTCGAGTTCGGGCAGCCCCAGATCCAGCACCACAACATCGGGGGAAAAGCGACGGGTCTCGTCCACGGCCTGGGTGCCGGTGTGCGCCTGGCGGGTATCGAAGCCGGCCCGGATGAGGTAGGAGGCCACCATCTGAGCCAGGGGTTGTTCATCATCGACGACCAGCACCCGCCCCGGGGGCGTGGCGGTGGTCGGTGTGCGGTCAGCCATAGACCCCAGTATCGCTCCGGCTAGGGGGGAATACCACCCTCGCTCAGTGCCCGGCGGGGAAATCTTCATCAAATCTTCAAACATCACCCTTCGACCGCCGTCACCCCTGTGCCCCATCCCGGGTCGGCGGCATCGCCTCCCCTGGTCGGTTCAGCAGGCGCCACCAGGGATTTCACTGTCTGCACCGCATACCCGGGGCGGGTAGAAGGCCATAGCCCACGGCTGTGGGGTGGTGTCCCGGTGGTGACCCAGCCCACCGAATTCACCCCCTTTTCGCCCTGTTATAAGGCTGTGAGCAGGGTTTTTGATTTCTAGTCCGTCAGGCACCCGTGCTAGATAAAGGTATGGCATCGACCTTGAGGCGGTATCTTCTCATGGTCTTACCACGATCCAAGGAGATTGACGTGAAACGAGCAGCGATCGCAGCCGCCGCCCTTGCCCTCGCCCTCACGGGGTGTTCGGCCGCCGACCCGGAACCCACCGCCGACGGGACGGTGTCTCAGGATACATTCCTGACTACCCATGGCCTGGCCGGCATGGA
This sequence comes from Corynebacterium sp. MSK158, assembly GCF_030229085.1. Classification (NCBI taxonomy): domain Bacteria; kingdom Bacillati; phylum Actinomycetota; class Actinomycetes; order Mycobacteriales; family Corynebacteriaceae; genus Corynebacterium; species Corynebacterium sp. MSK158. The sequence continues at coordinate 5,179 of NZ_JASPHJ010000025.1, forward strand.
CGCGGTGGAGATCATTGATCACCTCGACCGGCAGAAGGTCTCTGAGCGTCCCACGGATCTGAACGCTTCAGTGCGTGCCGATGAACTGCTGCTCTCGAGCGATGACCAGGAAGTCGTGGTCGATCTTCCCGACAATCAGACGTATGTCTCGATCGCACCCTATCTCACCTCCACCCACGACTGCTTCTACCACAGCCTCACGACCTGCCTGGGGGAACTCGACAATGAGGATATCCAGGTCACGATCACCGATGAGGCGACCGGTGAGGTGCTGGTGGACGAGGCGACAACCACTTTCGACAACGGGTTTATTGGCTTCTGGCTTCCCGATGATGCCACCGGCCTGATTGAGGTGAGCTACCAGGGGCGTACCGGCACCGCGGAGTTTTCCACCGCCGACGACGGTGCCACCTGTGTCACAGACCTGCACCTGACGTGATGGCTCAGCAGGGTCCTCACCTGCGCCTGTCTCCCGTATCACTGAAATCTAACACCAAGGAAGGTTAAATCATGATAAACGGATTTTCCCGACGACAGTTTCTGCTCGGCGGACTCGTCCTCGCCGGCACCGGGGCCGTGGCCGCCTGCACCAGCGACCCTGGACCCGCTGCCTCGGCACCAGGTTCCTCCCTTCGCCCCACTCCCACCCCCACTGCGCTCGGTGAGCCGACGGTGCGCAGGACACTGACCGCTCGGCCCCTCTCTCTGGATATCGGCGGTATCGAAGCCAAGACGTGGGGATACGTCTCTGACACCGGGGATGCGGCCATTGAGGCCACCGCCGGCGACGTCCTCCAGGTCGATATCACCAATGAACTGCCTGAGAGCACCTCCATCCACTGGCATGGCATCGCACTCCACAACGCAGCCGACGGTGTGCCCGGCATGACCCAGGACCCCATTGAACCTGGCGAGTCTTTCTCCTATGTTTTTGAAGTCCCCCACGGTGGCACCTACTTCTACCATTCCCACTCCGGCCTGCAGCTTGATCGCGGCCTCCACGCCCCACTGATCGTCCGTGACCCGCAAGACGCTGAGGACCAGGACGTCGAGTGGACCATCGTGCTCGACGACTGGGTCGACGGCATTCAGGGCACTCCCGACGACGAGCTCGACAAGCTCACCGGAATGGGTTCAGGCGACCATAACGGGAAGAAGGGGATGGGAGGTCACGGCCATATGATGCACGGCACCCCGGACCGGGTACTGGGCGGGGACGCCGGCGATGTGATGTATCCGCACTACCTCATCAACGGACGTATCCCCCGTGCTCACCGGACCTTCGAGGCTCGCCCGGGCGACAAGGCCCGCCTGCGGTTTATCAACTCCGGCGGTGACACCATCTTCAAGGTGGCCCTCGGTGGTCACCGCATGACCGTCACCCACACCGACGGCTTCCCCGTCCAGCCCCGGGAGACCGAATCGATCTACCTGTCGATGGGCGAGCGTGTCGACGTCGAGGTCATCCTCGGCGACGGCATCTTCCCGCTCACGGCTTTGGCGGTGGGTAAAGACGACCGCGCCTTCGCCGTCATCCGCACCGCCGGCGGCCAGGCCCCCCACCCCGATGTCGACTTCCCCGAGTTGTCGTCCACCGGACTGCTTCTGTCCTCCCTGAAGCCAGCAGACCGTGCACTCCTACCCGAGGACACACCAGACCGAGAAGTCAGCATCGACCTGGACGGGCAGATGATGCCGTACGAATGGAGCATTCTCACCGACGGCCAATCCTCCTCCGCGACCGTGCAGGAGGGCCAGCGCCTGCGGATGGTCATGCGCAACAGGACCATGATGCCCCACCCCATGCACATCCACGGCCACACGTGGGCGCTGCCCGGCAGCGGCGGACTACGCAAGGACACCGTCCTCCTCCGCCACGGTGAAACCATGATCGCCGACCTGATCGCTGACAACCCCGGTGAGTGGGCATTTCACTGCCATAACGCCTATCACATGGAAACCGGGATGCTCAGCTCGCTTCGCTACGAGTAACCCCCACAGCAGGGTTGAATGCCGAGGTGGGCGGGGGTGTCCCCCGAGTAGTGAACACGGCGTTGGTGTCAGGGGTGAGCAATGTGTGCCAGGAGTCAACGGGATTGAAGTATGCGTCAGCGCGCACGGCAGCAAGTTCAATGATGCGGTCGTAGCGCTTATTAAAGCCGGTGGTTTCGGTATCAATGACCACAGCGTGGGGTGTAGCGGTTCAGGAGGTTTGCTAAAAGCCCATGGCCCCAAGCCTAGAGGCCCATACCGACATGCCCGCCTAAACGCTATCGAAC
>NZ_JASPHJ010000026.1:0-2699 GCF_030229085.1 Corynebacterium sp. MSK158
CTAACAACGCCCACACGCATCGGCCATCAGGGAATGCGAAACTGAGTCTTCGCTGCTCTCCGCCCAACATTGCAACAACACTTTAAAAGGCGTGTAGCTATATACTGTGTAGGACAGCTATCAATTTAAAAGCTACCGTACTGCATCGAAATAGTAGGTATAGCATGATTTTCAATTTGAACACTTACTTTATTGCGGCGGAAACTGTCTTAGATCGGGCATACTTCACCTACTGTCAACGGGCCCGAGAAGCATCATTACACGCTGGCGTGGAAGTACTTTTTATTTGCACTGAACCAATTAGAGCTGAATCAGAAGCGATGAAAGAAGATCTCATCGCACAGTTTAGGATCGAACGACCAGATGAGAACTGGAAAGACTTGAGTCTCTACTTATGCAGTTCAGTAGTATCCGTCAGTGACCCTTTTAAGGAAGACAAACAAGACTCTCTAGCATCCTTTTTCCTCATGGACGAAGAATATGCAGTAACGGACACGTTTCCCAGCAGTGTTGGATTATCTAGGCTTACCCCTTGGAGATTTACTTCTTAGCAAAGAGCAGCTGCTGTATGTCTATGTGAGATAAATAAACATCTATTAGGCGGAAGGAGAATTTTAATATGTTTGAAAAGGCACTACACCTCCCCTCTCGACAGCCTCTCTACGGAGCGTCTCCATGGGAAGCCATAAGTCGTTTTTTTAAAAGGGGTTTTATCTTTAACGGCTTCGCCTCTAGAAGCGAATACTGGTGGACTCTTGCCTTTTTAACTATTGGATCATGCCTAGTAAGCGCAGTTGATAATTACTTCGGCGAAATCCACGGAGTTTCGCTAGGAAAAGCACTTTCCGTAATTGTATTCATTCCTTTTTTAGCATTGCTAACAAGAAGGATACAGGATGCAGGACTTCCCGGAAGTTTGGTTCTTCTAATTTTAATTCCCTTCATAGGCACCATCCCGCTGTTCATAATGACGTTCCTTCCGTCGAGTAAGGAACACTTAGGAGAGGCCACCTCGCCAACAAGCTCAGAACATACTGATTTATAGCTATACGTCTTCGCAAGTTTTCCTTTGTGTTCTAAAAATCACAGGGAAGTAGATAAAGCGTTTACTGTACCGAACAAGCTAGCAACTGAGCGTCAGGCCTAGGAGCTATTGGTTTGCCAGCTCCTTACAACTGACCCGTGCTGGTTGGTAAGCGTTGTCCTAACAAAACATTCCTCCTTTCGAAGAAGGCGTAGCTAAATATCTACAAATGGCCCGGTAGGAGTTGAACCCACGACGCATTCTCAACTAGAGGGGTAGAGCTCCATCCGCTGAGTTACAGGTACAAGTATTTAACCCTTCTTAATTCGAGGCTTCTCTTCCGATAAGAACTCCGACAATCTTTTCTCAAAGACTGGGCACCACTCACATAGCTCATGAAAATAACCCCGCAGATACAGTAAATTCAAAAACTTTTAAGCCCTAGCAGCGCGAGTGACTGTTTACCTCACGTCAGTTTTAACGAAGAGGCTACCAGTTTCGGCAATCGTTCAAGTAACCTCAAGTGCCTCTGATGAGTACCGCTGGGAATATCCGGAGAAAGAAACGAGCATTCTCCATTACGACCATGAAGTGGAAAAGCAGTTCTCCGGGGGGCGCTTTCAAGGTCGAGGAGATTTCTTCGAAAACAGGGAAACGTCTCACAGCGTTGGTTTTTATTTTGCATAATGGCGCTATGGACAAGGTACAGAAGATAAAAATCGGAGTTTTACTCGCCTTGACGGTTGTCTCTTTAGTGCTCCTCGTTTTATGGCTGACTGATGTAATAGGGTTCGGCCTAGTGGCTATTTTCATTATTTTTCAAACTGCTGCTTCTGTGGGAGTGCGTGTGTGGGCGGAAAACGCCGAGCGTAAGCCGGAGTAAGCGAGGTGCTACAGCGATAGTAAAAGTGACTCTTTCTTCTTCACCCTCAAAGGCACAGTCCTCTACAACGCTTCAACCAATGGCTGCGAAGAGGATAAAGCATAAACCGCGATAATAGTTATCAACTTATTAGTATATTTATGAGTATGGAAACAAATCCTGAAAAGATAGTTGATAATCTCTTGAAAGACATGAGCGAAGTCGATGACTGGATTTGCATAGCCGATGCAACTGCAGCCAATGAAAAAGATGCATTCGATGCTACTTACGAAGACGTCGTAACTATTCTTGAGGCCGTCAAAGAATCTCCTTCAGTGACTATCGGGAAAGTCGCACGTCGTTTTATAGATCTCCCCGATAACTGGAGTCCCTCCGATGTAGCGAAGACCATCTTTTCGGCAGCAGATCCTATAACAGCGATGATGCATTTTTGGTTACGTTCTACAGAAGGAGTCTATAGCTAGAAATATTGCTCCTGCATGAGAGTTAAATCTATCTGTTGTTGTCAACGAGCTGAGATGACATGCTTATAAGCGGGGAAAGTTTAAGAAACAATGTTTAAGACAAGAATCAGTGGGGTTGCCCGCAAATCATGGTCTCGTAGTGGAGCTACCTAGTGGTTAGGCAGCTATTTCTTTTCTGCTGGTGTTTAGGCCAATGTGGTTCTCGAACTCGCCGGGGCTGACCACCCCGAGGGCGGAGTACCTGGACATGAGAGGGTGATGCTCCTATGTTGTGTCAAGCTGATTTGAGAAGTTCTTCATAAGCCAACCTCAACTCCGGCAAAGGGCG
>NZ_JASPHJ010000027.1:0-2528 GCF_030229085.1 Corynebacterium sp. MSK158
TTTTTTCTTTGTAGTAATTTTTTGGACGCCAGCACAGGCTTTTGTGGTTTGTGGTGGTTTGTTCTTTTGTTGGGTTTCGGGCTTTTCACGGCCTGTTTCGGATTTTGTTCTGAAATTTTTTTGTGGAGAGTTTGATCCTGGCTCAGGACGAACGCTGGCGGCGTGCTTAACACATGCAAGTCGAACGGAAAGGCCCTGCTTGCAGGGTACTCGAGTGGCGAACGGGTGAGTAACACGTGGGTGATCTGCCCTGCACTTCGGGATAAGCCTGGGAAACTGGGTCTAATACCGGATAGGAGCCATTTTTAGTGTGATGGTTGGAAAGTTTTTTCGGTGTAGGATGAGCTCGCGGCCTATCAGCTTGTTGGTGGGGTAATGGCCTACCAAGGCGGCGACGGGTAGCCGGCCTGAGAGGGTGGACGGCCACATTGGGACTGAGATACGGCCCAGACTCCTACGGGAGGCAGCAGTGGGGAATATTGCACAATGGGCGCAAGCCTGATGCAGCGACGCCGCGTGGGGGATGACGGCCTTCGGGTTGTAAACTCCTTTCGCTAGGGACGAAGCTTTTTGTGACGGTACCTAGATAAGAAGCACCGGCTAACTACGTGCCAGCAGCCGCGGTAATACGTAGGGTGCGAGCGTTGTCCGGAATTACTGGGCGTAAAGGGCTCGTAGGTGGTTTGTCGCGTCGTCTGTGAAATTCCGGGGCTTAACTCCGGGCGTGCAGGCGATACGGGCATAACTTGAGTACTGTAGGGGTAACTGGAATTCCTGGTGTAGCGGTGAAATGCGCAGATATCAGGAGGAACACCGATGGCGAAGGCAGGTTACTGGGCAGTTACTGACGCTGAGGAGCGAAAGCATGGGTAGCGAACAGGATTAGATACCCTGGTAGTCCATGCCGTAAACGGTGGGCGCTAGGTGTGAGGGTCTTTTCACGACTTTCGTGCCGTAGCTAACGCATTAAGCGCCCCGCCTGGGGAGTACGGCCGCAAGGCTAAAACTCAAAGGAATTGACGGGGGCCCGCACAAGCGGCGGAGCATGTGGATTAATTCGATGCAACGCGAAGAACCTTACCTGGGCTTGACATACACTGGATCGCTGCAGAGATGTAGTTTCCCTTTGTGGCTGGTGTACAGGTGGTGCATGGTTGTCGTCAGCTCGTGTCGTGAGATGTTGGGTTAAGTCCCGCAACGAGCGCAACCCTTGTCTTATGTTGCCAGCATTTGGTTGGGGACTCATGAGAGACTGCCGGGGTCAACTCGGAGGAAGGTGGGGATGACGTCAAATCATCATGCCCCTTATGTCCAGGGCTTCACACATGCTACAATGGTCGGTACAACGCGCAGCGACACTGTGAGGTGGAGCGAATCGCTGAAAGCCGGCCTTAGTTCGGATTGGGGTCTGCAACTCGACCCCATGAAGTCGGAGTCGCTAGTAATCGCAGATCAGCAATGCTGCGGTGAATACGTTCCCGGGCCTTGTACACACCGCCCGTCACGTCATGAAAGTTGGTAACACCCGAAGCCGGTGGCCCAAACTTGTTAGGGAGCCGTCGAAGGTGGGATCGGCGATTGGGACGAAGTCGTAACAAGGTACCCGTACCGGAAGGTGCGGGTGGATCACCTCCTTTCTAAGGAGCTTTTATTTGTTGGGTGCAGTTGCACCCTTTGGTTGGTTGAGTATGCGAGTGTCATGCTGCCGGCCTTTTATTGTTGAAAAATTGTCCGGGTGAAACACACACCTTATGAGACAAAACCCAAGTGTTTGAATGGCGCTTTGTGACACACTGTTGTCCGTGCACAGTGAAAAGTAATTGTTTGTATGTTGGTGCATTGTTGGGTGTCTGGGGCATTATTCCCCCTTTTTTTGTGCCTGACCATTATGTCTGCTGACGCGTTTGGTGTTGGTGGGGTGTGGTTGGGGTGTTGTGTGAGAACTGTATAGTGGACGCGAGCATTAAACACGCATTAGATGGGCTGCTTTGTGTGGTTTGTTTGTGTGTGTTTGTGTGATTTCTTTTTTCTTTAATCAACTTTTTGTCAAGTTCACTTGTGTGGCCACCCGCGCTTTTTGTTGTGTGTGGTGGTTTGTGTGTTCGTTATTAAGGGCGCATGGTGGATGCCTTGGCATGCTGAGCCGATGAAGGACGTGAAAGGCTGCGTTAAGCCTCGGGGAGTTGTCAATTAAGCGTTGATCCGAGGATGTCCGAATGGGGAAACCTGGCCCTGGTTATGTGGGGTTACCCTTCAGTGAATTCATAGCTGTTGTGGGGGTTTACGCGGGGAAGTGAAACATCTCAGTACCCGTAGGAGGAGAAAATAATAATGATTCTGCTAGTAGTGGCGAACGAACGTGGATGAGGCTAAACCGTGTGCATGTGATACCTGGTAGGGGTTGTGTGTGCGGTGTTGTGGGCCCCAATGTGGACTAGCTACTGATGGTCCGCTCGTGTGTTGTTGTTAGGTGAAGTGGTTTGGAATGGCCTGCCGGAGAAGGTGAGAGTCCTGTAGTTGAAGACAAT
>NZ_JASPHJ010000028.1:0-1578 GCF_030229085.1 Corynebacterium sp. MSK158
AGTCTCCCACCTATCCTACACAAACCGAACCAAACACCAATACCAAGCTATAGTGAAGGTCCCGGGGTCTTTTCGTCCTGCCGCGCGTAACGAGCATCTTTACTCGTAGTGCAATTTCACCGGGCCTGTGGTTGAGACAGCAGAGAAGTCGTTACGCCATTCGTGCAGGTCGGAACTTACCCGACAAGGAATTTCGCTACCTTAGGATGGTTATAGTTACCACCGCCGTTTACTGGGGCTTAAATTCTCAGCTTCGCCAACAAAATTGACTAACCGGTCCTCTTAACCTTCCAGCACCGGGCAGGCGTCAGTCCATATACATCAACTTAACGTCTTCGCATGGACCTGTGTTTTTGATAAACAGTCGCTTCCCTCTATTCTCTGCGACCCCACAACGCTTAACACCGCAAGGATGCTCACGCCGTGAGGCCCCCCTTCTCCCGAAGTTACGGGGGCATTTTGCCGAATTCCTTAACCACAGTTCACCCGAACGCCTTAGTATTTTCAACCTGACTACCTGTGTCGGTTTAGGGTACGGGCCATACACACACATCGCTAGAGGCTTTTCTCGACAGTACAGGATCACCACCATCAACCCCACTGGGTCTACGCATCACGTCTCAACCATATGTGCGGCGGATTTACCTACCACACGATCTGCACGCTTACACCACCAATCCAATAAGTGGCGTGGCTACCTCACTGCGTCACCCCATCACTTGAACCACACATCAGGCCCCACGACATCAACACCACCAACACTCAAAGAGTCTTAGCAGTGCATCCGCGGTGGTTAGTATCAGTGCTTTATCATGGGCGCGCATGTACGGGTACCAGAATATCAACTGGTTATCCATCGACTACGCCTGTCGGCCTCGCCTTAGGTCCCGACTCACCCTGGGAAGACGAACTTGACCCAGGAACCCTTAGTCATCCGGCGGATAGGATTCTCACCTATCAATTCGTTACTCATGCCTGCATTCTCACTCGCACACAGTCCACGCCTCCTTACGGTAACGCTTCAACCCATGCACGACGCTCCCCTACCCAAACAAAAAATTGCTTGCCGCGGCTTCGGCGGTGTACTTGAGCCCCACTACATTGTCGGCGCAGAACCACTCGACCAGTGAGCTATTACGCACTCTTTCAAGGATGGCTGCTTCTAAGCCAACCTCCTGGCTGTCTTCGCGATCCCACATCCTTTTCCACTTAGTACACCCTTAGGGGCCTTAACCGGCGATCTGGGCTGTTTCCCTCTCGACTATGAAGCTTATCCCCCACAGTCTCACTGCCGTACAACACAATTAGTGGCATTCGGAGTTTGGCTGACATTGCTAAGATTGTAGTCCCGCTCAACCAACCAGTCGCTCTACCTCCACCAAGCTATAATACGACGCTGCACCTAAATGCATTTCGGGGAGAACCAGCTATCACGGAGTTTGATTGGCCTTTCACCCCTACCCACAGCTCATCCCCGCAGTTTTCAACCTACGTGGGTTCGCGCCTCCACAACCTCTTACAGCTGCTTCACACTGGCCATGGGTAGATCACCCCGCTTCGGGTCCAGGACATGCCACT
>NZ_JASPHJ010000029.1:0-1538 GCF_030229085.1 Corynebacterium sp. MSK158
TGACGCTGATAATGGGAATACAGGATCGGAACCACGTGGAATGACCCACTTCTTGACTGGCCATGATCTCCTCATGTGCCTTCAGCGTGATCTGTCTTCCATGTTAGTTCCGACCCTGTACCGCAATCTGGTGAATCCGCCCATGACCTTATAGGAGCGTGACGTCTCCACCGTGACCACCCCGGCAGGTGTCTAGTGTAGTCGTCCCATCAGCGTCTTGTCTGCCCGGAAACCCCGGATCGCGGGTCACCCGCACGTTTGCTCACAGACAGGACCTGATCCCCAATGTCTACCACTTTCGACTGCCCCACCGGCCCCGTTGCCGGAATCGACACCCACACCGATACCCACACTGTTGCCGTTATTTCGGACACCGGCCGGCACATCGCCACCGACACCTTCCCCGCCACCAACCCTGGCTACGTGGCGATTTCAGAGTTCATGGCAACCTACGGTGTCACCACCGTCGGTGTGGAAGGAACCAGCTCCTATGGAGCAGGCCTGACACGCCACCTTCGCACCCAGAAATACTCAGTCGTAGAAGTCTTACGCCCTACCCGGGCCGTTCGACGCCGGGACGGCAAATCAGACCCCGTTGATGCTGTCGCTGCCGCCCGCCAGGTGCTCACCGGGGAAGCCTTAAGCATCCCGAAAGACACTTCCGGGCCAGTGGAATCCCTCCGTGGGTTGCAGATCACCCGCCGTCAGCTCGTGATGACAGCAGCGAAACTGATGACAACGATCAAATCGTTGCTGGTCACAGCACCCGATGAGATTCGACGCCGCTATAGTGCGATGTCCACATTGGTCATGGTGGAGGCCTTGTCCCGGTGCCGACCATCAGCTGACCTGGCCGACCCCAGAAATGGGGTGCTCCTCGCGTTGAAGACATTAGCCACCACCTATCGTGATTTACAGAAACAGGGTACGCAGCTGGAAAAACACATCAGTATCCTGGTTGAGATGATCAATCCGCATGTGACCTCGATATTTGGGTGTGGTTCCGTGGTGGCTGCTGATCTGATTGTCAGTGTGGGGGATAATCCAGGCCGGATTCACTCCGAGGCAGCATTAGCTCATCTGTGCGGGGCCGCACCGATTCCGGCTAGTTCTGGACGGACTCATCGGCACCGTCTCAACCGGGGTGGTGATCGTCGGGCGAATTCTGCGTTGCATCGGATCGCGTTGGTGCGGATGCATCATGACCAACGCACCAGGGACTACGTAGCCAAACGCACCAAGGAAGGATTGTCGAAAAAGGAGATCTTACGGTGTCTGAAACGCGCCATTGTCAGGGAGGTCTACCGGGTGTTGTGCTTGGGTCAGGCCGTTCTTCCAACGGGCCAGGTAGAGGTTGATGAACTCAAAGCTCGACGGATCGAGAGGCAGTTATCGCAAGCCCAGGTTGCTGAAAAACTCGGGTGTGCCCCGGCGAGAATCAGTGATATCGAAACCGGCAAGCGCCCTTTGCCGGAGTTGAGGTTGGCTTATGAAGAACTTCTCAAATCAGCTTGACACAACATAGGAGCATCACCCTC
>NZ_JASPHJ010000002.1:0-234041 GCF_030229085.1 Corynebacterium sp. MSK158
CGCCCTTTGCCGGAGTTGAGGTTGGCTTATGAAGAACTTCTCAAATCAGCTTGACACAACATAGGAGCATCACCCTCGGTTAAGTCAGTATGCTCGGAAAGTCCGCCAGACGCAGTTAAGAGTGGAATACTTGCGCCTTCGGCTGGCGAGCCTGCCTAGTGGTGATGCTGGCGCGGCAGTAGGAATTGATCGTCGACTGTCTTTAGATTTTGAAAAAGGACTCACCAAATCCCAGGGTCAACGAGAGTTCATACCCGTCGGCGAAGACGCCAGCACGTATAACAGACTTATGAAAGCGCTGCGCCAACGCCATGATGTCATCGAATCCGGAAGGCTTGCCCCTCCCGCTTTACCTAGCGGGGTGGATCCGTATAAACGCATCAGTAATCGCTATATCTGCTTTGAAGAACGCGTCATTATCGCCGATCTTCTCCGCGAAGATGTGCCGCTGCGTGGGATTGGGCGCCGTTTAGGGCGAAGTGCATCGTCAATTCAGCGTGAAGTACGCAGAAACCACAGTGCTGAAGGCCCGTATCGTGCAGAAACAGCCAAGTTAAAGGCCTGTGCGCGCAGATTGCGGCCGAAAATACCGAAACTACTGGCCAACAAAAGGCTATGGGACTATGTATGCGCACAATTGCGGGCACAATGGTCACCTGAGGAGATTTCTAATCGCCTGCCCATCGACTACCCCACTGATAAGGACATGCGCATTAGTCACGAAACGATTAATGATGCCTTTTACCTGCAGGCCAAAGGAAGACTCAAAGACCTTGGCCTGGACTTGCCGACCGGTAGAAAGAAACGCAAGAAGCGCCAAACCCGCTCCGGCACACCTGCCCAGCAACGCTTCGTCGACGACATGATCCTCATAGACGACCGGCCAGATGAGGTTGGTGAACGTATTTTGCCAGGCCACTGGGAAGGCGACCTCATCCTCGGTAAAACAATCAATCAGCGGTAATCACGCTAGTAGAACGTGTTAGCCGATTTGTTGTCCTTGGCCACCTACCAGGAAGGCATACCAGCAAAGAGGTATTCACAGCCTTGCACAAGGCGGTTGCAGGAATCGATAAAGTTATCTGGTCATCAATTACCTGGGACCAAGGAAGCGAAATGGCTGGTCATAAAGCCTTTACCATGGCCACTGACATTCCCATCTACTTCTGTCACCCAGGATCACCATGGGAACGCGGCAGCAACGAAAACACCAACGGCAGGCTCAGAAGAAACCTTCCCAAAACAGCGACCTGTCCATCTACAGCGCCGAGGATCTAGAAATGATCGCCAACATTCACAACCACAAACCACGCAAAACACTCAACTGGCGCACCCCAGCCGAAGTCATGACCAACGCCCTCACACAAACCGGTAGCATCAAACCAAACTAACCATCATCGTTGCAACGACCCCTAGAATCCGCCAAAGACGGCATCACGCAGAGCGCAAATCCATTCAGGCGCAGTTGAAGAGGCCCAACGCTCTTTAGCTCGAGCTGAGCGAAACATACGAGATGATGATTCGGTCTATATCGAGCTGCCACAAACTGAGCTGCCGGAAGGAAAGCGGGTTATTTCGATTCCTGGGCTGACGATTGTCGGCCCAGAACGGGTGCGCTTGTCAGGACCAAATGGAAGTGGCAAGACCACGCTCTTAAACCGAATTAACTCCGGTGAGGCGGGCTACGTGATCGGCAACTCGGGGTATTTGCGTCAACGAATTGGATTAGATCCTTCTCTAAGCGTATGGGACGTGGTTACTAACGCGAATCCACGAGAGGATCCGCAGTTCATCCGTGATCAGCTTGCTCAGTTGTTGTTTCAATCTGACTCGGTTCATGCATTGACTGGGACCCTCTCGGGAGGCGAAAGATTTAGGGCGGAATTCGCCAGAGTGCTCTTAGCGGATCCAGCGCCGCAATTGCTAATGCTCGATGAGCCGACTAACAACATTGATATTTCAACTGTTGATTGGTTGGTCTCGGTCTTGAAAAACTATCGGGGCGCATTGCTAGTGGTGAGCCATGATGAAGATTTCTGTTCGCGGATAAAACTTACGAGGCAAGTTTCGATAGAGGACATTGGATGAGCCGGCTCCAAGGTGGAGGTATCGCGAGTCAGTGCGCCACACCCCGCCCGAATTCAGCACAAGGGTGAGCAGTGGCACAATGGTGGGCATGCTGAAAACCACGATTGATCTCTCCGCCATTGCGCACAACGTCCGCCTCATCAAGGAAAAGGTGGGACCTGAGGTCAAGCTCATGTGCGTGGTCAAGGCCGATGCCTACGGGCACGGCGCAGCCAAGGTTGTGCCCGTGATGGCGCGCGCCGGTGCGGATTGCTTTGGCGTGGCCACCCTGCGAGAGGCGGTGGACCTGCGCCGCGCAGGCGTGGATGCGCCCATCGTGGCCTGGATCTGGCAAACAGATGAAATCCTCGAAGAAGCCTTGGCCAATGGAATCGAGGTAGCGGTCAACTCCCTTGAGCAGGCGCATAAGCTGGTCAAGGCCGATTTTCCTGCTGAGGTATACGTCAAGGTGGAAACCGGCATGCACCGCTCCGGTGTGGATGAAGAGGATTGGGCAGAGACCTTTAAGGTGTTGCGCGATGCCCCGCACATCAAGGTGCTCGGGCTCATGTCCCACTTTGCGTGTGCCGATGAGCCGGATAATCCGCACAATGACGCTCAGGAAGAGGCGTTCCGCACGGCCCTGCGGCTCGCGCGCGAAATTGGACTGGAGTGCCCGGTTAACCACCTGGCCAATTCACCTGCCGTACTGACGCGTCCTTCCTCTTATTTCGAGCAGGTGCGCGTAGGTGTCGCCTGCTATGGTTTGGAACCGATTGAAGGGCTCGAGCATGGCCTGCGCCCGGCCATGACCTGGTCCGGGCAGATTTTTAATGTAAAGCCCATTCAGCCGGGGGAGGGCACCTGCTACGGATTGACCTGGAAGGCGGATAAGCCGGGTTTCTTAGCCACGGTGGATTGCGGCTACGCAGATGGCCTGCCGCGTGGCTATCAGGGCGACCTGCGCGTGGGCATTGGTGGGCACCTCTACCCACAGGTAGGAAGAATCTGTATGGATCAGATCGTGGTGGACTTGGGTGATAACCCGCATGGCGTAGAGCCAGGCCAAGAAGCCGTGATCTTTGGCAACGGGGGAGTATCGGCCACGGATCTCGCCGCGGCAGCAGGCACCATTAACTACGAGGTTGTCTGCCTGCCCGATGGCCGCACCGAACGCGAATATATAGGAGAAGAAGATGCGCAGTAGCTTTCCGGAATCTGGCAGCCGCGACCTATCCACGGTGGAAGAAACCTATGCCTTTGGTGAAGAGCTTGGTGCGGCGCTTGAAGCCGGCGATGTAGTGATCCTGGATGGACCGTTGGGGGCTGGGAAGACGACGCTGACGCAGGGCGTCGCCAAGGGCATGCACGTTAAAGGTCGCGTTACCTCGCCGACCTTTGTTATCGCCCGCGTGCATCGCTCCACGGTGGGTGGGCCAGACCTTGTGCATGTGGATGCCTACCGCCTGCTCGATGAAGGCGGCGCTAATTCCGGGGACCCGCTAGGGGAACTGGACGCCTTGGACTTGGACACGGAGCTGGAAGATGCCGTGATTATCGCCGAATGGGGCGGGGGACTAGTAGAGCAGATTGCGGAGCGCTACCTATTTATCAGCATTGACCGCGAGCCGGCGGACTATGCCGCCGCAGATGAGGATGTTCGCCGCTTCACATGGTCTTGGAAAAATGGTGCATAACACATACCTGTATATAAAAGTGATTTAAGTGATGAATATCCCAGACCGCTGACTTGATCCGGGTATAACCACTACGTAATTCTATTAAGGTGTTGAATTTTCTCGCCTCAAGTCCTTTGCTATCTCTCTTCGTCATCATGGCGGTGGGTCTAGCGATTGGCAAGATCAAGATCTTCGGCATCTCTCTCGGTGCCGCGGCTGCGATGTTTGTGGCACTGGGTCTATCTACTGCCAATCCGGATATCCAAATTCCGCCGCTGGTCTATCAATTTGGCCTGGCGATCTTCGTTTATGCCATTGGCCTCAGCTTCGGGCCTTCCTTCGTCCGCGAGTTTAAAACCCGCGGCTGGAAGCTCACCGTCTTTATGCTGGGCATGCTGGTTATTTTGGTCGCTGTTGGCTATGGCCTTATCCGTGCCTTTGGCCTGAGCGTGCCAGAGGCCGTCGGCATGTTCGCCGGTTCGCTCTCCTCCACGCCGGGCATGGCTGCCGTGGTGGAAATGGTGGGCGATTCCACCCCGGTCGTCGGTTACTCCTTGGCCTACCCAGGCGCGGTGATTGGCGCGATTCTCGTCGCCGCCATCGGCGCCAAGGTGGTCAAGGTGAACCATGAGGAAGATGCCCGCGCAGAGGGCATGATTCCCGCCGAGCTCGTGGCCAAAGGCGTGCGCCTGACCAAGAACTTCAATGACACTGCTGGCCATATCTACCGCGTTACCGGCCAGACCGTTGTGGCTACTCGTATCATCTCCAATGATGAGCGCCACCGCCTCGCCGTCCCGGAAATGCCGCTGTGTGAGGGTGAAGCATACCTGCTCAACGGCTCCGAAGAGGCCGTCGATAAGGCCATTGAGATCCTGGGTGAAGAACATCCGGTGGAGCTGACCGAGGAAGCCGGTCTCAAGTACAGCCGCGTTACCGTGTCCAACCCAGAGATTGCCGGTAAGTCCGTCCGCGAGATCAAGGCCCTCGACCACGGCTTTATCATCGCTCGTATCCGTAAGGGCGATAAGGACCTCGTCCCGCACCCGGACACCGTGCTCAACTACTCGGATCGCGTTCGCGTGGTCACCAGCCCGAGCCGCCTGCCGTACGTGCGCAAATACCTCGGCGACTCTGAGGCCGCGTTGGGTAATGCGGACCTGCTGTCCATGGCCATCGGACTGACCTTGGGTATGCTGCTTGGCCTCATTCCGATTCCGATGCCGGGCGGTTCCACCCTGCAGCTGGGCTTTGGTGGCGGCCCCGTGGTCGTCGGCCTGCTCTTGGGCTACCTCAACCGTACCGGCCCGTTGAACTGGCAGATGCCATTCCACACCCGTGAGACCTTGTCCAACATGGGCCTTACCTTGTTCCTCGCCGGCGTGGGCACCTCGGCCGGCGCCTCCTTCCGTGATGCCCTGACGGATCCATCCTCCCTGACCATCATGGGCGTGGGCCTTATCATCACGTTGGTCTCCGCCATCTTGATCGGCGTCATCGGCATGCTGGTGCTGAAGCTGAAGTGGGACGAGGCCATGGGCTGTGCGGCCGGCATGACCACCAACCCGGCAGTCTTTGCCTATATTCGTGACCAAACCGGCACTGAGCTGGCCGGCCGCGGATGGGCCACGGTCTATCCCACTACAATTATCGGCAAGATTATTGCCTCGCAGGTGTTGCTTTTGCTGTTGCTATAGCGGCAATATCTCGCGTTAATTACTCACCCACAGGGTCGCCCGCCTACACTGGCAGGCACTACCCTGTGGGTTTTGTGTTGCGGTTAACCAGGTAGCATCGGTTGCCAGAACTACCGCCGCCCGCCTGAAACTTAAACATTTTTTCAAGGAGCCATACTCATCCCATGACTAATTTCGCTCGCAACCTCACCGCCGCCATCATCGCCATCTTTATCGTTGTCATGATGGTGCTCCTGGCTTCCTCCACACTGCGCGAGGAAAACCACTTGGAGGGAAACCTCACCTCCACGCTGTCCAAGGCACCAAACAACTTGGAGGTCATGACCGTCATGCCCACTGATGTCTATGGCGAGGAATACCCCGCCATTGGTTTCATCTGCCCGGGCATGCGCGAAGACAAGGTTAAAGAGGCACAGATCGATACCGAGAACATCACCTTTGAAGACGGTGCGGTGCCGGAAGGCAAGAGCTACGCGGTAGCCATTTCCCAGAGCGCTAAGCCCTTCATCGAAGAGCTGGATCCGGAGAAGGTCGAGGTGTGCGAGATGATTGACATGCAGGTCAAGGCCATGGAGCAGCAGGGCCAGAGCCTTGATGGCGGCGTACCCATGATCCAGGGCACCCAGCCGCTGGGCTTCCAGCGCGAGGATGGCACCTGGAAGATGGTTGCCTAATGCGCGTCCTCGCGATCGATACGGCTACCACCGCCCTCGTTACCGGGGTAGTGGATACCGCCACCGGGCAGAGCACCGAGCGCGTGTTGGAGGATACCCGCGCGCATAATGAGCTGCTCATTCCTACCATCACCGAGGTCCTCGCAGAAGCGGGCATGGAGTATTCCGATCTCGATGCGGTGGTCACCGGCGTGGGCCCGGGTCCATTTACCGGGTTGCGCGTGGGTATGGCGACGGCCTCCGCGCTTGCCGACGCCCTCTCGATCCCCCTCCACGGCATCTGCACCCACGATGCCATCGCGGCCGCCGCCGAGCTTCACGTAGATCCTGCCGCCGCGGCCGACGAAGCCACCGCCTTGGTAGCTACCGATGCTCGCCGCAAGGAGATCTACTGGGCCACTTATCGCGCTACCGACTCCGGTGTGCAGCGCATTTCTGGCCCCGCGGTCACGAAACCGGCCGAACTCGAGGTGGAACTTACCTCCACCGCCGAGGTCATCATCCCCGACCGCCTTACTGAGCAACTCCCCGAGCTGCTCGCCGCCCTGCCGCACCGCGCGGCCCAGCCAACCGCGGCAGCCCTCGTTGCCGCGGCCGACCTAGAGGCAGAACCGGCTCCCGTCGTGCCGCTGTATCTACGCCGCCCAGATGCGGTCCCTCCGAAGCAGCAACAGCTTTCTGCCGCCATCCCGAAGGTCGAGCTGTGAAGCTGCGCGAGCTAACCCCAGCCGATGCACCCCGGTGCGCCGAGCTGGAAGAGGTCCTATTTCCCGGAGAAACCCCGTGGTCCAGCCGGATTTTCCGGGAAGAAATGGCCCAGCCCTTCAACTTCTATCTCGGGGTGGAAGGCGCGATCGAAGAACCGGCGCCCGTAAAGCTTTTGGGCTATGCGGGCATCGGCATGATGGGACCGGCAGCGGACCCCGAGTTTGAAATCCACACCATCGGCGTCGACCCCGCCGCGCAGCGCCGCGGCATCGCGCGGATGATGATGGACAATATCTGCCATATCGCGGATCTTAAGGACGCCCCGGTCTTCCTCGAGGTTCGTGTGGGCAATGATCCCGCTATTGGCCTGTATGAGCGCTACGGCTTTGCCAAGCAGGGGATCCGCAAGAACTATTACCAACCTTCCGGGGCGGATGCGCACGTGATGGTGCGCCCGTGCCAGTCCGAGCGCCCAAAAGATTAAGGAGCAGTCATGAAGATCATGGGCATCGAGTCCTCCTGCGATGAAACCGGCGTGGGCATCGTCGAGCTGCGCGAGGACGGCCACATGGAAATCCTCGCCAATGCCGTTGCTTCCTCCATGGAGCAGCATGCGCGTTTCGGTGGCGTCGTCCCGGAAATCGCCTCCCGTGCCCACCTTGAGGCCATGCCGCAGGTCATGCAGGCGGCGTTGAATGAGGCAGGCATCGAAAAGCCGGATGCCATCGCCGCCACCGTGGGGCCCGGCCTAGCCGGTGCCTTGCTGGTGGGAGCCTCGGCCGCCAAGGCCTATGCCGCGGCTTGGGGCGTGCCCTTCTACGGCGTTAACCACCTGGGCGGCCATGTTGCCGTGGCCAACCTGGAAGGCGAAGAGCTGCCGCACTCGGTGGCCCTTCTGGTCTCGGGCGGGCATACGCAGTTGTTGGAGGTAGAGGCCGTCGGCAAGCCCATGCGCGAGTTGGGCTCTACGCTTGACGACGCCGCCGGTGAAGCCTACGACAAAGTCTCCCGCCTCCTCGGTTTGGGTTACCCGGGTGGTCCGGTGATTGATAAGCTCGCTGCCCGCGGCGAAGCCACCATCGATTTCCCGCGCGGCATGTCCCGCGCCGAGGACCTGCGCGGCCCGCACCGCCACGACTTCTCCTTCTCTGGGCTCAAGACCTCCGTGGCCCGCTATGTGGAGCGCGCCGAAAAGGCAGGGGAGACCATCAGCGTTGAAAATGTCTGCGCCAGCTTTCAAGAAGCCGTGGCAGATGTCCTGACCGCCAAGGCCGTGCGTGCCTGCGAGGACACCGGCGCCCGGGTGCTGCTATTGGGAGGCGGCGTGGCCGCTAATTCCCGCCTGCGCGAGCTGGCCGCCGAGCGCTGCGCCGCCGCCGGGGTGGAACTGCGCGTGCCGCGCTTTTCGCTGTGCACCGATAACGGCGTGATGATCGCGGCCATCGGCGCGCAACTCATCCATGAAGGCGCCCAGCCCTCTGGCCTCGGTGTTGGCACCGATACCCAGCTGGATGTGGAAGAGCCGCAGTTAACCTAAAGTTCTTCTCGCTCGCGCTGCAGGCAGGGCAGGGGGCCGGTACGCTAAGGAGCGTTCATGCCCTCTTGGCTTTCTGAAGGAGCTTTCTCTCATGACTGTCGGTTTCCTTGTCAACCCTGATCTCACCCGTCGCAAGCTGGAGTTCGAGCTGGAGCACGCCAACCAGTTCCTGGGCGGCACCACCGAGGACCGCGTCTCCGTTGTATTCCAGGAAGATGGCACCACCTACGCCGCGCTCTACAACCCCGAAGCCAAGGCCGAAGGCGCCGATCCGAACCCGGTAGCCTCCCTGGCACGCAACGCAGCTGCCACCGGCAATGCCGCCTTCCTGCAGGACCCCATCCGCTCCATCTGCGGCCCCGTCATTTTCGTTGACGCTGAGGGCGAAGACACTACCATCGATGCCGTTATCGAGTCCGTGGAGCAGGGCATTCGGGCAGTGAAGAACTACCGCGAAGATAACCCAGAGGAGTACACCCTCTGGCGCGCGGCCGTTATCAACTCCGATAAGAGCCTTTAAACCCCAGCCCCTCACAGGTAGGGTTCAAGCGCTTTTCGCGCGCCCGTAATACGGTGTTCACATTCTTATGGTGTTCTAGGGAGCCGTACCGCTTCTTCTAAGACACCAAAGGTGAAAACTGTATGCATCGTTCATCGCGCTTCGTCGCCTCCTTCGCCACCGCCCTCGCCGTGGGTGGCGCTGCCGCCGTCGTGCCCGCCACCCCGGCGCTGGCCGCTGACTCGCCCATCTACCGCACCATCCTGCAGCCGGGCGAGGATGAATCCCAGGTCATGGTCACCTGGCGCACCAAGTCGAAGGCAGACGAGGTCCTCGAGGTCACCGGACCAGAAGGCACCACGACCTTCCGCGCCGACGAGCGCGACTTTGGTGCCTTGCTGTACAAGTCCCAGTTCGCCACCGCTACCGACCTGCAGCCGGATACTGAGTACTCCTACCGCGTTGGCTCTGAGGAAGGCGGCTGGTCCGAACCGGAGACCTTCAACACCGGCTCCAATGGCGATGACTGGTCCTTCCTTACCGTCGCAGACCCGCAGATCGGCGTGGATCTCAAGGTGGATGACCAAGCCGAACAGTGGCGCAAGACCATCGGTCACGCGGCTTCCCATGTGCCGAATGCCAGCATGATCTGGTCCCTGGGTGACCAGGTTGAGGGGTGGGGCGCGCAGGTACCGCAGTACGATGCATACTTCTCCGCCCCGGAGATCCGTCACATCCCCACCAACACGGTCCCAGGCAACCACGAGACCTATAACCTCACCATGAAGCACCATGATGAGCACTTCTCTAACCCACATCAGGCGGACGATATCCGCGACCACTACTTCGAACGCAATAACGTGCTCTTCATCGGCCTAGACTCCAATGCTTCTTCCGACGCCGATATCGCCCGCCACGAGCAGTTCTTGCGCGAGGCCATCGAATCCCGCGGCGCGGATAATGACTGGATCG
The DNA here is from genome assembly GCF_030229085.1 of Corynebacterium sp. MSK158. Lineage (NCBI taxonomy): Bacteria > Bacillati > Actinomycetota > Actinomycetes > Mycobacteriales > Corynebacteriaceae > Corynebacterium > Corynebacterium sp. MSK158. The sequence continues at coordinate 9,834 of NZ_JASPHJ010000002.1, forward strand.
TCGTTGGTATGCACCACGGCCCATACTCCCAGGGCACGCATTATTTTGATAAGGACGTCACCAACCTGCGCGAGAAGCTCACCCCGGTGCTCTCCGAGCTCAATGTCGATGCCGTGCTCTCCGGCCACGACCACATCTACACCCGCAGCCACCTGATGAAGAACAATAAGCCGGTCCTGCCGGAAGAAAAGCCGCAGCGCGGCGATGTTCTCGAGCCTAAGGATGGCGAGGCGCTGTACCTGACCACCACCACCGCGGGCGGTGGCAAGTACTACGACTTCACCGACGTGAATAACAAAAAGCACAAGGGCGCGCGCATGGAGACCATCGATCCAAAGCTTGCCCACGAGTCCACCGCCATGTGGCGCCAGGACTACACCGAGGACTACATGCGCGTGGACGTCTCCGATGACAAGCTCACCTTCACCACCTTCAACGAAGGCGATAACACGCTGGTGGACAAGGTTTCCCTCAAGAAGAAGGACCGCGGCGCTGTGCCTGCCGACGACACCACCGACCCCGCAGACTCCACCGAATCCACCGACCCGGATACCCCGGAGACGCCCCAGGATCCGGAAGGCAGCAGCTCCCTGAGCTCCAGTGATATTTTCGGCGGGCTCAGCTCGAAGAAGTAGCGAGCGTCGCCTCAGTGGCTAGCGCTCTGTATGGCGCAGCCACGCCAATACGGCCTTGACCCGCCGGTTGGCGTCCTCGGGCCGAAACCCGAGCTTCATAAACACATTGGAGACATGCTTGCTTACCGCTCCGGCAGTAAGAACGAGTGTGTCTTCAATTTCTTTATTGCTCAATCCTTGGGCCATAAGCCCCAGCACCTCCCGCTCGCGGGCGGTGAGTTGGGCTAAACCAGTACGCCGCGCCGACAGCAGCGCAGTTACGACCTCTGGGTCCACCACGGTGCCGCCGCGCGCGACCTCGTCTAGTGTGCGCACGAATTCTTCTACATCAGAAACGCGTTCCTTGAGCAGGTACCCGAATCCGCCGTGCTCTAAGAGGCGGTCGAGGTAGCTTGCCGCTACGTATTGGCTCAACACCACCACCGGCTGGGTGGGATTGGCTGATCGCAGGTCATGCACGGCGCGCAGGCCGTCATCGGTCATGGTCGGTGGCATGCGCACATCGCTGATAATCAGGTCAAAATCTTCCTGCCCGGCAATAGCGCGCAGTTCTTCGGCATCCGTGGCCACCGTAACGCTATGCCCCAAAGCGCTGAGTAGCTGCTCGAGCCCCGCGCGCAGCAGCGCGGAGTCTTCCGCCAGTAGTAGTTTCATTCCGCCTCCTTCAGCGGTAATTCGACCTGCAGCCGGCCACCGAGTTCACCCGCAGCCGCGTCATCTGCTGCCGAAAAGTTCACCGTGCCTCCCAGCGCGGCGGCGCGCTCGCGCAGCCCGGCGAGACCGGTGCCCGTCCCAGCTGGCTCCTTGGCCGCGGGGCTGAGGCCAGCTCCGAGTCCGGGCCCGGTGCCATTATCAACGATGTCTAGGCGCAGCATCTGCCCGAAAGCAACCGTTACCATCGCCTCAGTGGCCGCGCCGTGCTTGGATGCATTGGTAAGCGCCTCGGCGACCGCGTGATAAGCCAGCAGGGCAGTGGTTTCATCCACTGAGCGCTCGGCGCCTTCGACGTGTAGTTCTGCCTCCAGTCCGGAGTGGGCGAGTAGTTCGTCGATGGCGGGGATAAGTCCGGCGTCGAAAAGCACCTGCGGGGCAATGCCACGCACCGTCGCCCGCAGGGAGGCCAAGGCCAAAGAGGCATTATGTTCTGCATCGGCCAAGGCCGGTTGCGACTCGGGAGGGGCCTGCAATTTCGCCGCGGCCAAGTTGAGCTTGAGCGCAGTGAGGTACTGCTGCGGACCATCGTGCAGTTCGCGTTCGATGCGGCGGCGCTCGCCGGAGAAGGCATCGATAAGCGTGGCACGCGAGGCCGCCAACTCCTCGGCCGAAGGACTCAATGCTAGGCGAGTTAGCGAGGTCGACGCCAAGACCAAGAGGCGGTTAAGCCCTACCAATAAAGCCACCAGCAGCGCCGCGGTGAGCCAGCAGGTGAAGAAAATGAGCGGCCGGTTGGTGGTGGACCACTCGCCAAAGGAGAATTCGGTATTTGGCACGAACGGCGCAATGACCAGGACGCCCGCCGTAAAACCCACGGCAGTCCACGCGGCAAAGCAGGCAGCCGAAAGCAATAGCTGCACAATAAGGTGATAAAACTGCTGCCAATCAAACCACCGGCCCGCGCGCCGGGGTGGGATCTGCACACCCATCCACTGCGCACCCAACCGGCCGACAAATTCTGCGGCTCGTCCCACCAGCGGAATCCACGGCAGCATCAGCACCGAAACCACCAACGCCGGGATAAATAGCGCGCCGAGGACGAGGCTCCACGCGCAGGCTTTGAGGGTTCGCATAACCCTTGAGCCTAGCCGCCCTGCCGCGGTGGGGGCAGTAGAGCTAGCTCTACCATTTTCTGGGCGGCCCACTCCATGTCTTTCTTCTGCACGGCCGAGTGGAATCAAAGGCATGTTAAAAGCAGACAACCTCAGCAAGCGCTACGGCCGCCACACCGTGCTCAATCGCGTCACTGTTTCCATCGCCCCGGGCGAATTCGTCGCCATCATGGGACCTTCCGGAAGCGGAAAAACCACGCTGTTGAACCTGCTATCCGGGCTAGATAAGCCCACCTCCGGCCGAGTCAATGCGCCGGGGCGCAAGCAGCGAGCCTTTGTTTTTCAGGACTATAACCTGCTGGAATCCCTCAACGCCCAGCGCAATGCCACCTTGACCGCGCGCTTCTCCGGCCGGCGCCCTACACGCGGCAAGGTGGCGGAAGTCTTTGATTCGCTCGGCCTTGCTGGGTTAGAGCGCCGCCTGCCCGCGCAGCTTTCCGGCGGGCAGCAGCAACGTGTGGCCGTCGCCCGGGCACTGCTGGCCCAGGCGCCCTATATCTTCGCCGACGAGCCTACGGGCGCGCTTGACGACGCCACCGCATCCACCGTCCTTTCCCACCTGCGCGCCGCCGCCCGCGATGGCGCCAGCGTGGTCATGGTGACTCACTCGCACCTCGCCGCTGAGGCGGCCGACAGGATCATCTCCTTAGAGGAGGTGGCCCATGCTGGTGTGGCTTAAGGACTTACAGTCCAATTGGCTTTCGTGGCTGGCCGTGGCACTGACCTTGGTAGTGTCTTCCACCTCGTGCACGCTGGCGCTGGCCATGCTGGTGGCTTCCTCCGGGGCCGAAGAAAATCCCGCCGGCCCGCTGGGTGGCACGGTGCTCGGCATGGCCCTGTGCGTGGTGGTGTTGGTGACGCTATCGCAGATGCGCCTTATCATCTCCGAGCGCGAGCCGGTCTACCGCTCCTGGCGCATGGTGGGCATGCCCGGGTGGTTGATCCTTGCGTTCATTCTGGGCCAAGTCGCAGCGGTCAGCGCGGCTGCCGGATTTCTCGGCGTGCTGCCGGCCCGACCTTTGCTTGACCCGTGCGTGCGTGCCCTGCGCAGCGACGGTATCCCCATGCCGGATATCGTCATTACCGGCCAGGTCACCGCCATTGCGGTAGCCGTCTGCATGTCCGCGGCCCTAGTGGGTGCGCTGCCTCCGCTGCGCCGCGTATTCCGGCCGCGTACTCCCGCACACCCGATGTGGCTTCTGGTGAAATTCCTGCTTGCGCCCGCGGCTATCGGCGGCACGGTCTACGGGTGCCTGCACATCGAGGACCCCGGCGACCTCCTCTCGGCAGAGATGGGGCTTGTCATCCTCGTCGCCCTCTTCTTACCTTGGCTCATGCCCGGCATCGACCAATGGACCCGCGCGGCCGGCATCGCTGGGGACAACGTGCGCGTGCGCCGGCACTTTTCCACCCCACACATCGTGCCGTGGGTGCTCCTCGGCGGTTTTATCGTCGCCGTCGGCTCGGGCCTGCGCTTTGGAAACGACGCAGGTGCCGGCGGCACCTTGTCCTCGTGGCAGGTCTTTGTCGCCCTTTTAGGGCCGGTCTTTGCACCCAGCATCGTGGGCGCCGTGCTTACCTCACTGCTGATGCGCGGGCGCATCGACTCCGATATCCACGGCCTCACCCTGGCCGGCGCCACCCCCTCGGCCTGGGCGCGCGTGCAAGTGGGGGAGGCGGCGTGCCTCACCCTGACTGCGGCCGGCGTGGTCTGGGCGCTGTGCTTGGCGACGCTCCTGCCTCTCCACCACCTGCTCACCCCACAGGTTTCCTTCGGTCGAACACTGGTAGAGGAGCTGTGGTGGTCGGCCTTCGCCGTGATTTTTGGCGTCATGTTTATCGCCCTCGGCGTCGTCAAGCTGGCGCTGGCCGGCTTTGTCCACGCTGGGCAACGGGAGCGCTGAAAGGATCGCTGAGGGCGTAGGAATGTGGGCCGGGTCATTGTTGAGGGTTAGCAGTCACGAGGGTAGAGTGCTAATCAGGTTGTTTGACCCACAGTTGTTCACCCGCGACGACGGCTGTGCTGGACATCCACAACCGGCACGCGCGCGCCATACCGGTGCGCATACGAACACTACGGAGGAAACATCATGGCAAACATTAAGCCTCTCGAGGACCGCGTCCTCGTACAGATCGTAGAAGCTGAAACCACCACCGCTTCCGGTCTGGTTATCCCGGATTCCGCCAAGGAAAAGCCGCAGGAAGCTACCGTCGTTGCCGTAGGCCCAGGCCGCACCAACGACAAGGGTGAGGTCACCCCGGTAGGCGTCAACGAAGGCGATACCGTGGTCTTTTCCAAGTACGGCGGCACCGAGCTGAAGTACAACGGTGAGGAGTACCTGCTGCTGTCCTCCCGTGACCTGCTCGCCGTCATCGAGAAGTAGGCCCACTTATGGCAAAGCTCATTGCATTCGACCAAGAAGCCCGCGAGGGAATCCAGCGCGGCGTCGATACGCTGGCTGATGCCCTCAAGGTCACCCTCGGCCCGCGCGGCCGCAACGTCGTGCTGTCCAAGGCTTTCGGTGGCCCCACCGTCACCAATGACGGCGTGACCATCGCCCGCGATATCGACATCGAGGAGCCTTTCGAGAACCTCGGCGCGCAGCTGGTCAAGTCCGTTGCGGTCAAGACCAATGACACCGCGGGTGACGGCACCACCACCGCTACCTTGCTGGCTCAGGCGCTCATCTTTGAAGGCCTGCGCAACGTAGCGGCCGGCGCCAACCCCATCGAGCTCAACCGCGGCATCGCGGCGGCGGCCGAAAAGGCCGTCGAGGAGCTCAAGGCCCGCGCCACCGCGGTCAACTCCTCCTCTGAAATCGCCCAGGTAGCCACCGTCTCCTCCCGTGACCCGGAGGTCGGTGAGATGGTTGCCGGCGCCATGGACAAGGTGGGCAAGGACGGCGTTGTCACCGTCGAGGAATCCCAGACCATTGACTCCGCCGTCGACGTCACCGAGGGTATTTCCTTTGACAAGGGCTACCTTTCCCCGTACTTCGCTACGGAGGAAGAGACCTACCACGCCGTGCTGGACGACGCCGCAGTATTGCTCGTCCGCAACAAGATCTCCTCCCTGCCGGACTTCTTGCCGCTGCTGGAGAAGATCGCCGAGACCAACCGCCCGACCCTCATTATTGCGGAGGACGTCGAGGGCGAGCCGCTGCAGGCGCTCGTCGTCAACTCCATCCGCAAGGTGCTCAAGGTCGCTGCCGTGAAGGCCCCGTACTTTGGCGAGCGCCGCAAGGGATTCATGGATGACTTGGCAGTCGTTACCGGCGCCACCGTCATCGACCCAGAGGTGGGCGTCAACCTCAACGAGGCTGGCCTCGACGTGCTGGGCTCTGCCCGGCGCGTGACTATCACCAAGGATGACACCGTCATCGTCGATGGTGGCGGCACCGCTGAGGCAGTAGAGGAACGCCGCGAGCAGATCCGTCGCGAGATCGAGCGCACCGATTCCACCTGGGATAAGGAAAAGCTCGAGGAGCGCCTGGCTAAGCTCTCCGGCGGCGTGGCCGTCATCCGCGTTGGTGCGGCTACCGAGACCGAGGTCAACGAGCGCAAGCTGCGCGTCGAAGATGCCATCAACGCCGCCCGCGCGGCCGTTGAAGAGGGCGTCATCGCCGGCGGCGGCTCCGTGCTGGTCCAGATTTCCAAGGAACTCGAGTCCTTCGCCGAGGGCTTCGAGGGCGAGGCTAAGGTCGGCGTTCTCGCCGTCGCCCGCGCCCTGACCCGCCCGGCTTATTGGATCGCTGAAAACGCTGGCCTCGACGGCGCCGTCGTCGTCTCCCGCGTCGCCGAGATGTCTAACGGTGAGGGCTTCAACGCCAATACCCTGGAGTACGGCAACCTCATCGATAACGGCATTATCGACCCAGTCAAGGTCACCCACTCGGCCGTGGTCAATGCCACCTCCGTGGCCCGTATGGTTCTAACCACCGAGGCCTCCGTGGTGGAAAAGCCACAGGAAGAGCAGCCTGCTGACGCCGGTCACGGCCACCAGCACTAAACCTTCCCAACATCGCCCGCCCCGCTTCCCGCGCGGCGGGTTTTGTTGTGCCTAGGCTAGGCCCGTGGAATACATCAAGGTCACCGGCGCGCGCGAAAACAACCTGCGCGATATCTCCCTGTCCATCCCCAAGCGCCAGCTCACCGTCTTTACCGGTGTATCCGGCTCCGGCAAAATCCTCCTTGGTCTTCGACACCATCGCGGCCGAGTCCCAACGGCTTATCAACGAGACCTACCCCGGCTTCGTGCAGGGGTTTATGCCGTCGTTGGCCCGGCCGGACGTCGATAAGCTAGAGCATCTCACGGCCGCCATCGTGGTGGGCCAGGAGCCCATGGCCGCCTCCTCTCGCTCCACCTTTGGCACCGCCACCGATATCACTGCCATGCTGCGCGTGCTGTATTCGCGCATGGCCGCTCCGCGCGCCGGCGGCCCGGCGGCCTACTCCTTTAATGTGCCCTCCGCCTCCGGCCAGGGCGCCATCGAGGTTAACGGCACCAAGGAGGTGCGCCGTTTCGAGCGCACCGGCGGCATGTGCCCCGAATGCGAGGGCACCGGCCGTGGCGAAAATCTGCGATACCTTGTGCACCGTCGGCCTGGGGTATGTCACCCTAGGCCAGCCGCTATCTACTTTGTCCGGCGGCGAGCGTCAGCGCCTCAAACTTGCGGCGCACCTGAGCGATAAGAAATCCACCGCTGATGTGCTGGTCCTCGATGAGCCCACCACCGGCCTGCACCCAGCGGATACCGCGCGGATTCTGGCGCTGCTGGATGAGCTGGTGGGCTCCGGACATACCGTCGTCTGCATCGACCACACTCTGGCCGTTCTCGCGCATGCGGATCACGCCATCGACTTGGGGCCCGGCGCCGGTTCGGCCGGCGGCCAGCTTGTCTTTTGCGGCACCCCGGCCGATTTAGCCGAGCAGCAAGACTCAGTGACGGGGCGCTTTCTTGCCGACGCCCTCGTCTCCACCTAACCTTCTGCCTTAAGCGTTGACCGGCGTGGCGGCGCGGCGGCGTTGGCGCAGTGCAACGACGCGCTCGGATTCGCTCATTCCGCCCCAGACGCCGTAGGGCTCGGCGGATTGCAGGGCGTGCTCGCGGCACAGATCAATGACCGGGCAGGAATTGCAGATGGCCTTGGCGCGGTTCTCGCGCTGGGCGCGGGCGCGGCCGCGCTCGCCATCTGGGTGATAAAATACGTCTGAGTTTTCTCCGCGGCAGGCGCCTTGTAGCTGCCAATCCCACAGGTCAGCGGTGGGACCGGGAAGCAAATGAGGCTGAGACACGTTACTTAGCTCCTTTGTAAGGGCGAGAATTCTAGTGTGGCTTCCGCAGTGTTACGGGAAGCAACCTCACGTAGTGTTTCGCGCGTGGGTTAACGATGGGTTACCTATTTTTGACTTTTAGGTATTCTTCCCATGCTCACCCCGCCTACACCACGGTCTACCAGCGGAAACGGCAAAGGTTAACGGTTTATGAATTTTCTGCCGCTCGGGTTGTGCAGGCGCTGGGGCTGCGCGTCGCCTTTGCATAAACTTCTCGTGTGCCAATATGGTTAGTTACCGGTTTAAAACATGTCAGAGGGTGCATACGTGAGTGATAAGGAACAGGAGCTAGCGGATCTCGTCCCGCATGCCGTCGACGGCAGCCGTCGAGCGCTGCAAAAAGTCCTGCGGATCATTCACCCGCAGGTGCTGCGCTACTGCCGCGCCCGCATCGGCGGCGGCCGCCAACCTACCGCGGAGGATGTAGCCCAAGAGATCTGTCTTGCAGTGGCCACTTCTATTGGCTCCTACGAGGACAAAGGCCGCCCGTTTATGGCCTATGTCTACGGCATCGCGTTCAATAAGGTCACCGATGCCCACCGCGCCATGGGGCGCGATAAGTCCACCCCTACCGAAGAAATTCCGGAAGACTCCGCGCGTGACGCAACCCCTGAAGAGTGGGCATTGGAGGCCGACGGTAGTAACAGAATGCGCGCCTTGCTCGATACGTTAAGTGACAAGGCGAAAAACATCGTTATTCTGCGCGTGTTCAACGGTTTGTCGGCAGAAGAGACCGCGGAAATTGTGGGTTCCACCCCAGGTGCGGTTCGTGTCGCACAACACCGAGCACTCGCTCAATTGCGAAAGGCTCTCCAAGCCGCCCAGGAAACTGCGCGCTAAGGGCCTAGAGGCCGACTCTTACAGCAGATATCTCTTAATAGAAAGGAAGGGGGAGAGACACCATCATGGCACCGAAGCACCACGGCGATAATGCCGGCCTAGCAGACCAGCTCCAGCCCTTGGTAGATGATGATGCATTCCTCACCGAGCTTTCGAAGGGAACTAACCCTTCCGACGGCCAGGATGACCTGGCGGAGCTGCTGCTGGAGTTAAAGGGGGACGTCGACAAGCAGATGCCTCCAGCCCCGCTGGTAGAAGGCGCCGATGCTGAGCCTGAGGTCATCGACCTAGGCCAGGCCCGCAAGCGCCGCCGTGGCGGCCCGTTCGTACATGGGCTCATCGGTGCGGCGGCCGCAACTCTAGTCATCGCTGGAGCCGGTGGAGCCATGCTGCACGCCGGAACCTTTGATAAGGGCGATAAGACCCGCAATGTAGAGCTGGCCGGCACGCTGGAAGAGATGGAATCTCGCGCGGCCGAAGGCGATATTGAAGGCGCCCGCGAACTAATGAAGGACGCCCGCGCCAAGCTGGATGAAGCCGAAGGTAAGGAAGAAAAGGCCATCGCCGCTAACCGTGAGGCCGAACAAAAGCGCTCTGCGCACCCGAAGCCCACCCCGCACACCGTTACGGAGACCGCCACCGAAACCGTGGCGGAAGAAGCCTCTCAGCCGGAGCAGCGGCCGGAACCGGCCACCGTGACTGAAACGCAGTACGCCACCGAAACCGTGGTAGTCACTGAGCAGGCCCAGCAAAACCCGCAGCCTAATCCCAACGTTGAGGACGAGCCTACGACCACCATCGAACTGGGCCAGCAACAGCAGTAGTATCTAGCGGCCCTCCAGGCCGTCCAAGTAGCCCAAGGCATAGTCCCAGGGCACGTAGCGGGAGGGATCTGGCTCGGCGCCCGGCTCATGCACGGGCGCTAACTCCCCTTCGAGCGTAGCGCGCATATTAGCGGCCATAATATCCCACTCATAGAAGTGGTTCTCCTGGCAATCCTCGCACAGGAAGAAGATGCCATCGATGCCGCGTGGGCCGAGGATGGAGGCGAATTTCTGCACCAGCGCGAGGTCGTGGATGATGGCGATCCGGTCGTCGTCGGTAAGCGGCATGACCTGCTCGTCCTCCTCCAAGAAGGAGGCTGGGTCATTCGGGTCGTCGGCGAAAGGATCGCGGGGCATATTGGCGAAGAAGTTCACGCCTGCGAGCCTATTGAACTTGCTCGCCCGAGGCAATTTACCCCTGCCCAAATGGTGTCTTCGGCCGGCAACGCACTACAGTTGGGTTAGCCGCTAAACCTGTTAAGGAGAGACCTCGATGAGCGAGAACCGTATTCATACTGGTGGAGATGACCCGAACAAGGTAGCCCTGCGCGGCCTGACCTTTGACGATGTGCTCCTTTTGCCCGCCGAATCCAATATCGTGCCCTCCGAGGTCGATACCGGCGCGCAATTTACCCGCAATATCCGCCTCGGCGTCCCGCTTGCCTCGGCCGCCATGGATACCGTGACCGAGGCCCGCATGGCCATTGCCATGGCCCGCCAAGGCGGTATCGGCGTGCTGCACCGCAACCTGTCTACCGAGGATCAGGCCGAGCAGGTCGAGATTGTGAAGCGCTCCGAGTCCGGCATGGTCACCGACCCCATCACTGCGCGCCCGGATATGACCATCGGGGAAGTAGACGCGCTGTGCGCCCGCTTCCGCATCTCCGGCCTGCCGGTGGTAGACGAGGACGGCACCCTGATGGGCATTTGCACCAACCGCGATATGCGCTTCGAGCCTGACTTTGACCGCAAGGTCAGCGAGGTCATGACGGCCATGCCGCTTGTTGTTGCGCGCGAGGGTGTATCTAAGAAGGAAGCCCTCGAACTGCTTTCGGCCAATAAGGTGGAAAAGCTGCCCATCGTCGATGCGGATAGTAAGCTCACCGGCCTGATTACCGTCAAGGACTTTGTCAAGACCGAGCAGTACCCCAACGCGTCCAAGGACTCGGCCGGCCGCCTGTTGGTTGCGGCCGGCATCGGTACCGGCGAGGAGTCCTACCAGCGCGCCGCCGCGCTTGTCGACGCCGGCGTGGACGCCCTCGTCGTCGACTCCGCCCACGCCCACAACAACCGCGTGCTGGAAATGGTCTCCCGCGTACAAAAGGATTTCGGTTCCCAGGTCGATGTCATCGGCGGTAACCTCGCCACCCGCGAGGCTGCCCAGGCAATGATTGATGCCGGCGCCGACGCCATCAAGGTCGGCATCGGCCCAGGCTCCATTTGCACCACCCGCGTCGTCGCCGGCGTGGGCGCGCCGCAGATTACGGCCCTGATGGAGGCCGCCGCAGTAGCTGGCCCGGCCGGTGTACCGGTTATCGGCGATGGTGGCATGCAGTACTCGGGCGACGTCGCCAAGGCTCTGGCGGCTGGCGCCGATACCGTCATGCTGGGTTCCATGTTTGCCGGTACCACCGAAGCCCCCGGTGACATCGTGGTCTACCAGGGCAAGCAGTACAAGCGCTACCGCGGCATGGGCTCCATGGGCGCCATGCAGGGCCGCGGACTTTCCGGCGAGAAGCGCTCCTACTCCAAGGACCGCTACTTCCAAGCTGACGTCCGCAGCGAGGACAAGCTGGTTCCGGAAGGCGTCGAGGGCCGCGTGCCCTTCCGCGGCGATATCGATGCCATCGTGCACCAGATTATCGGCGGTCTGCGCGCTTCCATGGGCTATACCGGCTCCGCCACCCTGGCCGAGCTAAAGACCAAGCGCTTCGTCCAAATCACCGCCGCGGGCCTGAAGGAATCCCACCCGCACCACCTGCAGCAAATCGCAGAAGCACCAAACTACCGCTAGGAATATCATGCGTGAATACGCCGAAATCGGCATCGGCCGCGAGGCCCGCCGCACCTTCGATCTAGAGCAACTATCCATCGTGCCGCAGCGCCGCACCCGTTCCTCCAAGGACGTGGACACCACCTGGCACATCGACGCCTATACCTTCGACATCCCCTTCGTGTCCCACCCCACTGATGCGCTCGCCACCCCCGAGTTCATCATCGAGATGGGCAAGCAAGGCGGCCTGGGCGTCATCAATGCCGAGGGCCTGTGGGGTCGCCACAAGGACCTCGAGGGCGCCCTGGCCCGCATTTACTCGCAGCCGGGCGATAACTCCATCATCCAGGAGCTGCACGCCGCCCCGCTTGACGACGCCCTCCTTACCGAGCGCATCTCCCAAGTCCGCGACTCCGGAGTTACCGTTGCTGTGCGCGTTTCTCCGCAAAATGCTCGCGAGATGGCCCCGAAGGTCATCGCGGCCGGTGCCGAGTTGCTGTTTATCCAGGGCACCCTAGTCTCGGCCGAGCACGTGGCTACCGGAGGTGAGCCGCTGAACCTCAAGGAGTTCATTGGTTCCCTTGACGTTCCCGTCATTGCCGGCGGAGTCACCGACTACACCACCGCGCTACACCTGATGCGCACCGGCGCGGCCGGCGTCATCGTAGGCGCGGGTGTGACCACCAACGCCGAGACCGTTGGCATCGACTCGGCCATGGGCACCGCGATTGCCGACGCCGCCGCAGCCCGCCGCGACTACCTCGACGAGACCGGCGGCCGTTATGTACACATCATCGCCGATACCGAGTTCGAAAACTCCGGCAATATTGCTAAGGCCTTCGCCTGCGGCGCTGACGGTGTTGCTCTCGGCCCACTGCTTGCCCAAGCCCGCGAGGCCGGCGGCAAGGGCTGGTACTGGCCCGCCACGGCCGGCCACCCGCGTTTCCCACGCGGCTTCGTCCAGTTCTCCGGGGCCGATACCGACTTGGACGTTGATTTCCTCACCACCGGTACCCCGGCCGAAGCCGCCGAAGAGTCGGCCGCCCCGTCGCTGGAAACCGTGCTGCATGGTCCCTCCAGTGAGCCTTTCGGCCGCACCAACTTGGTCGGCGCGCTGCGCCGGTCCATGGCCAAGTGCGGCTACACCGACCTGAAGTCCTTCCAGAAGGTCGAACTCGCCGTTCGCTACTAATTAGCACGGGGTCCTGACGCGGCTGTGCCTTCTTGGCGCAGCCGCGTTTCTTTGTCTCAGGGCTTCCTTCGCCGCCGAACAGATACCAGTTAGCGAGGTAGGAGAGTGGTTAGGAAACCAATTGCCAGCCGCCCTCACGCCTCCACGTGGTCTTGCCCGTCATCGGCCGCCATTGCCCTGCATTGTGGACCGGGCACACGCGTACTCCCGAGGGATTGAGCTCTACAACCTTCTCTTCGCCGCTCGCGCGTAGAACCACCGAATTTTGCGCTACTTCTGGATGCCCCACGCGCTCTGCCTGCTGCGTGCCGCACAATGGAACCCACTCATCCCACTCGCTTCCAAAGACTTCCGCGGCCGGAAGCGTCACCTGTTGCGGGCCTTGTTCATCCAGCGCAGACGCCACCTCGGCCGTAGTTGGGGTGGCGTCACAACTGCACAACAACAGCCCCGCGGCGAGCACAATAGTCAAGCGCTTCATAAGCTATCAGTTTAGTGGGTTAGACTATGGGGCGTGACTAAGCCAAATACTACCCCGCGCCCCGTCCTCGTTGTGGACTTTGGCGCTCAGTACGCGCAGCTTATTGCCCGTCGCGTGCGCGAGGCCAAGATTTACTCCGAGGTTGTCCCCAACTCCGCTTCTGTAGAGGAAATTAAAGCAAAGGATCCAGCCGCTCTCATTTTGTCGGGTGGACCATCTTCCGTATATGCCGATGGCGCCCCGGCCCTCAAGCCGGAGCTACTTGAGCTCGGCATTCCTGTCTTCGGCATCTGCTACGGCTTCCAGGCCATGAACCATGCGCTTGGTGGCACTGTCTCTTCCACCGGCGAGCGTGAATACGGCCGTACCGATATGAATGTTAAGGGCGGTGTACTTCACGAAGGCCTGGAGGCTACCCACAAAGTGTGGATGTCCCACGGCGATGCCGTATCTGCCGCTCCCGAAGGTTTTGAGGTTACTGCTACTTCGGCCGGTGCTCCCGTTGCCGCTATGGAGTGCCCAGCCAAGCAGATGGCCGGCGTGCAGTACCACCCTGAGGTGCTCCACTCGCCGCACGGCCAAGAGGTGCTTACCCGTTTCCTTACCGAGATCGCTGGCCTAGAGCAGAATTGGACGGCCGATAATATCGCCGAGCAGCTCATCGCGGATGTCCGCGCACAGGTGGGCGAGGAAGGCCGCGCTATTTGTGGCCTGTCCGGCGGTGTGGATTCCGCGGTGGCGGCCGCACTGGTGCAGCGCGCCATTGGAGATCGCCTCACCTGTGTCTTCGTTGACCACGGCCTGCTGCGTGCCGGCGAGCGCGAGCAGGTAGAAAAGGACTTCGTTGCCTCCACCGGCGCGAAGCTGGTGACTGCGGATGAGCGTGCTGCCTTCTTGGAGAAGCTGGCAGGCGTTAGCGACCCAGAAGCCAAGCGCAAGGCCATCGGCGCGGAGTTTATCCGTTCCTTTGAGCGCGCGGTTGCAGGCGTGCTTGACGACGCCCCTGCAGGCTCCACCATCGACTACCTCGTTCAGGGCACTCTGTACCCGGACGTCGTCGAGTCTGGCGGCGGCGATGGCACGGCGAATATTAAGTCTCACCACAATGTCGGCGGTCTGCCAGATGACGTGGAGTTCGAACTGGTTGAGCCGTTGCGCCTGCTGTTTAAGGACGAGGTGCGTGCCGTCGGCCGTGAGCTGGGTCTGCCGGAAGAGATCGTCAACCGTCAGCCATTCCCCGGTCCGGGATTGGGCATCCGCATTATCGGTGAGGTGACCGAAGAGCGCTTGGAGACGCTGCGCGAGGCGGACCTTATTGCTCGTACCGAGCTGACCAATGCCGGCTTGGATGACCAGATTTGGCAGTGCCCGGTAGTACTGCTGGCCGATGTCCGCTCCGTTGGCGTGCAGGGCGACGGCCGTACCTATGGCCACCCGATTGTGCTGCGACCAGTGTCCTCGGAAGACGCCATGACTGCGGACTGGACCCGCCTGTCGTACGAAGTGCTGGAGAAGATTTCTACCCGCATCACCAACGAGGTGAAGGACGTCAACCGCGTGGTCTTGGACTGCACCTCCAAGCCACCGGGAACCATCGAGTGGGAGTAAAACGGCATGCGTAGAAGGCGCTCAGTCTAGTGCTGAGCGCCTTTTCGCTCGTTTTGGCGCCGGCGTTTACTCGCGCGGGGTAAACGGTGCCCGCCACACAATGCGCCCGCCCACCCGCTCGAGGCGGCCGCGCCGAGGTGGGGCGTTGGGGTCATCGTCGTTGACGCCATTATGATAAGCGCAGCACATGACCAGGTTTTTCATATTCGTCTCCCCGCCGTTGCTCCACGCCTTGAGGTGGTGGACTTGGGAGAGGTCGGCCGGTTGGTTGCAGCCCGGCCAGGCGCAGCGTGGATTTTCTGCAGCGGCCATAATGCGCTGCTTGTCATTGGCCACGCGCGCCGTGCGGTAGAGATTGACCGGCCCTTCTTCGGGGTGCACGAGCGTGACGTAGCCGGTTTCTTTGTCGCCAGCAAAGCCGACGTCGTTGAGCACACGCCGCAGATATTCGGTGCCGGTGATGGTGGCACCGTTGGTCAGATCGAGCTCGATATCATCGCCGCGGCCGTCGCGGATGCGGATGAATTTGTCTAACGGCACGATGGCATTGGTCACTACTTCTGCCCGCGCGGCCGCAGCTTGGTCAAAGAAGATTTTTTCTACCGCCTCGAGCGATTGCTTTCCGGTCGCGGCCAGCGCGGCGTTGAGATCCGCGATGAAACTAGAGGTTCCGGTGATGGCCAGCGTCCAGTAATCATTGGGGCGTCGGTAAGTGCGCACGCCTGGGCTTACGGTGTCGTCTTTCATCTCGCGCAGGCGCCGTCGGGCGTGCTTAAGGATGTGGCTCATCGAGCCGGTCATCGCGCAGCATTCCGCGCGCAGCTGCCAGGCCTGCTTCTTGCTGGGCGCGCGGTTAACAATGCGTTCTAGGGCGGTAAGGGTGGCGATGGAGTGGGTGTTGCGGCGGGCGTCGGCAATAGCGCGGCGCTGCAGGCGCGTAAATTTGGTGCGGCCGAAGTAGCTTTCGCACAAAAGCAGCAGATCGGCGGCGATGGCATCGGGAGCGCCGTGATCCATGAGCTCGGACCCGGACATGCCTTGGCACCCGGCGATGATATCCATGCCAGGGCCCAAGGCGGTGAGGTAGGTCTCGAGTGCGTTCATGCCTGCAACGCTACGGCGCACACCCATACCGGCGCAGGGCCGGCGCAACCGCTACGGCCGATTCTGTGGATAACCCGGCCCGCATACCCGCCGCGGGCCGAAAAAGCTGTGGATAACCCCGAAAAGTGTCGTATAGATTAGGCAAACGCGAGCCGGCGCGTGCCATCCACATGGGGGAAGACGAAAAAGCTCAGCCCAAAGACCACTAGCCACACCAGACCGGCGCCCCATGCGGGCAGGGCCACGATGGGCGCGAGCATCACCATAAGCCACAAGACCATAAGCGGCACGAGCTGTGCGATGGTGGGAACTAGAGCGACGTTGCGCTTGTCGGCATAAGCGCGCATCGCGCGGCGGTAGGGGTGGGCAAAGACGAGAACGAAGGCCGCCACGAGGCATACGAGCGCCCCAACCAGTGCGGCAAAGATATGCGCGCGGCTAGCCAAGAGTGCCACGGCCGCACCGATGAGGATGGACGAGCCCAAACGCACCCAAGGCGGGGTAGGGATGGGTGTGGTGTGCTCGCGCATGGCGCCGTAGGCAGCGTTGAAGTTCATGCCGCTAAGGCTACCATTCGAACATATACTTGCATGTGTCCGGGTAAGGGTTCATACTATTCGGGTGAGTCAAACGAGCGTTCGCCTAGAAAAAGCGGTGGCCGGACTAAGTAGGTCGGACCGCGTGGCGATGCTGCGTAGCCGCATGCGCGCTATGGAGCGCGGCCCGGAAGAAGAGCTGGTAGATACCCTCCCTGGCCTGGCCCGCTTGCTTCCTGCAGGTGGGCTGGCGCGCCGGCAGGTGGTGCACTGTGCGAACTGTCCAGCGCTGGTGGTGGAGCTTATCTGTCACCTCACCGCCCGTGGCGGGCATGTGGCAGTGGTGGGGTGGCCGGATTTGCTACTCGCACACGTGGCCGATAAGGGCGATATCGAACGTGTGGTGACCGTGCCGGATCCGGGCCTGGAATCCTGGATGGTGACGGGAGTATTGGCGGAAGGGCTAGACCTTGTTGTCCACCATGGGCCGCCCGGTGAGGTGAGCCCTACCAAGGCTCGGCCGGTGCTGGCAAAGGTGCGCGGCGGGCGCGCGGCGGTGCTTACGGTGGGCACGCGCCTGCCCAGCACGGCGGTGGGGATAGGGGCGCGGGTGAGTGCCTATCGGGGCGTCGGCAAGGGCAGTGGGCGCATTCGCGGCGTGGACATGGAGGTGGAGGTGACCTCGAAGCAGGCTACCTCGCGCGGGGTGCTCACGGTGGGGCAGTGCCGCCGGTTGGAGGCCGTATGAGGGTAGCGGCCGTGTGGTTTCCGGATTGGCCCATCCAGGCTGCCGGCGGGCAGGGTCCTATGATTATTGCGCGCAATCACGCGGTGGCGGTGTGCGATAGGAAGGCGCGCCGGGCGGGTGTTCGGCGCGGGATGCGTCTGCGCCAGGCCCAAGCGCTGTGCCCCGAGGCCGCAGTGGTGGAGGCCAATCCGGATCGGGATGGCGCGGCGTTTGCGGAGGTCGCGGCCGGCTTAGATGCGGTGGCGTCCTCGGTGGAGGTGTTGCGCCCAGGCCTGGCGATTGTGGATGCGGGCGCGGCTCTGCGCTACCACGGGGAGAAAGCACTAGAGATGCTTGTCGACGCCTCTTCGTACGCCGGCTTCGACTCCACCCTCGGCGTCGCCGATGAGATTGCCACGGCCGTCATCGCAGCCCGGCACCGTGGTGTGGGCGCAGTGGTGCCGGAGGGCGGCTCGCGGGAGTTTTTGGCCACCCAGCCCATAGGCGTGCTGGCCGCCGATGAGGCTTTGGGCTTTGAGGCTGGGTTTATCGCACAGCTGGACAAGCTAGGGGTGCGGCGTCTGGGTGACTTGGCTGCGCTGCCGTTTAAGCAGGTAGCTACCCGGTTTGGTGAGTCGGGCCGGCGTGCCCACGAACTGGCCCAAGCCCGTGCGGATAGGCGCGTGGCCCCAGAGCTGGCGCGTCCAGACCTGGCCGTGGAAATGGAAGAGCGCATCGAGCGCGTGGATGCGGCGGCGTTCGCGGCTCGCCAACTCGCGGCTCGGCTGCATGCCCGCTTGGAGGAGGCCGGCAAGGTGTGCCTGCGGCTGCGCGTGGTGGCGGAGTTTGACACCGGTGAGGAGCTGGCGCGGGTATGGCGCACACAGGAAGCGCTGACGGAGCAGGCCACCGCGGACCGGGTGCGCTGGCAGCTCGATGGCTGGCTCACGCGCGCTACTGGTGAGGGCGCGGCCATCCGCCGCCTAGCGCTGGAGCCGGTGGAGGTTGCCGCCCCGTCCGCCACCGGCCTCTGGGGTGGGGAAGGCTCGCAGGAGCAGGTCAAGCGCGTGATCGCCCGCGTGCAATCGCAGCTGGGGGTGGACCGCGTGCTGCAGCCGCGGGCGGTGGGCGGCCGTGGGGTGGCTGAGCGCATCGAGTACGTGCCCTATGGCGAGCAGCGCGACGCCCCGCCGCAGGGCGAGTGGCCCGGCCGCATTCCCGCGCCCCTGCCTGCACGGCTGGGCGGTGGGCCGAACCACCCGGCTGCGCGCATTCGGCTTATCGACGCCGCCGAGCGACCCGTCTTCGTTACCGCCGAAGCCCTCCTCTCCAGCGTGCCGGTGGCCTTGGGCTGGGGTGCGCATCGTTTCCGTGTGCTGGGCTGGGCCGGACCCTGGCCGGTGGATACGCAGTGGTGGACCGATACTCCACAGCACGTAGCGCGCCTGCAGGTGGTGGGCCAAGCCGAGCACGAAGAGCATCAGCGGGCCTGGCTCTTGGTATGGTCCGGCGGCCGCTGGCGGGTTGAGGCGACCTATTAATCGCGAATATCGACCACGAGGCGGGTGGGGTTATCGAGCACCTGCACGGAATAAGGCTTGCGAGAGGTCATGCCGATGACAAATTGGCAGCGGCCCTCGTAGGTGCCGCCATTGACCACTTGGGTGACAACTCCCGCCGTGGGGGCATCCACTACGCCGATGCGAGGATCATCTTTGCCGGCTTCGAAGGGGTAGACCACGCCGTCGATATTGACATTGAGTGCGGTCTTACCGGAGTGGTCAATGGTCTTGCCGGAGCCCTGCTGTGTGGGTGTGTCGGCGTAATCCACGAACCAGCCGGGAGCGCCGCCGCCGTCGAGCTCGAAGACGACGCGCTCAAAACCCTCGTGCCGGCCGATGCGCACGTCGGTCACCGTGAGCTCGGAGGGCGCCTGCGGCCGGAGGGTTTTCATCTCCATATTGGCTTGGCCCAGCGGATTGAGCTGGGAGTTATCCGCGGACGCGGCCATGGTGGTGCGGTCCGTCTCGTGGGCGGCGCAGCCGCTGAGGAAAGCTGCGACGAGAAGCGTTGTGGCGAGACGGACTTTCAACATGTCCCCTAGGTTATATTTTCGGCCGTGAACTGTATAGCTGAGGGGGTACTTCGTGGCCGAATTGTTGCCAAGGGTGTGAGCTGAAAAGCAGAAAGGTTAGGCTTAGGTATATGACCGAGTTCTGTTCAGATATCCAGGTAGAGCCGCTGCCAGGCACGGCGAAGAAGGAATCCGTCTATGTGCTTTTCGAGTGGCCGGGCGGATGGTCGCGAGACGTGCTCGACGGCGATACCTTTGGGTCGGAGCTCACAGCGCAGCTCAAGACCAAGCTGAAGGGTATGGCAGGGCTGCAGCTTATTCGCCGGCCGGGCCGCGATGGCCGCCAAGTAGGCAAGATGCACCGTTGTTACCTGGTGTGGGCCGAGCAGGGCGTGATGGAACTCGTGCTGCTGACGGGCCCGGAGAAGATCCTCGATCTGGATCTGACCGGGCCTGGCCGCAATGGGGGCGGCGCTTTGGACACGCCGCTGGTGCTGGTGTGCACGCATGCGAAGCGCGATACGTGCTGTGCGGTCAAGGGCCGGCCGCTGGCCGCGGAGCTGGTGGCGGACTATCCGGATATGGTGTGGGAGACCTCGCACACGAAGGGGCACCGATTCGCGCCGTCGGTCATGCTCATGCCGTGGGGCTATTCTTTTGGCCGAATGAATAAAGAAGCCGCCGCGCAGATGATTGCGGCGGCGGCGAAGGGGAAGTATTTCTACCCAGTAAATCGCGGGCGCGGTATTTTCGGCCCGCGCGGCCAGGTGGCGGAGTTGGCGGTGGCCCGCTCGCTTATCGACGCCGGCGAGGACCTCGCCTACGGCCAGCTCACTGCCACCGACGGCGGCGAGGTCAGCCACGCTGACGGCCGGCGCTGGCGCGTGGCGCTCGAGGAGCGCGAGGTAGAAGGCGTGGTCTCTTCGTGCGGCGATGCGCCGAAGAAAGGCCAAGCCATCGTAGCGACCGGCGTGGAGCCGGTCGCGGAGTAGGCTGCGCGGGGCGGGGGCGGCGTCGGCAAGCGGGGGCTAGCGGCGCATGACCTTGGAAGAGAGCCAGTTGCCGAGGAACTGGGCGGCCTGCACCAGCACGATGATGATGAGCGTAGCCACGACGGTGACTTCCCACTCGAAGGCGCGGTAGCCGTAGACGATGGCAAAGTCTCCCAAGCCGCCGCCGCCGACGTAGCCGGCCATGGCGGACATATCCACGATGGCGATGAACAAGAAGGTGTAGCCCAGAATCAGCGGGCCGAGGGCCTCCGGAACGATGACGGAGGTAATGATCTTCCACGGCGAGGCACCCATGGAGCGGGCGGCCTCGATAACACCGGGATCGATAGCCACGAGGTTTTGCTCCACCACGCGGGCCACGGAGAAGGTTGCGGCGATCACCATGACGAAGGTGGCCGGGCCGCGGCCGATGGAACCGCCCATTACAGCGACGGTCAACGGCTGGGCAAAGGCCAGCAAGATGATGAACGGAATGGGGCGGACGAAGTTCACCAGCAGGTTCACAATGACGTAGACAAACCGGTTTTGCAGGATGCCGCCCGTGCGGGTGGTGTAGAGCAGCATGCCCAGGCCAAGGCCGAGGATGCCGGAGACGATGAGGGTGGTCGAGACCATGATGAGGGTGTCGACGATGGCATCGGCGAGTGAAGGGCCGAGGCGGTCCCAGTTGGCTTGGGCGAGGTTGGTGACGGTCATCGTGCAATCTCCTCAATCTGGGTGGTGGTAGAAAGCGTGCGGTAGAACTCCTCGATGGCGTTATTATCGCCGCTGAGTCGCACGGTCAGCTTGCCAAAGGAATGCTGCTGCAACGTGGTGATACCGCCGTGCACGACGGCGATGGACACGCCGGCTTCCTTGAGCCGGGCGGCGGCGGTGAAGAAGCCGGATTCCTCGGTGAGGTTGATGGTAAACAGGCGGCCTTCGTGCGCAAGCAGATCGTCGGTTTCGACGACGTCGGGTTCGTTGCGCAGCGAGGTGGCCACGAACTTGGCGGCCACGGAGGTCTGCGGGTTGGAGAAGACTTCGTAGACGCTGCCTTGTTCTACTACGCGGCCGTTTTCCATCACGGCGACCTTATCGGCGATGGAGCGAACGACTTCCATCTCGTGGGTAATAACGACGATGGTGATGCCGAATTCCTTGTTTACCCGGCGCAGCAGGTCGAGGACTTCCTGCGTGGTGGTGGGGTCGAGGGCGGAAGTGGCTTCGTCGGCAAGCAGCAGCGAAGGGTTGGTGGCCAGCGCACGGGCAATGCCAACGCGCTGCTTCTGGCCGCCGGAGAGCTGCTCCGGGTAGCTCTTGCCTTTGTCTCCCAGGCCGACGAAGTCCAGGAGTTCTTGCACGCGCTGGGCGCGCTCCTGCTTGCCGACGCCCTGCAGCTGCAGCGGGTATTCAATATTGCCGGCCGCGGTGCGCGAGTTCATCAGGTTGAACTGCTGGAAGATCATGCCGATATTGCGGCGAATGCCGCGCAGCTTCTTCTCGGACATGCCAACGATATTGGTCTCGTCGAGCAACAGCTCGCCGGCGGACGGGGTGTCCAGGCCGTTGATCATGCGCACGAGGGTGGACTTGCCGGCGCCGGAATAGCCAATGATGCCGACGATTTCGCCGGGCTCGATGGTCATGGAGACATTGTCGAGGGCCTTGACTCGTGCCTTTTTCTGTTTAAAGACCTTGGTGATCTCGCGGAACTCGATGCGGGTGCCGCGGTGAGTGGAATCTGCCACGTGTTTGCGTCCTTAACTAGGAAAGTGCCAAACCCCGCCGGGGGCTCCGGCGGGGTAAAAGCAAGGGTGATTAGTCCAGATCTGCTTCGAGCTTATCCAGGATCTTCTGCAGATCCTCCTGGCTGCGCTCCACCTGGACGGAGGTACCGGCAGAGTCTTCGTCGACGCCCTCCTGGACGGCGTCGCTGTGCCATAGCTCGGCGAGCTTCTTGATGTCCTCGTTATCGGCATCTTCCTCGCGAACGGCGAAGACATTGATGTACGGCTCTGCCTCTTCAGAGCTCGGATCGTCCTGGAAGATGGCGGTGGCTGGGTCGATGCCGGCGCGCTCCAGGAAGGAGTTATTGATAATCGCCGGGGTGCCCTCGCCGTGTGCGGACGTGGTCTGTGCCGCGTCTACCGGGGTGACCTTGACCTTGGACTTCTTCTCATCGATGTCCAGCGGGGTGGGCTCCAAGTTGTCCTTGTCCTTCAGGGTGAGAAGGCCTGCCTGAACCAGCACGTTGATGGCGCGAGCCTGGTTGGTGGAGTCATTCGGGATGGCGACTTCTTCGCCCTCGATGCCGTCGAGGGAGTCGTGGTCCTTCCAGAACAGTGCCAGCGGCACGATCTCGGTAGCCACGATAGGCACCAGGTTGGTGCCGTTGCCGTGGTTATACTCCGCCAAGAACTTCAGGTGCTGGAAGTTATTGGTGTCCAGCTCGCCCTGGTCCAGAGCCTGGTTCGGGGTGTTGTAATCCGCGAAAGGCTGGATATCGATGTCATAGCCTGCGTTCTTTGCTTCCTGCTCGAACGCTACCCAAGCCTTCTTTGCGTCATCGGTGGTGCCGACTTTGATGGACTTGGAGTCATCGGAGTCGGAAGAGCATGCCACCAGGCTGGTGGCAGCGATGGTTACGGCGGCGGTAGCAGCCACTACGCGACGGATCTGCATGGGGAATCCCCTTCTTGTAGGAGTTGAAATAATTTGTCTGTTTAGCAACTTAGCAATCAACGAACCGCTTTGTCTATTGCGAGCATCACGTCCCACCGGCTTGTCTAGAACAATGATTCGATATTACGCTGTGTGGAGTGAAATTTAATGGCGGAAAGGCGCTGTCGTGGTCGCGGGTGGAGCGCATCCTCTCCGGCCGTGAATCTGCTGCGCCCGTGCCGGTGGATCACCTTCACGGACCAACGGTTCCTGCCCAGCGCGGTCACTCCGCCGTGCCCTTTGCGGAGCTGCACGCGGTAAGTTCCTATAGTTTTCTTGATGGTGCCGCCGAGCCGGAGGAACTGGTGGCCCGGGCTGTAGAGCTGGGGCTTGAGGGGCTGGCCATCGTGGACCGCGATGGTTTTTATGGACTCATGAAATTTGCTGAAGCCGCAGCTAAAGCGGACCTTCCGGCTGTATATGGTGCGGAGCTATCGCTCGCGGAGGGTTCGGTGACCGTCCTAGCGCGCACTCCGGAGGGGTATCGCCGCCTGTCGCGCCTCATCGCGCGCGCCCGGATGGAAGCCGGGGAGAAGGATCGCGTGGCTTATCCGTCCTTGGATGAGGTGGCGCGCGAACTGGAAGGGGAGTGCTTCTTTCTGGTGGGACCGGAGGCGCTAGCAGAAATCGATAACTTGCTCGAAAGAATAAAAATAGACAGCATAGTTCTCGAATATTCGTGCAGCATGTCCCCCGAGGATGCGGATCAGCACCGTTTCCTCGATAAATACAATAACCTGCGGGCCATCGCAACCGCACGACCCGCGGCGGCGACCCGCGACCAAGCTCGGCTCGCCGCCGCCAAGCGTGCCCTGGCCCGGCGCGAATCCCTCGCGGCCGCCGCGCCGCACGCCCACCCTATGGGTGCTGGCTGGCTGCGATCCGGCGAGCAGATGGCGCAACTCTTGCCGGATCGGCCGGAGCTCATCGCCGCAACCGTGGCGCTCGCCCGCGAGTGCTCCTTTACCTGGGGCGCCCTCGCGCCCAACCTGCCGCATTTTCCGGTGCCGGAGGGGTACACCGAAATGAGCTGGCTGGAGCACGAGGTCTGGCGCCGCGCCAAGGACCGCTATGCTTCGCGCCCGGTCGAGATTAGGCAGGCGGCAAGGAAACAGATTCGGCATGAGCTGGGTGTCATCAAGCAGCTGGGCTTCCCCGGCTACTTCCTGATCGTGTGCGACCTGGTGGATTTTTGCCGCCGCGAGAATATTCTGTGCCAAGGTCGCGGCTCGGCCGCCAACTCTGCGGTGTGCTTCGCGCTGGGCATTACCAATGCCGAGCCCATCTCTGCGCAGCTGCTTTTCGAGCGTTTTCTCTCCCCAGACCGTGATGGCCCGCCCGATATTGATATCGATATCGAGTCCGGCCGCCGCGAGGAAGTCATCCAGTATGTCTACCGCACCCACGGCCGCGATCGCGCCGCGCAGGTGGCCAATGTCATTACCTATCGCCGCAAGGGAGCTACGCGCGATGCCGCCCGCGCGTTGGGCTACCCGCAGGGCTCGGCCGATGCGTGGTCGAAAGGTACCTCTGAGCCGCCTGCCGACGTCTCCTCTTTGGCCGAGCAATTCCTCGGCCAGCCCCGCCACCTGGGCATCCACTCCGGCGGCATGGTGCTGTGCGATCGGCCCATTGCGGACGTCGTGCCCATGGAATGGGCGCGCATGGAAAATCGCTCCGTATTGCAATGGGATAAGGACGATTGCGCGGCCGCTGGCCTGGTGAAATTCGATCTTTTGGGCCTGGGCATGCTGGAGGCGCTGCACCACATGATCGATGCCGTGCGCGCCACCACCGGCCGCGAGGTGCACCTGTGGGAGCTCGACCTTGCCGAGCCGGAAGTTTATGACATGCTCTGCCGCGCCGATGCGGTGGGCGTCTTCCAGGTGGAATCCCGTGCGCAGCTGGCCACGCTGCCGCGCCTGAAGCCGCGCCGCTTCTTTGACTTGGTGGTCGAGGTTGCGCTCATTCGCCCCGGACCTATCCAAGGCGGGTCCGTGCACCCCTACTTGCGCCGCCGCGATGGCCTTGAAGAGGTGACCTATGACCATCCGGTGCTGGAAAAATCCCTGGGCAAGACGCTGGGCATCCCGCTCTTCCAGGAACAGCTGATGCAGATCGCGGTTGACGCTGCCGGCTTCTCCGGTGCCGAGGCCGATGACCTGCGCCGCGCCATGGGCTCGAAGCGCTCCCCGGAAAAGATGGCCGCGCTGCGCAGCCGTTTTTATGCTGGTCTGCGCGAGACCAACGGTATCGAGGGGGAGGTGGCAGAAAAGCTTTGGGCAAAAATCGTGGCCTTCGCCGCCTATGGTTTTCCGGAATCCCACTCGCAGTCCTTTGCCTCGCTGGTGTATTTTTCCGCGTGGTTTAAATATCACTACCCGGCGGAATTTTGTGTGGGCCTGCTGCGCGCACAGCCGATGGGTTTCTATTCCCCGCAGTCACTCATCCAGGATGCCCGGCGCCACGGCGTGCGGGTGCTGCCGGTAAGTATTAATGACTCCGGCGCCCAGGCCCGCGCGACGGGACCAGCCGAGATTCGCTTGGGCCTTAACCTCATCAAAGGGCTGGGGGAGTCCGCCGCCGAGCGTGTAGAGGCGGCCGCGCCTTTTGCTAGCGTGTCCGATCTTTCGCGCCGGGCGGACCTCAGTGTGGAGCAGGTGGAGGCGCTGGCCACGGCCGGGGCGTTGGAGTGCCTTGGGCTGGACCGTCGCCAAGCGTTGTGGCAGGCCGGCGTTGCCGCCACCGAGCGCGAGGGCATGCTGCCCGGCACCTCCGCCCTGGCCTCGCCGCACCTGCCCGGCATGTCTGCTTTTGAGCTTATGGCTACCGACGTCGCCGCCACCGGCGTGACCCATAACCAGCAGCCGATGGAGCTGGTGCGTGCCTCGCTTGCCGACGTCCTCCCTGCCTCCCAGCTCCCCCATGTCCCCGATGGCACCCGCGTGCGCATCGCCGGCATTATCACTCACCGCCAGCGCCCACGTACTGCTTCTGGCCTGACCTTTTTGGGCGTCGAGGATGAAACCGGTTTGATGAACGTGATGGTCTCACCCGGATTGTGGTCGCGGCATAGAGTTCTGGCCCGCACCGCCCGGGCAATGATCATCCGCGGCATCGTACAAAATGCCACCGGCGCGGTCAGCGTGGTCGCAGATAAGCTCGAGCCGCTGGATTTTGGTGAATTCCTCTCCCGCGGCTCCCGCGATTTCCGCTAGTTGCCTCCGCTGCGCAGCTCGTCTGCGTTGAGTTTATTGGCCAATTCTTTGGCTACCGCAAATGGAATCCACAGCAGTTGGGTGTAGATGAGCTTGGCAAAGAAGATGGCGATACTAGCCCCCGAGGTCGCCTCCTCCACTGCAACCTGCTCCGCCCCGAGAAAGCGCAGGCCGAATGCGGTGGTGACGGCAACGAGGAAGAGCACTATAGAAATAACCACTGCGGTCTTAAGCCCTGTGTCGCGGGCGTCGGTATGCAGGCGCAGTTCGTACTCATCCATCTCCGTGGTGGGTTCATCGAGGCGACGGATGGACTGCCGGAGCGACGTGGTGTAGATGGTGGCCGCGATACCGGCAATCGGCCATAGCAAGTTAGACAAGCTGAGCGTAAAGAAGTGCAGGGCCGCAGCCACGATAGCCAGGCCGAGGAAAATATCGCCGGCCAGGACAAGGCGCTTGCGGCGAGAAACGGAGGCGGGAATCGTGTTAGCCGTTAGGAATTCTTCCTGTAGATTTCAGTGGACATGGGGGAAAATTCCTGGCGGGAAAAGATAGCTTCCACCGGAAGGTCAAAGACTTCGCAGACGCGGAAGGCTAGGTCCAGGCTGGGGGAGTGGTCCCCGCGCTCGAGGGCTCCGACGGTCTGGGGGTTAACATCGATGGCCTCAGCCAGTTGGGCGCGCGACATGTCCCGCTCGGCGCGCAGCACGCGTACCCGGTTATAGATGGGTGCGGAGGGCTTCTTCTTTGGGGACATAAGTCAAAGTATTGCATAAACCCAACACCCTGGCAAGGGTTGTTATTCGACGCCGAAGATGTCTCCCGGCTGGCAGTCCAGCGCCGCACACAGTGCTGCGAGGGTGCTAAAGCGTACGGCTTTGGCACGATTATTCTTCAATACGGAGAGGTTGACTGGGGTGATGCCTACTTCTTTAGCGAGTGCCGTTCCGGTTATGCCGCGCTCTTCCATTATTCGGTCGAGGTGGCAGACTACCTGGGGTCCTTGTGGCTCAGACAAGTCCTTCGACCTCCTCTTCTAGCTTGCAACCGCGCTTGATGGCGGCTGAGAAGAGCTGTAGGGCGCAGGCAAAGAGGTAAAGCAGCGCGAGCTCGCCAAATGACGTTCCGCTCTGGCTGGACCACCAGTCGATCCCTAGCTGTGAAGAGGCCCAGTTGTTGCCCATACCTTCGAGCGGGAAGCG
This sequence comes from Corynebacterium sp. MSK158, assembly GCF_030229085.1. Lineage (NCBI taxonomy): Bacteria > Bacillati > Actinomycetota > Actinomycetes > Mycobacteriales > Corynebacteriaceae > Corynebacterium > Corynebacterium sp. MSK158. Next base: position 37,145 of record NZ_JASPHJ010000002.1, read on the forward strand.
TCCGATAAACCAGACGAGAATCCCGATGGCTATTCCATTGAGGAAGCGAATATTTTTCGTAGTGAAGACCTGCCCGCGAAGCATGGGCTTGACCAGACGGTAGGTAAAGAACGCGATGATCAAAATAGCCGCAATCTTAACGACGAGCGCTGCGGTGAGCATCCAGAATGGTCCGCCGTCGAGGTTGTGTTTGCTTAGGCCTTCTGGGATGGCTGCGCTCAGTGCGGTGGAAAAGCGTCCGGTGGCAAGCTCACGCAGGTAGGTAGGGCCGAGGATGACGATGGTAAGGAGGCAGATGCCGGCCGCTGTGTTAATTTCGCGGCGCTCGGCCTTGGAGGTGGGTTGTGGGGTGGTCATGACAATCCTTTCCGCCGATTGTTTATCGACTCTCGATGTTGTCGTAATTCGATAATATCGATTAACGATAAGTGGCGCAAGGGTATGGCCCGATTGATACTGTCAATAACTATGAGCGAAGAAATGAATCCCGTCTCGCCACGCCTGGTGACCTCGCGCTATATCCACCACCTGAGCTGGATGATTGTCCTCGCCGCGGCCGCTGCTGCGGCAGGTTTCTGGTGGACTCCGTGGTTCTACTGGGCGGCCGGTGTCTTCGTCGCCCTATTCTTCTGGCTGCTCTGGCTCATCCCCGCCCAGGTGCGCAACATGGGCTGGCTCGAGACCGACGATGAGCTGCTTATCACTCGCGGCAAGCTCTGGCATTCCTTCACCGTGGTGCCTTACGGCCGTATCCAATTCGTCGACGTGACCTCCGGGCCCATCGACCGCGCCCTCGGGCTGAAAAAGCTGCAGCTCCACACGGCCTCAGCCAGCACGGACGCCACCATCAAGGGCCTGGAAGCCCCGCTTGCCGACGCCCTCCGCGCCCGCCTTGCCCACCAAGCCCGCGAACGGATGAGCGGCCTATGAGCGACCAGTCCAGCACCCAGCCAAGCTTCCGCCGCGTCCATCGTCTCACCCCGCTGCTGCGCCTGTGGTCAGTGATCCTGGCTCTCATCGCGGCCTTCGCCCTCAACGTCAACCTGGAGGCCTTGCGCGATATCTTCGCCTTCATCACCGGCGAGCACCGCGGCGAGGCCCTGCGCGATACCGCCTTTGCGATCGCCGGGTTCGTTGCGATCTGCGCGGTCGTGTGGCTCGCCTCCGGCCTGTGGTGGCGCCGCATGGGCTACCAGCTCGGCGGGGACGAGCTCTCCCTGCGCCGCGGACTCTTTTCCACCCAACTGCGCACCGCGCGCTATGACCGCACCCAGGCCGTCGACGTCGTCGAACCCGTCATCGCACGCCTCTTCCGGCTAGCGGCCGTGCGCGTGGAAACCGCCGGCGGCCAATCATCCGTCATCGAAATCGCGTACCTCAAAAAGGCCGACGCCGAAGCCCTGCGCGAGGACATCCTCGCCCGCGTTCACGGCGCACCCGCACCGGCCGCGGACATTGACATCGACGCAACCGCCGCCGACGCAACCAGCGCCCACACACCCGCCGAACCGGCCGAAGAACCAGCCCTCGTGCCCGAAATCCCCATCGCGCGCTCCCTTATGGCGGCCGCGCTGCGCGCCTCCACGCTTTTCCTCGTCGGCTTCCTCATCGTCGTCGTGGTCACCCGGCTACCGCTGTCGACCGCGCTGCCCATCCTCGTCGGCGCGATCCCCAACGCATGGAACGTGCTCGATTCTTCCTGGCGCTACACCGCCCGCACCGACGGCGAGGTCCTCAACATCACCTACGGTCTGGCCGACCGCCGCCGCCAAAGCATCCGCCTCGACCGCATCCACGCCGTGCAAATTACCCAGCCCTTCCTCTGGCGGCCGCTGGGCTGGTACGAGGTGAGGGTTTCGGTGGCGGGGTATGGGGCGTCGGCAAGCGGCAAGGCTTCTGGCTCCACCCGCATCCTGCCGGTGGGCACCCTCGCCCAAGCCCGGCAATTCCTCCCGGCCGACGCCGCCCCCACCTACGCCTCGCCGGCCCGCGCCAAGTGGGTCTCCCCGCTGGATTACCGCCAGCAAACCGTCGCGCTCACCGGCGACTACGTCATCGTGCGCAACGGCCGGCTCAACCGCCGCGTCAAGGCCATCCACACCTCCCATATCCAGGAGCTCACCTACCGCCGCGGGCCGATTTCCCAGGCGCTCGGCCTAGCCACCGTCGACCTCGACCTAGTCCAAGGGCCCGTGCGCATGGCCGCGCGCAACCTCACGCTTGCCGACGCCACCGCACTCCTTGCCCGCCTGCGCTCCCGCCAGCTGCCAGGGCTTAAACCGCCCCGTTAAATCCCAGCTGGCGCCACGCCTCGAATACGGCCGTCGACGCCGAATTCGACAGGTTCATCGAGCGCCTAGCCGGCACCATCGGAATGCGCACGTGATCCGTCACGCGCGGATGGTTAATATGCTCCTCCGGCAGGCCAGTCGGCTCCGTGCCGAAGAGCAAGACATCGCCCTCTTGGTATTCGATATCCGTAAACCACTTATCCGTATGCGTGGTAAACGCGAATACGCGCGCCCCCGGCAGCGCATCCATGCAGGCCTGAAAATCCTTGTGAATCTGCACATCGGCCAGATCGTGATAATCCAGCCCGGCGCGCTTTAAGTGCTTATCGTCGAAATTGAAACCCAGCGGCTCAATTAGGTGCAGGCTCGCGCCCGTCACCGCGGCCGTGCGGATGGCGTTGCCTGTATTAGTAGGAATGACCGGGTTATCAAAGACAATGTGCAGCTGGCTCATGCCTTCAGTCTAGGATGGTGGCTATGAGCGCTACCAAACTAGATGGCACACTGTACCGTGACGAGATTTTTGCTGACCTTGCCCAGCGCGTGGCCGCGCTGAAGGACAAGGGGATTACCCCCGGCCTCGCCACCGTCCTGGTCGGCGAAGACCCCGGCTCCCAGTCCTATGTGAAGATGAAGCACCGCGACTGCGAAAAGCTCGGTATCAACTCCATCCGCAAGGACCTGCCGGCCGACATCACGCAGGAAGAGCTCGAGGCCGTCATCGATGAGCTCAACGCCGATGACGCCTGCACCGGCTACATCGTCCAGCTGCCACTGCCCAAGCACCTGGATGAAAACGCCATCCTCGAGCGCATCGACCCCGCCAAGGATGCCGATGGTCTGCACCCGGTTAACCTGGGCAAGCTCGTGCTCAACGAGGAGGCGCCCCTGCCGTGCACCCCGAACGGCTGTCTGCACCTTTTGCGCCGCTTCGGCGTTGAGCTCAACGGCGCCAAGACCGTGGTCATCGGCCGCGGCGTTACCGTGGGCCGCCCTATTGGCCTGATGCTTACTCGCCGCAGCGAGAACTCCACCGTCACCCTGTGCCACACCGGAACCAAAGACCTGGCCGCCGAGACCCGCGAGGCCGATATCGTCATCGCCGCCGCCGGCCAGCCCCACATGCTCACCGCGGACATGATTAAGGAAGGCGCCGCGCTTCTCGACGTCGGAGTTTCCCGCGTCGACGGCAAGCTCACCGGCGACATCCACCCAGACTGCTGGGACAAGGCCGGATTCGTCTCGCCGAACCCGGGCGGCGTCGGCCCGCTGACTCGTGCCTTCTTGGTGCGCAATATCGTCGAGCGCGCGGAAAAGTTGGCGTGAATCTAGATAACCCGCACGACGCCGGCCTCGCGCCCTCCTCGCTGCCGCCCGCCGCGCAGTGGGCAGCAATCGGCCTCTTCGTGGCCGGCGTGATTGTCTCCGGTGGCTATGCTGTCTTCGAGTACTGGCGGCGAGCCACATTCCTCCTCGGATTGGCCTTGCTGTGGCTCACCGTGGTCCGACTGACGTGTGATTCCAGTCGCGTCGGCGTGCTAGCCGTGCGCTCGCGCCGCTTCGACGCCTGTTTCACCGGCCTGCTCGGCGTCACGATGGCCTTTCTGGCCTTTTCCGTGGACTCGCTCGGCAGCTAGTTATCCACAGGTTTTTGTAGAGCCATCACCCATCTCGGCCCTAAATGGTGTAGTTCGGGCGGTTATCCACAGGTCACCGCCCGCCTCCGCGCGCCGGCATGCGCGGCCACTTAGGCTCGGGGCCATGATTTCGACCTACCTGACAGCCGTGAACTCCCCGATGGTGCTCATCGAGGAGTGTGCTGGGCTGTCGGTAGAAGAGCTCGTCGATAAGGGCTTTAGCGACCGCGAAGCCGTCGAGTTCGCCCGCCTTGCCGATACCTACTTCGGCCGCACCTCCTTTCGCGCCAAGCAGCGCACCGCCCGCCGCACGACGCTGCCGCTCGATGCGCTAAAAATCATCGAGCACTACGCCCAGAAGATGAAAACCCAGCGTGCGGCCTGGGCGCTGCGCGAAGAACTCTGCGCTCTGCGCGTTGCTACCAGCGAGATTGAAAAGCGCGCCCGCCGCCTTGTGCGCGAGGAGCGCACCACCAAGCGCTCTGAGGGAGTGCGCCTAACCCGCCGCCGCGATGACCTGTGGACGCTGACCATTACCGCCGAGTCCGAACTGGTGGCAGAGATTAATAACCATGTCTCCACCGTCGCCGATGCTCGCCGCGTCTTTTCCCAGGGTGCCGCCGCTTCCACAATCACCACCAACGTGGTCCTCACCCTCAATGAGATGGTCAAGGTCACCCACGGCGAGGACGTGACGCTGCAGCTGACCAATGGCGCGCAGATTTCCGGTGCGGACCTTGCCCGCCGTGCGCTTGCCGACGTCGGCCTTATCACCCTCATCCATCCCGTCACCGGACCCGTAAACCTTTACCAATCGCGGCGCCGGGCTACGTGGAAGCAACGGCAGATGGCGATGGCGGAAAATCCAGTGTGCCCGTGGCCCGACTGCCACACGCCAGCGGATGAATGCCAAGTTCACCACCTCACCCCGTGGCTGCTCGGTGGGGACACCAATTCCGAAAACCTCACCATGGCCTGCAAGTATCACAACGGGGTCAATGATGATGACCCCAATGCGCCGCCGCGCCGCGGCCGGCTCGAGCGCCGCCCCGGCGAAGGTATCGTCTGGCGCCCGCCCTGGGCTACACCGCCCGAAGATCGCTGAGCCGCGTCCCGCCTCTGCTCGCCCCGTCAATCCATAGTCCCAGCGCAGCGTGCCGCACCGCTTATCGCTAGTGCGCGCTGCGCGGCTTTGGCGATCCCAGACTTGGCGGGTTCTTAAATCGTGTACTCAGTCGGATCGCCGGCCGCAGAATCGATGCGCGGGTCCGGTTGGGAAAGGGCGAGAAAGTTTCGCAAGATGCGATCCATCTGGCGTGACTCGGTAAGAAAGGCATCGTGGCCCACTGGGGAGACAACCTTCGCCATCGCCAACAGATTTCCCAGATTGCGCGAGATGTGTTCTTGCTGATGGTACGGATACAAGATATCCGTGTCCACGCCGACGACCATCGTTGGCACCTTGGACGAGCCCAGCGCGCGGTTGAGGCCGCCGCGGCCGCGGCCGATATCGTGGCGGTTGAGCGCCTCGGTGAGGGTGACATAGGAACCGGCATCGAAGCGATCGGCCAGCTTGGTGCCCTGGTAGTCCAGGTAGGAATTGACGGCAAAGCGCTCATTGCGGCGGCGGTAGGGCCCGAGCGGGTTCTCGCCGGTCTGGGCCTGGACACCGAAGCGCTCGTCGATTTCCTGCTCGCCGCGATACGTCAGGTGTGCAATGCGACGCGCGGCCGCCAGCCCCTCGCGTGGGCGCTGCGCGGAGGCGTAGTAGTCGCCGCCATGCCAGAAGGAATCCTGCTCGATGGCCGCGATTTGCGCCGACTGGATGCCAATCTGCCAGGCGGAAGCGCGGGCCGATACGGCAATGACGCAAGCCGCATCAACGGCCTCGGGGTGCATCAGCGTCCACTCCAGCGTGCGCGCGCCGCCCATCGAGCCGCCAATGATGGCGTGGACGTGGGTGATGCCGAGCTCGCGGAGCGCGGCGCGCTCGGCCGCAACGAGGTCGCGCACCGACAGCGCGGGGAAGCGCGAGCCCCAGGCGCGGCCGTCGTCTGGGTGCGGGGAGGCAGGGCCGGTGGAGCCGCCGCAGCCGCCCAGTGCGTTGGTGGCGATAACGCACCACTTCGTCGTATCTAGCGCCTTGCCGGGGCCGACCAGATCGGCCCACCACTCGGCCACATTCGAATCACCGGTCAAGGCGTGTTCAACCACAATGACGTTATTGCGGCCGTGGGGATCGCCGAGGAGGTGGCCGAAGCGGTGGTAGGCAATGTGGGCGTCGGCAAGCGTGGCGCCGGCTTCGGTGTGGAAGTCGCCGATGCTAACTAGCTTCATGCCAGCGCGCTAAAGCCCAGCTCGAGGTCCGCGATGATGTCATCGATGTGCTCGATGCCAACGGACAGACGGATGGTGGACTGGGTGATGCCGGCCGCGGCAAGCGCAGGCTCGTCGGACTGGGAGTGCGTAGTGGTTGCCGGGTGCACGGCCAGGGAGCGGGTATCGCCGATATTGGCGAGGTTGGAGTGGAGCTTGAGGGCGTCGATAAACGCCCAGGCTTCCTCGCGGCCGCCGTCGATGTCGAAGGAGAGCACGGAGCCGGTGTAGGCGTAGCCGAGCTTTTCCTTGGTGGCCTTATACGGCGAAGAATCCAGGCCGGCGTAGTTGACCTTGGTGACCTTGGCGTGGCCTTCCAGGTACTCGGCAACGGCCTGGGCATTGGCATTGTGCTTTTCGACGCGCAGCCCCACCGTCTCGATTCCATTCAGCGTCAGCCAGGCGTTGAAGGGGGAGATGGCGGCGCCGGTATCGCGCAGCAGGCCGGCGCGGGCCTTGAGCGCGAAGGCTGGGGCTCCGAGATCGGCGTACTTCAGGCCGTGGTAGGCCTCATCCGGGGTGACGAAGTAGGGGAATACGGGCTCGCCGTTGCGGGTGACGGTCCAGTCGAAGGAGCCGCCGTCGATAATCGCGCCGCCGATGGCCGAGCCATTTCCGGTGTAGAACTTGGTGGTGGACACCACGACGATGTCCGCGCCGAGGTCCAGCGGCCGGGCGAGGGCGGCGGTGGCGATGGTGTTATCCACGATGAGCGGGACCTGGTTGTTGTGGGCGACCTCGGCGATGGCCGGGATATCGAGGACATCGGCCACGGGGTTGCCAAAGGTCTCGCCGTAGAAGGCCTTGGTATTCGGCTGGACGGCATCCTGCCAGGATTGCGGGTCATCCGGGTCCTCGACGAGGGTGACGTCGATGCCTAGGCGCTTGAGTGTGACGGTAAAGAGGGTGGAGGTACCGCCGTAGAGGCGCGGGGAGGTCACGATGTGGTCGCCGGCCGAGGCGAGGTTCAAAATGGCCGCGGTTTCGGCAGCTTGTCCCGAAGCGAAGGCGACGGCCGCGACGCCGCCCTCGAGGGAAGCGAGGCGCTCTTCCAGCGCGTCCTGGGTGGGGTTGGTCAGGCGGGTGTAGATGGGGCCGGCGTCGGAAAGATTGAAGCGGTTGGCCGCGTGCTCGGCGTCGTTAAAGACGTAGGAGGTGGTCTGGTAAATCGGCACGTTGCGGGCATTGTGGTGCCCATCGAGGTTTTGGCCCGCGTGTACGGAGCGGGTAGCGAAGGACCAGTCGGAATTGGAGTTATCGTATTTCGTCGTCATGCTTGGCAAGACTAGACCAAGCGGTATGTCTTGCGAGCGGGTTTAGTGAAACCTGCTGGCAGGAGCGAGAATGAAAATAGACTAAGCGGTCAGTCTCGAGTTTTATGTGGGCGTCGGAAGGCGCACGGCGGGGCTTTCGCGGCAGCGCACGTGGCCTCGTGGCTAAGAGTTTCTACGGGTGGTGATTTTGTTCCTCGAGCTGATCGGCAATGCGGCGGGTGTTTGCACGAGTTTCGTTGCTATTGCGCACGAGCTTGACCACGATGGCGATGATTCCGGCGAGGATGAGGAACGGAATGAGTATGAGTAGAAATTCAAGCGGGCCGAGGGACATTTATCACCTTTCTTTTATGGTCTTTGGGGCTACGGTATCACTCGCCTAATGCGGCCGCGACCGCGGTGAGGCTCGTGCGCAGCTCGGAGTCGCTGAGGTGGCCGAAGCCGAGGACGACGCCGTCTTCGGCGTCGGCGCCGCCCCAATAGTCGCGCAGCGGGGTGAGCTTAATGCCGCGGGCGGCGGCGCGGGGGACCACAGCCGGGTCGCACAGCAATACCGCGTGGAGGCCACCGTGGATGGGGAGGAGTTGTGCGCCTTCGATGGTGCCGAGCGTTTCGGCCACTAGGTTGCGGCGGCGTTTATAGGTGCGGCGCATGCGGCCGGTGTGGCGCCGTAAAGCGCCGCTGGCAAGGTAGTGGGCGAGCGCGGCCTGGGGAATGGCACCGACGGGTTGGCCGAAGATATCGCGTACGCGGTCAACGGCCGGGCGCAGGCGCGGTGGAACGACGAGGTAGCCGCAGGCAATCGAGGGGGAGATGACCGAGGAGAAGGTACCCAGCAGCACGGTGTGTTCCGGGGCGAGCGCGGCTAGGGCGGGCAGTGGCTGGCCGACGTAGCGCAGTTCGGAGTCGAAGTCGTCCTCGATGAGGAGGGCGTCGTGTGCGCGGGCCCATTCGACGAGTTCGGCGCGCCGGGCTGCGGGCAGCGAGCCGCCGTAGGGGTATTGGTGGCTGGGGGTGACGATCAGGGCGTCGAGATTGGCCGCGGGCACGGTGACGCCGTCGGGGTCGGTGGGGATTTCCATCAACGTGTGGCCGAGGGCGTGGGGCACGCGGCGCAGGCTGGGGTAGCCGGGGGATTCCACGCCCACGCGCAGCTGGCGACCGAGGGAGTGCAGGAGAACGGAGAGGCCGTCGCGGGCGCCGGCCGTGATCAGCACGCAGGCTGGGTCCACGGTGAGCCCGCGCATGTGGCGCAGGTGGGCGGCGACCTCGCGGGGCAGATCTCCGGAGGGGTCGACGGCTGCTGCACGCCAGGCGGCCCTCCATTCAGGGGTGAGGATGCCGGCGGTGTCGGGAAGGCCGGGGGTCAGCGACACCAGCTCGGGCTCGGCGGCGGGTGTGGGGGCCGGCTCCGGCCGCGGGGCACGCGCGTGGGGGAGTAGCGGGTTGATGACGGTGCCGGAGCCGACCTCTGCGGTGAGGTAGCCCTCGGCAGTGAGTTGGTCGTAGGCGGTGACCACGCTGCCTCGGGAAATGCCGAGCTGCGAAGCCAAGTGGCGGGTCGAGGGAGCGCGCTCGCCGGGCAGGAGGACGCCGGCGGCAACCTGGGCGCGCAAGGCGGCGGCGATTTGCACGGGCAGCGGCCGCGTATCAGAGGGATCGAGGCGAAGGGGCACGGGCCCATCATAAGTGGTCTAATCCAACACGCTGAAAATGGCTCTTGTCTTGTACCACTTGTGTGGGTCACTATGGCACCTATGACTGAACAGGTAAATGAACAAGGACGCGCTACCACGCGCGTGAAGCGAGGACTGGCCGATATGTTGAAGGGCGGCGTCATCATGGACGTCGTCACGCCGGAGCAGGCGCGCATTGCGGAAGATGCGGGAGCGTCGGCCGTGATGGCGCTGGAGCGCGTGCCGGCCGATATCCGCGCGCAGGGCGGCGTGGCCCGCATGTCTGACCCGGAGCTTATCGAGGGCATCGTCGAGGCCGTGGACATCCCGGTCATGGCCAAGGCCCGCATCGGCCACTTTGTAGAGGCGCAGATCCTGGGCGAGCTGGGCGTGGACTTCATCGACGAGTCCGAGGTGCTCAGCCCGGCCGATTACGTCAACCACATCAATAAGTGGGACTTCGACGTGCCGTTCGTGTGCGGCGCCACCAACCTGGGCGAGGCGCTGCGCCGCATCACCGAGGGCGCGGCCATGATTCGCTCCAAGGGAGAGGCCGGCACCGGCGACGTCTCCGAGGCCGTGAAGCACCTGCGCACCATTAAGGCGGAAATCGCGCGCCTGCGCCACCTGGATCGAGACGAGCTCTATGTCGCGGCCAAGGAGCTGCAGGCGCCGTACGATTTGGTTGCAGAGGTTGCGGAGACCGGCAAGCTCCCGGTTGTACTCTTCGTGGCTGGTGGCGTGGCCACGCCTGCCGACGCCGCCCTTGTCCGCCAGATGGGCGCCGAAGGTGTCTTTGTCGGATCCGGCATCTTCAAGTCCGGCAATCCAGCAGCGCGCGCGGAAGCCATCGTGAAGGCCGCCACGCTTTACGACGACCCCGCTGAGCTCGCCAAGCTTTCCCGCGGCCTGGGCGAGGCGATGGTGGGCATCAACGTCAACGACGTGCCTGCACCGCACCGCCTGGCCGAGCGCGGATGGTAGCCACCGTCGGGGTGCTGGCGCTGCAGGGCGGCGTCGAGGAGCACCTGCGCATTCTGGACGTGCTCGGTGTGGCGACGCGCCGGGTGCGGGTGCCGCGCGACTTGGACGGGCTCGACGGGTTGGTGATTCCGGGCGGCGAGTCGAGTGTCATCGACAAGCTGGCGCGCAGCTTCGGGCTGGCCGAGCCGCTGCGCGACGCCGCGGCCGCAGGAATGCCGGTTCTCGCGACCTGCGCGGGGCTTATCTATTGCGCCCGCGAGCTCGATAACCCCGCGCCGGGGCAGCAAACCCTGGGGCTGTTAGACGTGACCGTGCGGCGTAATGCCTTTGGCAACCAGCGCTTTTCCGAAGAGCGCACGGTGCCTGTGACGGCGGGCGAGGAAACGCTCGACATTGCGGCGAGTTTCATTCGTGCCCCGCTGGTCACCCGCGTGGGCGAGGGCGTCGAGGTCATCGCGACGGTGCCGGGTGAAAACGGCGACGCGGTGGTCGGCGTGCGCCAGGGCCGCGTGACGGCGCTGAGCTTCCACCCAGAAGAAAATGGCGACGCCCGCGTGCACGCCGCCTGGCTCGACAGCTTCTAGGCACGCAGACACACCAAAGCCGCCCCGCAGCGAATCGATAAACGCTGCGGGGCGGCATTCGCCTGTGAAGACTTACTTCTTCAGGCCGTCGATGATCTCGTTGAACTGAGCAACTGGGCGCATGACGGCAGAGGTCTTCTCGTCATTCGGCCAGTAGTAGCCGCCGAGGTCGGCGGGGTTGCCTTGGGCGTCGACAAGCGCCTGGGCAATCTCGTCTGCCTGGGAGGACAGCTGGGAAGCCACGTCCTTGAACGCAGCGGCGAGATCGGCATCATCGGTCTGGTTAGCCAGCTCCTCGGCCCAGAAGGTAGCCAGGAAGAAGTGGGAACCGCGGTTGTCGATTTCGCCAGCCTTGCGGGACGGGGACTTGCCCTCATTGAGCAGGCGCTCGGTGGCCTTGTCCAGGGTGGCGGCCAGGACGCCGGCCTTCTCGTTGCCGTTGGTCTGCTTCTCGTGGCGGAAGGACTCGGCCAGAGCCAAGAATTCGCCGAGGGAATCCCAGCGCAGGTGGTTTTCTTCTTCTACCTGCTGGACGTGCTTCGGGGCGGAGCCGCCCGCACCGGTCTCGAAGAGGCCGCCGCCGGCCATGAGCGGAACTACAGACAGCATCTTGGCGGAGGTGCCCAGCTCGAGGATGGGGAAGAGGTCCGTGTTGTAGTCACGCAGCACGTTGCCGGTCACGGAGATGGTGTCTTCGCCGCGGCGGATGCGCTCGATGGAGGTCTTGGTAGCGGTGACCGGATCCTCGATGGAGATGTCCAGGCCCTCGGTGTCGTGGTCCTTAAGGTACTTTTCCACCAGGGACTTGATATTGCGGTCGTGGCCGCGCTCTGGGTCGAGCCAGAAGATGGTCTTCATGCCGGACAGGCGAGCGCGGTTGACGGCGAGCTTGACCCAGTCCTGGATCGGGGCGTCCTTGGTCTGGCAAGCGCGCCAGATATCGCCTTCCTCCACGTCGTGGGAGATGAGGGCCTCGCCCTGGGAGTTGCGAACCTCAACGGTGCCCGCAGCCGGGATCTTGAAGGTCTTGTTGTGGGAGCCATACTCCTCGGCCTTCTGCGCCATGAGGCCAACGTTTGGCACGGTGCCCATGGTGGTCGGGTCGAAGGCGCCGTTTTCCTTGCAATCCTCGATAACGGCCTGGTAGACGCCGGCGTAGGAAGAATCCGGGATAACGGCGAGGGTGTCCTGCTCTTCGTCGTTCTTATTCCACATGTGGCCAGAGGTGCGGATCATGGCAGGCATGGAGGCGTCAATAATGACGTCGGAAGGCACGTGCAGGTTGGTGATGCCCTTGTGGGAGTTGACCATGGCGAGGTCGGGGCCGTCGGAAAGCGCGGCGTCGAAAGCAGCCTTGATTTCTTCGCCGTTGTCCAGGTTCTTCAGGCCCTCGTAGATAGCGCCTAGGCCGTTCTCGCCGTTGAGGCCGGCAGCCAGCAGCTCCTCGCCGTACTTGTCATAAACATCGGCGAAGAAGGCGCGGACGACGTGGCCGAAGAGGATGGGGTCAGAGACCTTCATCATGGTGGCCTTCAGGTGGGTGGAGAAGAGCACGCCCTCTTCCTTAGCGCGCTTGACCTGTGCGAGGAGGAACTCATCCAGGGCCTTGGCGGACATGAAAGTGCCGTCGATGACCTCACCCTTGAGAACCGGCAGCTCCGGCAGCAGGGTCTGCTCGCCATCGGCGGTCTTGAGGACGATGGACAGGGTGTCCTCGTTTTCCAGAATGACGGACTTCTCATTGTGGCGGAAGTCGTTGTCCGCCATGGTGGCAACGTTGGTCTTGGAGTCCTTGGACCACTCGCCCATGCGGTGCGGGTGCTTCTTCACAAAGTTCTTCACGGCCTCCGGTGCGCGGCGGTCGGAGTTGCCCTCACGCAGCACCGGGTTAACAGCGGAGCCCTTGACGGAGTCATAGCGGGCGGCGATGTCCTTTTCTTCCTCGGTGGAAGGATTATCCGGGTAATCAGGCAGATCGTAACCGGCGGCCTGCAGCTCGGCGATGGCCTTCTTCAGCTGCACCAGGGAAGCGGAAATATTCGGCAGCTTGATGATATTTGCTTCCGGGGTCTTAGCCATCTTGCCCAGCTCCGCCAAGGCGTCCTCGACCTTCTGCTCCTCGGTCAGGCGCTCCGGGAACTGCGCGGCGATGCGGGCGGCCAGCGAGATATCGCGGGTTTCCACGTCGATGCCAGCGGTGGAAGCGAAGGCCTCCACGATGGGCTTGAGGGAGTAGGTCGCCAGCAGCGGCGCCTCATCGGTACGGGTCCACGTAATCTTTGCCATGATTCTCCTATATAACGTTGGAAAATTGTTCAAGTGCCCAGATTACCGATTTTGTGGGCGGCATGTGGGTCAGTTTGCTGAAAGTGATCCCCCATGTGTCGCCCCTTGAAAAGGGTTGCGTGGTAATCATCACCCGTGCATGGGTGGGGTGGAGATATTCACGAGCCCCCGCTGCGGGCATGCTGCAGGCGCGCACTGGGTGTACCCTCACTCTCCATGAAAATCATCGATGAGCTAAGCCCGCGCAGCGCACACGAACACCGCATTCGCCGCCGTCCGCTGCCGTTGCAAACGGAGATCACCGCCCGCCGACGCGCCATCGTCATGGTGGCCATGGCCTTGGGCGCGTTTGCCATCGGCACCACGGAGTTCGTGTCTATGGGACTGCTGCCGCTCATCGCGGATGATTTTGGCATTTCGGAAGAAAACGCCTCCACGCTCATCACCATTTATGCGATGGGCGTGGTGGTCGGTGCCCCGCTGATTGCGGCTTTTACCGGTAAGCTGCCGCGCCGCCGCCTGATCTTGCTGCTCATCGGCTTCCTCGTGGTGGGTAACCTCCTCTCGGTCTTGGCGCCGAATTACGCCATCCTCATGATTGCGCGCTTCATCGCGGGCATGCCGCACGGCGCCTATTTCTCCGTGGCTAACCTTTCTGCCGCATCCATGGCGCCCCCAGGCGGCCGCGGCAAGGCCATGGCTTATGTGGGCATGGGCCTAGCCATCGCCACGGTGATTGGTGTACCGGCCGCCCAAGCCCTCGGCTCCGCGCTGGGCTGGCAGGCGGCCTACCTAGTGGTCGTGGCCTTGGGTATCGTCACCGCCATTGCGTTGTTCTTCCTGATGCCGCACATGACGGAAATGAAGCAGACCGATATTCGCACCGAATTTGGTGCGTTCAAAAACAGCCAGGTGTGGTTCACCGTCATCATGGGCGTGGTCGGCTTTGGTGGCATGTTCTCCGTCTATACCTATATTTCGTGGACCATGACCGAGGTCGCCGGCATGGACCAGAGCCTCATCTGGGTGGTGCTCATGGCCTATGGCATCGGCATGACCATCGGCAATGCCTTTGGCGGCTGGCTGGCTGACCGCAATCTGGAGTTTGGCATTATCTTTGCCTTGGCCTGTCTCATCGTTATCCTGACGGCCTTCTACTTCCTCTCCGGCAATGCCATCCCCGCTACCTTGTGCTTTGGCTGCGTGGCGTTTATGGGCTCTACCCTGGTGCCTTCGCTGCAGCTGCGCTTGGTGCATGTGGCTGGCGACGCCCAGACTTTGGCCGCAGCCCTTAACCAGTCCGCGCTGAACATCGCAAACGCGGCCGGTGCGACCATTGGCGGCGCCGTGGTGGGTGCCGGCTTGGGCTACTCCGCCCCGGCGCTGGCGGGTGCCAGCCTGGCGGCGGCGGGGTGCCTGGTATGGGCTGCGACGATGTGGGATAAAAAGCGCCTTGCTCGCCGCGCCTAGGCGGACCGATATGCTGTTGGCATGACCCTTACCATCGCGAGCGTAAACGTCAATGGAATCCGCGCTGCGTGCAAGCAGCGCAATGAAAATAACCCCGGTATGAACGCCTGGCTAGAGGAGACCCCGGCCGATATCGTGCTCATGCAAGAAGTGCGCGCAACCCCGGAGCAAGCCGAAAAGGCCCTGGCCCCAGCCCTAGAAGCGGGCTGGCACTTAGCTCTTGCCGACGCCGCCGCAAAGGGCCGCGCCGGCGTCGGCATCTTGTCCCGCACCCCGCTTGCCGACGTCGAAGTGGGCTTCGGCTCCTTTACCGACGCCGGCCGCTGGATCGCCGCTACCACCCGCGACATTCGCGTCGCCTCCCTATACCTGCCTTCCGGCGATACCGGTTCGCCGAAGTTGGATGAAAAGTACCGCTTCTTGGATGAGTTCCAGGAGGTGCTGGCGGAGAACGCGGCGCGCACGAATCCTGATGGCAGCCCGGCCGACATGGTCATCGGCGGCGACTGGAATATCTGCCACCGCGCCCAGGACCTGAAAAATAATAAGGCCAACGAAAAGAAGGCCGGCCACCTGCCGGAGGAGCGCGCCTTCATGGACCACGTCTTTGGCGCGTTCCCGGATGACAAGCCGCAAGAGAAGAAGAACCTGGGGCAGTGGCAGGGCGTAGTCGAGTACGCCGGCGGCGAGCCGTGGTCCCCGGCCGCAGATCCGCAGTGGTTCGACGTCGCCCGCCGCCTGCACCCAGAAGAAGATGGTCCTTATACCTGGTGGACCTACCGTGGCCAGGCATTTAATAACAACGCTGGGTGGCGCATCGATTACCAGGCGGCCACCCGCCCGATGCTGGAGCGCGCGCAGCGCACCTGGGTGGATAAGGCCCCTACCGTGGAGCAGCGTTGGTCCGACCATTCCCCACTGCTGGTGGAGTACCGCTGATGACGCCACTATTTAGCGTCCTGTATGTAGTTGGTATTACGGCCGAGTCCATGACCGCCGCATTGTCCGCTGGCCGCCAAAAGCTCGATCTTTTTGGCGTCACCATGATTGCCTCCATGACGGCGCTGGGCGGCGGCACGGTGCGCGATATGATCCTCGATGATCCTCCCTTTACCTGGGTTGAGCACCCCATCTATTTGGTGATCGTCATCGTGGCGGCCGTGGTGACGGTGGGCATGTCCTTCCTCATGCACTATTTCCGCCACCTCTTCCTCATCTTGGATGCCCTAGGTCTTGCGGTCTTTTCGGTGCTGGGCACCCAAATCGCGGTCCACCTGGGACATGGGTTCATTATTGCCTCGGTGTCTGCGGTGATTTCCGGCGTCTTTGGTGGCGTGCTGCGTGACCTGCTTTCAGATCGCATTCCGCTGGTCTTTTCCGGCGAGTATTATGCCGCCATCTCGCTGTTGGCCGCGGCGCTATTTATGGCGCTCTACCACGGCGGCTTGGCTGAGGAACCGAGCGCGATTATTACCGCCTCTGTGTGTTTCATCGCCCGCTTGGCCGCGATCTACTTCAAGAAAGGCCTACCCGTCTTTGAATATCGCGATGCCGAGCAGCAGATGGACCCGCGCCTGCGTTTGTCCGCGCGCATTGTGCGCGATGGCGCTCGCAAGGCCAAGCGCAAGGCGGGCGCGGCCACGCGCTATGCCAGCCCCATTACGCGCCCGCTGACTCGGCCGCTTAGCCGCCCCTTGAGCCGGACGTTTAGGAAAAAGTCTCGAGCGTTTGCTACGGCGGCTGAAGGAACGGACTACAGCGATATATCGAGCAACCGCATCGCGCGCCGGCCGAAGCAGCAGTCGATTACGCGGCCGAGCGGCCGGCACTCGCCAGGGGCACGGGGAGTAAACGTGGAGCAGCAGTGGAGCTTTAATAAGGGGGACGTCGGCAAGCGCAAGGCACCCAAACACAAGCAGTAGTGCTAGTATAGGTAAGTCAAAAAATTCAGTAATCTGCAACGGAGAGAGTTCATGGCTCGCGCAATTATTTCTTTCGTTCTCGGCGCTGTAATCCTCGGCCTGAGCATCTGGTGGTGGACCGTTGTTGGTCCGTCCTTCGCTTTCCTCGGCCCCATCGTGCTGATGGGCGTGGGCGGCGCGCTGATGGTTGCGGGCTTTGCCATCTTTATGGATGTTGTTAGCCCCACCTCCCGCAAGATTTAAGTCCTTGCGCCGCTTCCCCTGCCCTACGGGTAGGGGATTTTTCGATCCCTCGCTCAGGCGGCGCCGGGGAAGGATGTGAACCGCGCGGCGAGGCTAAGGGGTAGGATAAGGCACCATGACTGCAGACAATTCCACCGTTTCCCGCGTCCTGTCCGGTATCCAACCCACCGCTGATTCCTATCACCTGGGTAATTACCTGGGAGCGCTCAAGCAGTGGATTGACCTGCAGGACGGCTATGACGCCTTCTACTTCATCCCTGACCTGCACGCGATCACCGTGGAGCAAAATCCGGAGGAGCTGCGCAACCGCACCATCGCGGGTGCCGCACAGCTCATTGCCTTGGGCATTGATCCGGAAAAGTCCACGCTCTTCGTGCAGTCGCACGTGCCCGCCCACGCGGAGCTGACCTGGGTACTGCAGTGCCTCACCGGTTTTGGCGAGGCCTCCCGCATGACCCAGTTCAAGGATAAGTCCGCCAAGCAGGGCTCGGATCGCACCTCGGTGGGCCTATTTACCTACCCGATCCTCATGGCCTCCGATATCTTGCTCTACTCGCCGGATTATGTGCCGGTGGGCGAGGATCAGCGCCAGCACCTGGAGCTGACCCGTAATCTGGCCGAGCGCTTCAACAATAAGTACGGCGAGACCTTCAAGGTACCGGAGCCATTCATCCCGGAGGGTGCGGCAAAGATTTATGACCTGCAGGAGCCGACCTCCAAGATGTCTAAGTCCGGCGCCAACCCGAAGGGCCTGGTCAACCTGCTTGATGCGCCGAAGACCTCGGCCAAGCGCATCAAGTCCGCCGTGACGGATGACTTGGGCTCGGTGGCCTTCGACCGCGACAAGCAGCCGGGTGTCTCCAATTTGCTGGTCATCCAGTCCGCGCTCACCGGTGAATCCATCGATTCCTTGGTGGAAAAGTACGCCGGCCAGGGCTACGGCCACCTCAAGGTCGATACCGCCGACGCGCTGCAGGAATTTACCACTCCGCTCAAGGCGCGCTATGACGAGTTGATGGCGGACCGCGGCGAGCTCGAGCGCATCCTGGCGCAGGGCGCGGAGACGGCACAAGAGATTGCCCAGCCGCTTGTCGACGCCGTCTATGAAAAGGTCGGCTTCCTTCCCCGCCTGCGCAAGTAGCAAGCAGCCGCTTCCCCCGCACCCCACCCCACAAAGGGACAAGTGGGCATCTGCCAGTTACTCTAGGTGAGATAAAAACTGTGCGAGCAAGAAGGGAAGCACGTGCCTACCACCACGCAATCCTCCTCGAAGAAGACGGACCACTACGGCATCGAACGCGCCAATGCCGACGATCCCGGTGCGGTAGATAAGATTCGCTCCAAGTCCGGATTCGTTGACCACCTCATGCGCATGAACGAGCGCTACGGTGCCGAAGGCGGCAACCAGTTTGCCGCCGGCATCACCTATTATTCGGTGCTCTCCATCTTCCCGCTTGCCATGCTGATCGTGGCCACCGTCGCCGCCGTCTTGGCTAACCGCGAGGACCTGCTCAATGATCTGCAATCCCATATCACCAGTTCTATCGATGGCGATATGGGCGATACGGTTAACAAAATCCTCGATACCGCCATTGACCAACGCGGCGCCATGTTCGGTATCGGTGGTTTGACCACCCTGTGGTCCGGCCTGGGATGGATGAATAACCTGCGCATCGGTATCTCGGCGATGTGGGGCATCGATGCCAACGAGGGCGGTTCCTTCTTGAAGAAGAAGTTGTCTGACCTGGTGGGCCTCATTGGCCTTATCGTGGCGTTCCTCATCGCCTTTGGTGTGACCGCTGCCGGGTCCTCCGGCCTTACCCAGAAGATCTTTGAGCGCGTAGGAATCGAGTCCTTCTCGGGCATGGACTTGGTGATTTTCTTTGTCGGCTTGGCTGTGGGCCTCGTGGCGAACTTCATCGTTATGTGGTGGCTGATTATGATCCTGCCGCGCACCAAGGTGCCGAAGAAGTCCGGCCTTATCGGCGCAGCCATCGGTGCCGTCGCTTTCGAGCTGCTTAAGCAGCTGTCTACGGTCATCATGTCCTCTGCTACCGGCAGCCCGGCCGGCGCGGTCTTCGGCCCGGTCATCGTGCTCATGGTGGTCATGTACCTAATCTGGCGCGTGGTGCTGTACGTCTCCGCGTGGACCGCCACCACCGCCGAGTCCCTGAAGTACGCTCACCCGCCGGTCCCAGAGCCGGCCGTTATTCGCGTCCGCAACGAGGTCAAGGAAGGCGCGCCTGCAGGTGCGACCTTCGGCGTTGGCGCCGCTGTAGGCGCCGCGGCCGTGGGCGCATGGAGCTTGTTGCGCCGTAAGTAAAATCTCCTCCTTAGGGGTGAGGCCGCCGCTGCCAGTGGGCTTTAAGATGGAGCATTATGAATGCCAATGACATCGCACCGAATCTTTATGAGAAATGGGGACTAGATCGCCGCGATGGCGAGCACGAGCTTTTAGTCTTGTTGGAGTCCAAGGATGTGCTGCTGCAGCAGCAAGGCCAAGACATTGAAGATCCGCGGCGCGCGCAGCTGCGCATCGCTGCCAGCGTCTTAGGCTCTGCTGCAAAGCGGTCCGAATACGATAAGGCGTGCGCGGCGGGAGTGCGCCCCACCTGGGGAGACCTCGGACAGCTGGGTGCGGTAGGGCAGTGGAACCCGCGGCCACAGCAAACCCAGCAGCAAGCCCAGTCCTTCCAGCCCGGTCAGGCGGCCGGGCCGGGGCGTCACGCTCAGCAGGAACCGCGATTTGCGCAGACCGCGAGCCCCTACGGGTCGCCGTATGCGCGCAATCCCTTTGCCCCGCAGCACAATCCATTCCCGCCGGCAACGGCGAACGCTGCCGTCCCCGCACCGCTGGTACAGCACCCAGCGCCTGAAATTAGCCAGCGTGCCGGTCAAGATGCGCGCATCGGCATGGCCATTTTGGACCTCATTTTCTTTTCGCTCATTAGCGGCAGCTTCGGCGGCGCGCTGCTCTCTGGTGGCGTTGATGAGCTTTCGACGTTCATTGGCGGCGCTATCATCTTGCTGCTCTACACCTTGGGCACTGAGTGTTGGCTCGGCGCCAGCCCGGCCAAGCTGCTGATGGGCTACACGGTGCGCGATGTCGACACCAAGGAGCGGCTTACTCTCACCCAGTCCGCTAAGCGCCAGTGGTGGCGCCTAGTCAATATCGTGCCGGGCCCGGGTACGTTCGCCAGCTGGGTGGGCGCCGGCGTGCACGCCTGCACTATTTCGGAGAAGAATAACCGCCGCGGCACCCACGATGAGTGGGCTAACGCCGAAGTAGTGAAAAAGCACCCACGCAAATAGCCAGCAACACTACGGCGCCGGCGATAACCCAGCCGAGCCAGCCCTGCACCCCGTCCAAGGAAGAGTTCGCGGATTGCGCCTGGGCATCGGGCGCCGGCGTTGCCGCGGGGGACGCAGGGGAGTCGGCGTCGGAATGGACGTCGGCAAGCAACTGCCCTACACCGTCACCGGGATGCACCTTATAGGCCTCGTGCAGCAGCTTTTGGGCTTGCTCCCACGCGCGCGGGCCGTGCTCCACGGTGGTATCGAGCAGCACCGCCTGCAGCCGCCGGCCATGGCGGTCAAGCGCGCCGACGAAAGTATGGTGCGCGTCATCGGTAAAGCCCGTCTTGCCGCCAATGCCATCCGGATCATTGAGGAAGAGCCCGTTATCGTTGCCTAATTGGTAACCATCAAGGTCGCCCCAGCCGGGGAACTCCACGGACTCTGTATCCACAATCCGCGCGAAGGTCGGGTTATGGAAGGCCGCGCGGTAAATGCGGGAAATGTCCTCGGCCGAGGTAGACATGCCCGGGGCATCGAGCCCGGAGTAGCTGGCCGCATAAGTGGAATTCGTGCCGATCTCGGCCGCCTTCTCATTGACCTTGCGCAGCGTGGCCTCGTCGCCGCCCAATTCCTGTGCCAGCGCGTGCGCGGCATCGTTGCCAGAGGCCATGAGCAAGCCCTGCAAAAGCTGTTCCACCGTGTACGTGCCGCCCGGGCCGATGCCTACCGCTGAGCCATCAATCTGTGCCGATTCTTCGCCCACCTCGACCTTCTGGAGCAGATCCAGTTCGTCGATGACCACCAGCGCCAGCAGCGCCTTGATGATGGAGGCCGGCCGGTAGCGGCCGTTAGGGTCCTTCATCGCGATGATTTCGCCGGTGTCGATATCGGAGACCATCCACGCCGCAGCCACCACATCCTTATCCACCTTGAACCCTTCGGGCAGGGTGGTGCCGCAGGCCTCATCGCTATGCACCGGCGGCAGCGGGGTCGGGGAGGCCTGCCCAGGAGCGAGGCGCTCTGAGGTGGTGGTGGCCTTTTCCGGGCGCTCGGCGTGCGGGCACTTATCGGTATCCGGGGCGGCGGTACGCGTGGTGGTCGGAGTTTCCGGCTCTTCCGCCAGCGCGAGCGGTGCGCCGCTGAGCAGGACGGCAACGAGAGAACTAGCGATATTTCTTTTCATGACATGACACATCTTAGGCCCGTGCCTACGATGGGACGCATGCATGACGCGCCTTTGATTAGCCCTGAAAACAAGGACTCCGCCGCCGACGTGGTGGCCAAGCTGCCTAAGGTCTCCCTCTTTGAGACTATTAACTCCACGGCCGCCACGCCGGAGGAACTTACCGCGACCATCCGCGAGCGCTACGAAGCCTTGGCCGCCGATGGTGTGGTCTATGCGGAACTGCACCTGGATCCAGCAGAGATCGGCCTAGACGCTGCCGCGGTTGTCGAAGCCGCCGGTGTAGCCCGCATTTCTTCCCTCGACTTCCGCCTCGTCCTCGCCGGCACGGCCCCTGAGGCAGTAGTGCCTGACGACGCCCCCGTGGTGGGCTACAACCTGCCCCAGGACCAAGCGGACGCGGCCGCAGACTTCCGCGCCGCATACCTGCCCACCCAGATTCACGTGGGCGAGGACTTTGCAGAAGTAGAGCGCGCCGCCCAGGCCGGCGTGAACCGCCTTATCCACCCGGTGAATATGATCGATGACTTCACTGCGAATATTGAAGGCATCGTGCCGGGTAAGGCCTCTGGCTACATCCGCGACCGTCATATTCCCCTGGTCTTTACCCCACTGGAGGAGGCCGAGGAGCTGACCGACCACCCACTGCCACTGCTGCAACAGCTGGGTTTTACCTGCACCATTTCCTCGGGCGCGACTACCTTGACCAAGCAGTTCCTCGCGCTGAGTGAGACTTTTGGCTACGGGCTGGAGGAATTTTTCGATCTTACCGTCAAAGCGGTGGAGAATTCTTTCGCTGACCAGGAATTACGGCAGCATCTGCTAGAAACGGTTATCTTGCCAGCATACGAGGAACTATCTGATCCGGAGCTTGCTGGCCCGGACACGGAAGAGTCCCTCGCAGATGCTGCAGACGCCGCTGAAGAATAGAAACGATTAAAGGAGAATTACATGCCTTCCGTACTTTTTGTTGTTACCGCTGCTGAGGAATGGACACTGGCCGATGGCACCAAGCGCCCAACCGGCTATTGGGCCGAGGAGCTTATTGCCCCGCACCGCGTCTTCCAGGGCGCAGGCTGGGATATCCACTTCGCCACCCCGGGGGCGAAGGCTCCCGTCGTAGATGAGTACAGCCTGGAGGTGCTGCCAGATAACGTGCGCATGGCGCAGGAAAATTACTTGGCAGAGTTGGGCGTAGCGCTAGAGAACCCGATGAACCTGGCGGATATCAATGAGGAAGACTATGACCTCATTTTCTACCCGGGAGGCCACGGGCCGATGGAGGATCTTGCCTACGATCAGGATTCTGCAAAGCTTATTCAGGCGCGCATGGATTCCGGCCGCGCGCTCGGCCTCGTTTGCCATGCCCCAGCCGCGCTATTGGCCTTGGATAACGAGAATTGGCCGTTCAAGGGCTACAAGATGACCGCCTTTAGCAATGCAGAGGAAGGCGAGGAGATGGTTGCCGCCGCTAAGTGGGCGCTGGAGACCCGCCTGCGTGAGCTCGGCGCGGATTACCAGGAGACCGATCCGATGTCCCCGAACGTCATCGTGGATCGCAACCTCTACACCGGCCAGAACCCGGCTTCCTCCGAGCCGCTGGCACAGCGCATTCTGCGCGATTTCTAAATGCGCGTTTCGCAAGTCCTCAAGGCCGGGGCTGCCCTGACCGGTGTGGTTGGGGTAGCGGGCATGGCGGCGTATGCGCTCAGCCGCCGGCCGTACCTGCGCGAGGTGGCACCGGGGTTGCGCAGCCCGGTTCTGTACCTGCCAATGCATCTGCTTCCCGACGCCACCTTTGCCCGCGCCAGCCGCTTCTTTGCCAGCATCGACTTTTCCCGCCCGATGCGGCACGCGGTGGACGTCACGGAGTTTTCCGCGTCCTTCGCTGGCCATGCTTTTAGCGCTCGCGTGCTTACCCCACGCGACGATGCCCAGGGCGTAGCCAATGCTGGGCCGCGCCCCGTGGTGGTGTGGACGCACGGCGGCGGCCATCTCATTGGTGGTCCGGCAATGTATGACCCGCAAAATGCTCGCATGGCGGCCGAACTCGGTGCCATCGTGGTGGCTCCGCGCTACCACAAATCCACCCAGGAACCATTCCCCGCGGACCACGATGAGTGCTACGCGGCGCTGCGCTGGGTGCAAGAACACGGCGATAAGCTGGGCGGGGATACCTCGCGCATCGCGGTCGCCGGCGATAGCGCCGGCGGCGGCCTCGCCGCGGGTCTGGTGCAGCGTGCCTTTGATGAGGGCCATCCGGTCCGCGCGCTCGGCTTGGTCTATCCCATGCTCGATCACCGCACCACGGATAAGTCCGGTGCGGTGGGCCAATTCATCTGGACGGCGGGCCCGAACCGCGGCGCGTGGTCCATGTATTTGGGAAACGACCATTTGGATGTCGACGTGCCGCCCTATGCTTCGCCAGCCACGCGCAGTGACCTTTCCGGCTTGCCGCCGACGTGGATCGGGGTCGGTGGCATCGACCTTTTCTGCGATGAATCCGTGGCTTTTGCCCAGGCCCTCGATGCGGCCGGTGTGGATACGACTCTCGACGTGTGGGCCGGTGCCTATCACGGCTTCGACCAGATTAAACCCAAAGCGCCTCAATCGCGTGAGCTTATCGACGCCCTCATTGACCACCTTCGCCGTCACCTTTAAGGCCACGTACTCAGGGAGGTCAAGCGATGAACTACAACACGCACGTGTCGTGGGTCGTAACTTTCGCCAGCCTGATTGTTCTCGGCCTGATTCTGGGCGGGGTCTTTGGGATAGGTACCCTGGGCCGATCCATTGTTGGCCTCAGCGTCTTTGTCGTGTGGCTGCTTTTCGATAAATACATGCGCGACCGGAGCCGACGCCAAGAGCAAGAAGCACGCGGCGACTAGACGCACAAAGCCGCCCCCTTCTCCTCCCGCCTGCTGTGAGTGGGGAGGAAAGTCGAGGCGGCTGATGCCACGCGCGGGCGAGGCCGTGCGAACCGTGCGGGTTTAGAACTTGGAGAAGCGCTTGATGAGCATGTCTTCCAAGCCCTTCCAAGACTCGGCGTGCTCGTTATATGGCTTGGAAGGCACATAGCCGGCGTGTTCGGTGGAGCCGAGCATGTAGCCCAAGTAGTCCTGCAGGCGGGGGTGAGCCAGCATATAGGAGTTAATGGAATCGTCGCCGGCCCAGTCGGCGGCATCGGCGCATACCTCATAGCAGCGTGCCATCTGATCGGAATCGACGGCCTCTGGGCCCTTTTCGATATCGCGCACAATGCCATTGAAGGAGTACTGGTTATCCGGGTGGACCTGAATTTCTAGCTCGCCGGCATTAGCGGCGGCAACAACCTCTTCCCAGGTGGATACGCGGGCTAGGTCGTGGTCATCATTGTCTATAATCCAGCGCACGAGCGTCTTCGGGGAGTCGAAGGTGAAAATTTCGCCCCACTTGCCCAAGAAGATGGGCTTGCCGTCTAGGTAGGTGCGGAGGGTGTAGACGGACTTGGACTGCGCGGTGATCTTGATGGGATCGATGCCGGCGGCAGCCCACGGGGAGTTATCGTACGGGTCAGCGGCCTCGGCGGCGGCCTTGCGCTTTTCTTCGGCTTCCTTGGCCGCTGCAGCGGAGGCGGCAGCAGCAGAAGAGATGCGCTCCTTGGCATCGGAAACCTTGGCCGCATCAAAGTCATCGCTGGAGACCACGCGGACGTGCTCATCCAGGTCCTCGATGACCTTCTTCCAGTTGCCGGCGATGACGTGGCCCACACCGGACCACTCGCTCATGCCCTGTTCGCCGGAGTAGTGGTCGGCGCCGCGGGAGACATTGCGCAAGATGGAGTGGGAGGCGAAGAAGATGGTGGTGTGCTCTGCCCCGGCGACGTCGGCAAGCGCGGAGGCCATCTCCAGGTTGCGGGCCACCGTGGATACGTTCCGGTGGCTCGGGCGACCAGCCAGCGCTTCCGGCATGCCGATGAGATCATATTCATTCCGCTCAGCCGGGGTAACGCGGTCCGCATCGCGGCCGGCAAACTGGTCCCACTGCGGGTGGTCCAGCAAATCGTGCTTGGTGCCAGACTCCACGAAGCACAGCAGCTCGGCGGGCGAGTTAAAGGCGAGGACGGCCTCGTCGTCGCCCAAAAAGGCCTGCCAGTCGGAGCCATGTTGGCGCCACTTGGGTGCCCAGAGGGTATAAAAATCGCCCTCGGTCAGCGAGAGCTTTACAGGTACAATTGCGCGGGTGCTCATGGCGTTTTAGTCTACCCAACGCCCTAAGCAGCGCGCGAGAGCGCACCGGCCTTAAGCCGTGGGACGCCAAAAGCCTTTGAATTGCATGCCCATATTTGTGGTGCGCAGCGGGTTGGTTTGCACCGGATCACCGGCCTCCACGATTTCGCCATTGCCGGAATACATTGCCACGTGCCCGTCCCATACCACCAGGTCACCGGGTTGCAATTGATCCGCACTGACCTGCTGACCAATGGCCTGTTGGTCTGCTGTGCGAGGCAAGTCCACCCCGGCTTGCGAATACGCCCATTGGGTAAGGCCCGAGCAATCGAAGCCGCCGTTTCCGGTGCCGCCCCATACGTAGGGCTGGCCCACTTGGCTCTTCGCCGCCGCGACCGCGGCCTGCCCGGCGGCCGAACCACCCTCGGCAGAAGGCTCTGGCGGGGGAGAAGGCGCGTCGTGTGGGGCAGCATCGGCGCCGGCCTCATCGCCCGCCGCAGATTGTGCAGGAAAAGCGGAGGCTTGCTGGGCGCCGGTGGGGCTTACGGGGGCGTCGGCAAGCGCGGAGTGCACCGGCCGCTGCGCTACCGGCTGCAAGGACTGAGCGGCCGCGCTGAGATCGCCCACCAGGCGCTGCACACGGGCAGTGGCCATGCCCAAGTGCTGGGAGATAAGCGCACGCAGCTGAGCCAGAGCGGCGGCACGCGCCGACGGATCCAGCGACAGGAAACCCAGCGCGGTGGGCAGGGCCTGGCGCACCAGCTGCGTAGCGATGCCCACCAGATCCCGGATGGTACCCGCTACCAAGGTGCGGGCCTGGCTGAGCGCGGCAGAGATGGTTGCATTATCGAGATCGATATTTTTCGCCGATTCGAGTAGGGGAGCGGGATTGCCGTGGGCGATGGCGGCCAAAGGCTCGGCGGCGGAGAGATCCGGCACGCGAGGAAGCTCAACCTCCGGAAGCTGCGCCGGTTGCATGGCGGCAATCTGCTTAAGCGCGGTATCAAGCATCTACATCGCCGCCCCAAGGCGTTGGCCTAGCGAGGCATCGGTGTCTTCTGCCTCGCGCGACATCTGGAAACCGGAGTGGGCAACCTGCCCCATATCGTTGCGCAGCACGCTCATTCGCGCGCCCACATTATCGAGAGCGGCATGCACGGCCTCATTGAAAGCTGTGAATGCGGAATCTTCAGGCAAAATTGGATGGGGCGGATTCTCCACTTGGGACTGGGCGTGCAGGTCGCGGGCGAGGTGGCGGGCATAGTCAGTATCGATCGTGAAAGGTCTCATGCCCTATTGGACTGCCCGATGGCCCATTTGGTTCCCAAAAAGTTTAAAGTGGTGGTCATGGACATCCACGTAGTAGACCACCCGCTTGCCGCCTCCCGCCTTACCCTCATGCGCGATGCGCGCAGCGATAACTCCGCTTTCCGCGCCGCCCTGAAAGACTTGGGCGCCATGCTTGTCTATGAAGCATCCCGCGACCTTGCCGTGGAGAACTTCGACTGCGCCACCCCGGTTTCTACCGCACAGGGAACCCGCCTGCAGGACCCGCCCATCATCGTGCCGATCATCCGCGCCGGGCTGGGCATGGTGGACCCGGCCCTGTCTATGATTCCGGATGCGCAGGTCGGCTTCATTGGCATGGCCCGCAACGAAGAGACGCACGAGCCGGTGCCGTACCTGGAGGCATTGCCGGAGGACCTGACCGGCCGTACGGTGTTCGTGGTGGATCCAATGCTGGCCACCGGTGGTTCCCTGCTGCACGCATTGCGCCTGCTCGCTGGCCGCGGCGCCACCGATATCACCGCCATCTGCATGGTCTCGGCGCAGCCGGGTGTGGATGCGCTGGCTGAATCCGATCTGCCGGTGCGCCTAGTCACCGCCGCTATCGATCCTTCGCTCAACGAGGATGCCTATATCGTGCCGGGCTTGGGCGATGCTGGTGACCGCCTCTACGGTCCGCGCAATATCGACCTTTAAGGTAATCTTCTCCCTGGAAAGGCGACCGCACTTTCCAGGGGGAGAATATGAGTTTCATTCATCTAATGTGGTCGAGCTACGGCCACGGATTTTCGCAACAATTGCGGCGGGTGCGACAGCGTCGGGGGATTTCACAACAGGCGCTGGCGGAGATTTCTGGGGTCTCTCGCAGCCAAATTTCCAATCTAGAGCGCAACGAGAATGGCGTGCACGCCATGGCCGATCCGCAGCTGTCTACGGTATATAAGCTGGCCTTGGCCCTAGAAATCCCGCCAGCGGTGTTGCTGCCGGCTGGTGGGGACGTGGTGGAAGGGCATTTGACCGATTCCGCGGTGGCCGTTGCCGAGGACGTCGCGCCCTTCCCGCAAGGCTATGTGGACCGGCGTCGGTTTGCCGCCACGTGGAATGGCGCCCTGAGCTAGAGCACCCCGCATCACCACCTGAGTTACTGAACCGCATGGTCTAGTTGTAGACTTTGCACCCAGACGTATTTCAATGACAGGGAAGGCACGCGGATGATCTCGGAATTCATCAACGAGTGGTTTAATGCCCACCGTGCGGAGGTCATCGCGTGGCGGCGCCATATCCACCGCCACCCGGAAACTGCGAACCACGAGGTGGAAACCACCAATTTCCTGGCCACCGTCTTGCAGGACTATGGCTTGCAGCCACAGCGCTTCCCACAGACCGGCCTCATGGTAGACATCGGCCCTGATACGGAGCTAGGCCGGCTGGCCTTCCGCGCCGATATCGACGCCTTGCCGGTCACGGAGGTCACCGGCCTGGAATATACCTCTGAGGTTCCCGGCAAAATGCATGCCTGCGGCCACGACGTGCACACCACCGTGGCGCTCGGCCTGGCCTGCGCGTTGGCGGATTTTCAGCGCGTCCACGATCTTCCGCTGGGCATTCGTGTCATCTTTCAACCGGCCGAAGAGGTATGGGTCGGCGGTGCGACCGATGTTATTGAATGGGGCGCGCTGGAGGGAGTACATTCCATTTTTGCCATCCACGCCGAACCCAAGCTGCGCGTGGGGCGCATCGGTATCCGCGCTGGGGCGATTACTTCTGCTACCGACGTGGTGGAGCTCAATATCAAGGGCCCAGGCGGACATACTTCCCGCCCGCACCTTTCCGCCGACGTCATCTACGCCTTGGGCAAGGTCATCACCGAGCTACCCGCGCTGCTCTCGCGCCGGGTTGACCCGCGCACCGGCACCGTTTTGGTCTTTGGCCAGGTCAATTCCGGCTATGCCCCGAACGCCATTCCGGAGACTGGCAGCCTGACCGGCACCATGCGAACGGCCGATATTGGCATCTGGCGCGATATGCAAAGCCTCTTTACCGAGCTGGTGGAGCAGGTCCTCGCGCCGGTAGGCGTAGAACACGAGCTGACCTATAACCGCGGTGTTCCGCCAGTGCTTAACGACGACGTCGCAACCGCCCTGCTTGCCTCCGCCGCCCAATCCATCGACCCGCAGGCCGTCGTGCAAGCCCCGCAGTCCTCCGGCGGCGAGGACTTTTCCTGGTACCTAGAAAAGGTCCCCGGTTCCATGGCGCGGCTTGGCTGCTGGTCCGGCGAGGGCGAGCAGCATGACCTGCATATGGGCGATCTCATCGTGGATGAGCGGGCCATAGGTGTGGGCATCAAGCTCTTCGGCGCCGTGGTTGAGCAGTTCATTGGGGAGAATGCGGAGACAGACTAACGCGCTAAAAGGTCCTACACGTTAGACTCGTAAGCGACTTTTAAAGTGGAGCTGATAAAGGAGCAAGTGCGTGTTGAACCAGACCAAGCGAATTGTCATCATCGGCGGTGGCCCGGCAGGCTATGAAGCCGCGTTGGCAGGCGCCAAGTATGGTGCAGAAATCACCATTATTGAAGACCAAGGCATGGGCGGTAACAGCGTTATTTTGGACTGCGTTCCTTCCAAGTCCTTCATCGCCGGCGCTAATATCAAGACCGACTTGCGCCGCGCCGAGGATATGAAGCTCAACGAAGGCATTGGCCAGGCCCACCTCTCCCTGACCGCTCTGAATAAGCGTGTGCAGGACCTGGCAAGCAAGCAGTCCTCCGATATCCGCGCCACGGTGGAATCCCTAGGCGCCCGCGTTATTGACGGCCGCGGCTACTTCCCAGAGGATCAGGAAGCCGATGCCTTTGGCGGCCACAAGGTCACCGCGGTATTCAACGAGGATGGTCGCGAGGAAACCCTTAACGCAGACCTTGTCTTGGTAGCCACCGGCGCCACGCCGCGCGTGCTGCCCGGCGCCCAGCCGGACGGCGAGCGCATCCTCACCTGGCAGCAGGTATACAACCTCACCGAGCTTCCTGAGCACCTCATCGTCGTCGGCTCCGGCGTGACCGGCGCCGAGTTCGTCTCCGCATTCGCTGAGCTGGGCGTGAAGGTCACCATGGTTGCCTCCCGTGACCGCATCTTGCCGCATGACGACGCCGACGCTGCCGACGTCCTCGAGACCGTGCTGAGCGAGCGCGGCGTGGAACTGGAAAAGAACTGCCGCGTGGAAACCGTCAACCGCACCGAGGATGGCAACGTCCTGGTCACCACGCAGGACGGCCGCGAAATCACCGGCTCCCACGTCATCATGTCCATCGGCTCTATCCCGAATACCCAGGACCTCAAGCTGGAGAACGTCGGCGTAGAAACCGCTAAGTCCGGCCACATTCAGGTTGACCGCGTCTCCCGCACCAATATTGCCGGCATCTACGCCGCTGGCGACTGCTCTGACCTCTTCCCGCTGGCTTCCGTCGCCGCAATGCAGGGCCGCGTAGCCATGTACCACGCCCTAGGTGAGGGCGTGTCCCCGCTGCGCCTGAAGACCGTGGCCAACGCCGTCTTCACCCGCCCGGAAATCGCCGCCGTCGGTTTCACCCAGGCAGAGATTGAGGCCGGCGAAGTCGCCGCCCGCACCATCACCATGCCGCTCAATACGAACCCGCGCGCCAAGATGCGTTCCCTGCAGCACGGCTTTGTCAAGCTCTTCTGCCGCGCCACCTCTGGCCGCGTTATCGGCGGCGTCATCGTTGCGCCGACCGCCTCCGAGCTCATCCTGCCCATTGCCATGGCCGTGACGAACCAGCTCACCGTGAACCAGCTGGCCGATTCCTTCGCCGTATACCCGTCCCTGTCGGGCACCATCACCGAGGCCGCGCGACGCCTCGTTGCCCACGACGATCTGGAGTAAACGAAACCAATTCCTCTCTTCGCGCCCGCACTCGATAATCAGTCGAGATCGGGCGCTTTTTCATGCGCCGCTAAAAGGTGGAGTAAGAATGCTCGGCGGTGCGATTGAGTGAAACCTGGATGGCGCGATCCGCTTGAGGAAGAGCACGCTGGGGGCAATGCTCGCGCGGGCAAGCGGTACACCCAGGGCCGATAGGGGTGGCGGCGGATACGTTTAAATTAAGCGCATCGGCGTAGACAAGGCGGTCGGCCTCAGAGATATCGCAGCCTAAGCCCACGGCGAACTCTTTGCGAGGGGTTCCCCAAGATTGTGCGGTTCCTTGCACAAAGCGGCCTATCCACAGGTAGGCGTGGCCATCTGGCATGGCGGCTACCTGGCGGGTGATGCGATTGGGCGTCTCAAAGGCGCGGTGGACTACCCATAATGGGCATGACCCGCCCGAGCGGGCGAAGTGGAAGGCGGTGGAGGATTGGCGCTTGGAGATATTCCCAGCGCGGTCGGTGCGGATGAAGGAAAAGGGCACGCCGGTAAGGCCTGGGCGCTGGAGGGTGGCCAGGCGTTGTGCGGTGGTTTCGAAACCGGTGCCAAAGTAGTTGCACAAAAGGTCGATATCGTAGCGGGTCTTCTCAGCCATCGACAGGAACGGTTGGTAGGGCATGGTGACCGCGGCCGCGAAGTACTGTGCGAGCCCTAAGGTAGCTAGTTCTTGCGCCTCGCCGGCAGGAAGCTCGGAGACGAGGTTATCGCAGACATCGCGGTAGGCGAGCAGGCAGTATTGGAGCGCCATTTCAAAGACCAATTGGGCTTCGGAAAGGCCGTCACGAAGCGCAAGCTCCCGGGTGTCTGGATCGAAGCTGCGGCGTGGTCCCGGCCGGGAAAAGCGGACGGTAACGCCGAGATCCTCGTGCATGCGGGACGCTAAACGGCCGCGGCGTAGCACCCGGTCACCGAGCTGGCCGGCGAGCTCTTCAGCTAGGACATCGAGCTCGTGGATGTAGTTATGGGCGTCGTAGAAAAAATCACGGACGAGCTCAAAAGGGGAGCGCTCCCGCGCTGCGGCGCGGGTGGCGACGTCTACGAAACGGGGCATGAGCTCCGGAAAGCGCGAGGCTAGGTCGGCCAAGGACTCTTCGGCAGCGTCGGGAAAGATGCGGCGCAGGTCGGTGATGGTGCGCGTATCGCGGTCGTCGGCGAAGTATCCGGGATCCACGTCGAAGCGCTGGGTCAGCTGCATGAGCACGGTGACGGTGAGCGGGCGTTGATCGTTTTCGAGCTGGTTGAGGTAGCTGGTTGATAGTCCCAACTGTTTGGCCATCGCTACCTGTGTTAGCCCCCGCTGCTTGCGCAGTGCATGGATTCGTGCCCCCGCATAATGCTTGGTCATCGCTAGTTCGGCCACCTTTCGCCGCCGTGAACAGCAGAAACCACAAGGTTTGCAGATTCCACTGAATCGTTCCGCTAGATTACACACACCCTACTTATAGCGCAGAGCACATTCAAGCATTTAGTGTGATGTGCAACGCATCGCAGAGTGAAGGAGGACCCATCTAGTGAAGAAGCACGAGGTACGCACCCATAAATCCGCCGAGGAATTTCCCTATGAGGAACACTTGGCATACAAGGTGGCAGAAGTAGCCGCGGACCCCGTAGAGGTCCCAGCCGAGACCACCGACATGATTATTAACCGCATTATCGACAACGCAGCTGTGGCTATGGCCTCCGTGGCGCGGGGGCCTGTCACCTCCGCCCGCACCATGGCCCAGGCACACCCGGTAAGCGAGGGAGGTTCCACTGTATTTGGTGTGGATGGAGCCTACTCGGCCGAATGGGCCGCCCTAGCCAACGGCACAGCGGTCCGTGAGCTGGACTATCACGACACCTTCCTCGCCGCTGAATACTCGCACCCAGGGGACAATATTCCGCCGCTTCTTGCTACCGCGCAGCACAAGGGCCTTAGCGGCCGTGATCTTATCCGCGGCATCGCTACCGGCTATGAAATCCAGGTCAACCTCGTTAAAGGAATCTGCTTGCACGAGCACAAGATTGACCATGTAGCGCACCTCGGGCCCTCCGTGGCCGCCGGCATCGGTACCATGCTCGGTTTGGATAGGGACACGATCTACCAGGCGGTGGGTCAGGCGTTGCACACCACGACCGCCACCCGCCAATCCCGCAAGGGATTGATTTCTTCATGGAAGGCCTATGCCCCAGCCTTCGCGGGAAAAATGGCCATTGAGGCCGTCGACCGGGCGATGCGTGGCGAGGGCGCACCGGCGCCCATCTGGGAAGGCGAGGATGGATTCATCGCGTGGATGCTGCACTCGCCGGAGCGCACTTACTCCGTCCCGCTGCCGGAGGACGGCGAGCCAAAACGAGCCATCTTGGATACCTACACCAAGGAACACTCGGCCGAATACCAGGCCCAAGCGCCCATTGATATGGCCTTTGCATTGAAGAAAACCCTGGCAGAAAGGGGACTGAGGACAGCGGATATCGAGTCCATCGTTCTGCATACCTCGCACCACACGCACTATGTCATCGGTACCGGTGCCAATGATCCGCAAAAGATGGATCCCTCTGCTTCCCGGGAGACGCTGGATCACTCCATCATGTACATCTTTGCCGTCGCCCTTGAGGACGGCGAGTGGGACCACGAGGCTTCTTATGCTCCCGAGCGTGCCAACCGCCCGGAGACCATCGAACTTTGGCACAAGATTTCCACCGTCGAGGACCCCGAGTGGACCCGCCGTTATCACTCCAACGACCTTTCTGAAAAGGCCTTTGGTGGCAAGGCTGTGATCACTTTCAAAGACGGCACGGTGATAGAAGATGAGCGCGCCGTTGCTGACGCCCACCCGCTTGGTGCCCGACCCTTTGCGCGCGAGCAATACATAGAGAAGTTCAGAAAACTCGCAAACGGCATCGTGGACGAGGCCGAACAAGAGCGCTTCCTCAACGCCGTCCAAAACTTGGAAAATCTCACTGACCTTAACGAGCTAAACGTGCGGGTGACCGATGCTCACCTCGCTGCCGCACCCCAGAAACCGGAAGGACTCTTCTAATGGCTGGACTATTTGGCTCTTTGAAAACTCCCGCGGAAAAGCGCCAGCAATTCCGCGCCGACCTTGAATCCGGCACCATTACCCGATTGCCAGGCGCGTTCAATCCCCTGACCGCGCGCTTAATTCAGGATATCGGTGGTTTCGGCGGAGTTTATGTCTCCGGCGCGGTGCTGGCCAATGATTTGGGCCTTCCCGATATTGGCCTGACCACTTTGACTGAGGTGGCGCAGCGTTCGGGCCAGATTGCCCGCGCGACGGACCTGCCCGTGCTTGTCGACGCCGACACGGGCTTCGGCGAACCCATGTCCGCCGCCCGCACCATAGCCGCACTCGAAGACGCAGGCCTAGCCGGATGCCACCTTGAAGACCAGGTCAACCCGAAGCGCTGCGGCCACCTCGACGGCAAAGAAGTGGTGGACACAGATATTATGCTCCGCCGTATTAGCGCCGCGGTCAACGAGCGGCGCGACCCTAACTTCATTATCTGTGCCCGCACCGATGCCGCAGGAGTCAACGGCATTGATGACGCCATCGACCGTGCAAAGGCTTACGCCGATGCCGGTGCGGACCTTATCTTCACTGAGGCGTTGTATCAGCCAGCAGACTTTGAAAAATTCCGCGCTGCTGTCGACGCCCCGTTGCTGGCAAATATGACCGAATTCGGCAAAACCGAGTTGCTTTCGGCGCAACAGCTAGAAGACCTCGGCTATAACGCAGTCATCTGGCCCGTCTCCACCTTCCGCGTGGCTATGGGCGCTACCGAAGATTTCCTGCGGGATATGCATGAAACCGGCTTGCAAACCGACTGGCTCGAGCGCATGCAACACCGTTCCCGCCTTTATGAGCTGGTGCGTTACGAGGAATACAACGACTTCGACAAATCCGTATTCACCTATTCCAAAGACACCTACCGTCCCACCTTCGAAAGCTAAGGAGAATTTACACCATGTCCGATAAGAACCAGACCCCCGAAATCCGTAAGGGCCTGTATGGCGTCGTCGTCGATGAGACTGCCGTGTCCAAGGTCGTTCCTGAGACCAACTCACTGACCTACCGCGGCTATCCCGTCCAAGAGCTTGCCCGCTATTGCTCCTTCGAGGAAGTGGCCTATCTGCTGTGGAACGGCAAGCTGCCGGGACAGGAATCCCTCATCCGATTCTCTGCCCGCGAGAAAGCCCTGCGCCATTTGGAGCGCCATGTCATTGACCTCATTATGTCCATGCCGCTGTCATGTCACCCAATGGACGTTCTGCGTACCGCCATTTCTTATATCGGTTCTCAAGACCCAGAGGAATACACCAAAGACTCTGAACATATCCGTCGCACCGCGCTTGAGCTAATGGCCAAGATTCCCACGATCATTGCTCTCGATATCCGACGCCGCCGCGGCGAGGGCTACATCCAACCTTCTCGCAAGAAGGGCTTTGCGGAGAACTTCCTGTGGATGGTCTTCGGTGATGAGGAAGGCTCCCCAGCTACCAACCGCGCCGATATCGAGGCCTTTGATAAGTCCCTCATTCTCTACGCCGAGCACTCATTTAACGCCTCCACCTTCGCTGCCCGCGTGGTGACCTCCACTATGTCCGATACGTACTCCGCCATTGTTGCGGCCATCGGCGCTCTCAAGGGGCCATTGCATGGCGGTGCCAACGAGGCAGTTATGAAGAACTTCCTGGAGGTTGGTGATCCCGCTAAGGCCGAAGAGTGGACCAAGAAGAAGCTGGCCAACAAGGAACTGGTCATGGGCTTTGGCCACCGCGTTTACAAAAACGGCGATTCCCGAGTTCCCACCATGGAGGCCGCCTTTAAGGAGCTGGCCGAACAACATGACCAGACCCAATGGATTGAGATGTACGACATCATGGCCAAGACGATGGAGGATAATACCTCCATCAAGATCAAGCCTAACCTCGATTTTCCCGCTGGCCCTGCCTATCACATCTTGGGTTTCGACATTGAATTCTTCACGCCAATCTTTGTCATGGCCCGCATTACCGGTTGGACCGCGCACATTGTGGAGCAGAACGAGAATAACTCGCTTATTCGTCCGCTATCCGCATATAACGGCGAGGAGCAGCGTTCGGTCCCGCCAAAGTCCTTCTAAAACGTGTCAGCTCCCTCACATTCCGGCACCGTCACGTTGGCCGGAGTGGGGGAGCTGACATACTTGTCGGGGCTTTTCTGCGGTCGGGTTATGGCTGGATACGCCGCGCCAGGAGGTGAATTGCTGCGGTGCAGATAAGGACCGCTAAACCAGCGAAGAAAAACATGCCGGGCCATGGGGCGCCGATTTCTACAGCTCCAAATGATTCAGCGAGAGTAATCACGATGCCATCCGCTAGGAATAGGCCGACGATGATGCCGGCGATTAGTAGGAGCCGAACGAATAGGGAGCTTTGGTTTGCGCTACTTACTACCACACCGATGAGTGCGCCAATGTATCCGGTTATGAGGTGGCCACAGGCGAAGCTACCGAAGGTGGCCGCGTAGCAAAACGGAAGGCTGGCTTCTACAGCACCGGGGGTGATTGCCCACGAAGAATTCGCGTACGCACCCGATTGCAGAGCGATGTAGTAAGCGGTCCAGGCGACGGCTCCAAAAATGAGCGCGGCTAGCCACAGCGTCGCGTGCATGCTGGTAAGCCATTGCCGGGGTCGCATCCCTAGGCCGCGCAAGGAACGGTATTCGGTTGCGGCGAAGGCACAGTAGAGTCCCCACATAAAGACTGCGAAGATTCCCCAGCCGGTTGGATTGGCGCCGATGGCAGAGGGATCGCTGGGGACGGCATACGGGAGACCCCACAGCAAAACGACGATGATGCTTATGACGATGAGCGCTTTGGCGGCATTGAGGTTGAAGGTCTTCAGTAGCTTCATGACTAGAACTCCTCTTGTGGGGTGCGGGTGGATTCGTGGGCGCGGGAGACAAGGGAATCAATGAGTTGGCCGTCGTCGAGGTAGGAGACGGTGACATGGGCGGCGGCTGCGGTATCGGCCGGGAACGGGGCCGGGCACCACGCGTGCACCTTGGAGGTGGAGCCAAGGGAGGAGTAGTGGAGGGGGAGGGCGTCGGCAAGCGCGAGTGCTTGCTCCACGTCCTTGGTGCTGCCGCTAATGACGGGGTAGTGCGGCCGTTGGGATTCCAGGTCGGTGGGTTTATTGACCGTGCCGTCGTGCACGGTAATGACTTGGTCAACTAGGCCGACGAGGTCTTCGGCGCGGTGAGAAGAAAGCACCAGCAGCCAGTCCGGGGTGCCGGAGGCGTGGGCGATAATGAGCTCGCGCAGGCGCGTGCGCGTCGGTGCATCCAAGCCGTTGAAGGGCTCATCGAGGAGGGTGACCGGCGTGCGCGCTGCCAGGGCAGTGGCACAGGCAACCAGTTGGCGCTGGCCGGTGCTTAGAGAGCGGTTCTTGCTGCGCTTGTCGACGCCCACCTTATCCAACAGCTCCTCCGCATACCCCACGTCGAAACCCTCGCGCACATGCTGTGCGGCGCGCAGGTGCTGGGCCACGGTGGAACCGGAGAGCAAAATATCGGCGCCGGTGCGCGCAATCGCTACCTGTGGGGTATCGATGCTGCCCTTAGTAGGGAGGAATCCCGCTATCGCGCGCAGGAGCGTGGTCTTGCCGGCGCCATTGGGGCCGATAAGCCCATACATGCCGGCGGTGAGATCCAGGTGTGGCACGTGCAGGCGGCGCTTGCAGCTGACATTGTGCATCTTAAGGTGCGTCATGATGGTCTCCTTCGGCTTCGATGAGGTCGGCGATATCGCTGGCGCTTAAGCCCAGCGCGGCTCCTTCCTTGAGGAGAGGCACGATGAAGTCTTCCCTGAGCGCCTCTTGGCGTTGGTGGCGTACCTTGTCGCGCGCGCCTTCGCGCACAAACATGCCCAGGCCGCGTCGCTTTTCCAGCAGGCCTTCCTCGAAGAGGACGGTTAGTGCCTTTGCGGAGGTAGTGGGGTTGACGGAATGGAAAGCTGAAAGCTCATTGGTACTGGGGGCGCGTTCTCCCTCGGGGAGTTCGCCGGAAATAATCATGTCTCTGATTCCTCCTGCCAGCTGTTGATAAATAGGCCGAGTATCGCTCATGGTGCGGCCTCTCGTGTATGTGGCATGTGATTCCTTCCCTGGTGTATGGGTTTACCACCTATGTGGGTAACCATATAGCCGGGGAGGCGTTTGGTCAACAACGGTTTACTTGGGTACGCAGGTGTCCCCGCTGCATATTTTGTTGAGGTAAAAATTTGCAAGATTTACAGAATAGCTAACCCTGTTATTACTGGTCGGACTGCAGAAACCACCCGTTCAACGGTTTCGGCGCTGGATAGTGTGGCAAACTCCGCTTGAAAATGGGCAGACAAGGAAGGTTTCGATCTCTAAACTGAGATACGGATCACCCAAGAGGAGGTGCTGTATCGCAGTACCTTCCGAGTTGAAAGGAACACAGAAGTGGCTAATCCCGCGCTTCCATCGTTCAAAAAGATTCTGGTAGCCAACCGTGGCGAAATCGCCGTACGTGCATTCCGCGCTGCCTTTGAGACCGGGGCAAAGACCGTCGCGGTCTATCCTCGCGAAGACCGAAACTCCTTCCACCGCGCCTTCGCGGATGAGGCCGTCCGCATCGGCGCCGAGGGGCAGCCGGTCAAGGCATACTTGGACATTGATGAGATTATCCGCGCCGCCAAGAAGGCCGAAGCGGATGCCATTTACCCCGGCTACGGATTCCTTTCGGAGCGCGCAGATTTAGCCCGTGCGTGTGAGGACAATGGCATTAAGTTCATTGGTCCAACCCCAGCGACCTTGGATCTCACCGGCGATAAGGCGGCTGCAGTTAGTGCGGCGAAGGAAGCTGGGCTGCCGACTTTGCAGGATTCCGAGCCATCGACGGACGTCGATAAGCTGGTGGAATACTCCAAGGATTTCAATTTCCCGGTATTCGTTAAGGCCGTTGCCGGTGGCGGCGGGCGCGGCATGCGCTTCGTCGAATCCGAAGATCAATTGCGCGAGAAAGCTGCCGAGGCTTCCCGTGAGGCAGAGGCAGCCTTCGGTGATGGCAGTGTGTATCTTGAGACTGCGGTCATTAAGCCACAACACATTGAGGTTCAGATTCTGGGCGATAGCCAGGGCAACGTCATTCACCTCTTTGAGCGTGATTGCTCCGTTCAGCGCCGTCACCAGAAGGTAGTGGAGATAGCCCCAGCGCCGACGCTCGACCCAGAGTTGCGTGACCGCATCTGTGCTGACGCAGTGAAGTTCTGTGAGCACATCAATTACGAGGGTGCGGGCACCGTGGAATTCCTCGTCGATGAGCGCGGCAACCACGTCTTCATCGAGATGAACCCGCGTGTGCAGGTGGAGCACACCGTGACCGAGGAAATCACCGGCGTAGACATCGTCAAGGCCCAGATGAATATTGCGGCCGGCGCATCGCTGGAAGATATTCAGCTCGCCCAAGACAAGATTTCCATCACCGGTTCTGCTCTGCAGTGCCGCATTACCACTGAAGACCCGAATAACGGTTTCCGCCCGGATACCGGCACGCTGACCGCGTATCGTTCGCCGGGCGGCGCCGGCGTGCGCCTGGACGGTGCAACGTCCGTGGGCGCAGAGGTTTCGCCCAACTTCGACTCCCTGCTGGTGAAGATGACCTGCCGCGGCGTCAACTTTGAGCAGGCCGTGCAGCGCGCCCAGCGTGCGCTGAACGAGTTCCATGTCTCTGGCGTAGCCACCAATATTGGATTCCTGCGTGCCTTGCTGCGCGAGCCGGACTTTACTCAGACCCGCGTGGACACCGGATTCATCAATGCACACCCGCACCTGCTCAAGGCTCCGCCGGCAGTCGACGAATCTGGTCGCATCCTCGAGTACATCGCGGAGACCACCGTTAATAAGCCCAACGGTACGCGCCCGACGGCGCTGCGCCCCTTTGATAAGCTCCCTGAGCTGGACCTTTCCGAGCCGCTGCCGCGCGGTTCCCGCGATGACCTGCTCGAGTTTGGTCCGCAAAAGTGGGCGGAGAAGATCCGTCAGCAGAATGCGCTGATGGTTACGGATACCACCTTCCGTGACGCCCACCAGTCCCTGCTGGCTACCCGCGTGCGTAGTACCGCCCTGGTTTCTGCAGCCGAAGCCGTAGCCCGCATGACCCCGAACCTGTTCTCGGTCGAGGCATGGGGTGGTGCAACTTATGACGTCGCCATGCGCTTCCTCCACGAAGACCCGTGGGTCCGCCTGGATATGTTGCGCGAGGCTATGCCGAACCAGAACATCCAGATGCTCCTGCGCGGTCGCAATACCGTGGGCTATACCCCGTACCCAGACTCGGTCTGCCGCGGCTTTGTCCAGGAAGCAGCCAAGTCCGGCGTGGACGTCTTCCGCATCTTTGATGCTCTTAACGACGTCTCCCAGATGCGCCCCGCCATCGATGCCGTCCTCGAGACCAATACCACCGTTGCTGAGGTGGCCATGGCGTACTCCGGTGACCTTTCGTCGCCGAAGGAGAACCTGTACACGCTGGATTACTACCTCAAGCTGGCCGAGCAGATTGTAGAGTCCGGAGCCCATGTCCTTGCCATCAAGGATATGGCCGGTCTGCTCCGCCCAGAGGCCGCTTCCATGCTGGTTATGGCGCTGCGCAAGGAATTCGACCTGCCGGTGCACGTCCACACGCACGATACCGCGGGCGGCCAGATGGCAACCTACTATGCGGCCGCCTTGTCCGGTGCCGACATCGTCGACGGCGCCTCCGCGCCGTTGGCCGGCACCACCTCGCAGCCGTCGCTGTCCGCCCTTATCGCAGCGTTCTCCCAGTCCAAGCGCGATACCGGCATCGACCTGCAGGCCGTATCGGATCTCGAGCCCTACTGGGAGGCCGTGCGTCAGCTCTACGCTCCGTTTGAGAACGGTATCCCTGGCCCGACCGGTCGCGTGTACAAGCACGAGATTCCGGGCGGCCAGCTGTCCAACCTGCGTGCCCAAGCTGTTGCCCTCGGTTTGGCGGACCGCTTCGAGGTCATCGAGGACACCTATGCAGCAGTCAATGAGATGCTGGGCCGTCCGACCAAGGTCACCCCGTCCTCCAAGGTTGTGGGCGACCTCGCCCTACACCTTGTCGGTGCCGGCGTAGACCCTGCGGACTTCGCTGCTAACCCCACCAAGTTCGATATTCCGGACTCGGTCAACCAATTCCTCCGCGGCCAGCTCGGTACCCCTCCAGGCGGTTGGCCGGAGCTGCGCGATAAGGTGCTCGATGGCCGCGAGGAAACCGGCGCCAAGGTGAGCGAGGTTCCTGCGGAAGAGCAACCGCATCTGGAATCCGATAACTCGGATGAGCGCCGTGCCAGCCTGAATCGCCTGCTATTCCCGAAGCAGTTCGAGGAATTCAACGAGTTCCGCCGCAAGTACGGCAACACCGAGGCACTGACGGATACCACCTTCTTCTATGGTCTTACCGAAGGCGAAGAAAAGGTCGTCCACTACTTCCCAGAGGACTCCACCGATCGCGCTGACCTCAAGCAGGTCGTAGTGCGTCTCGACGCCGTGGGTGAGCCGGACGAAAAGGGCATGCGTAACGTGGTTCTCAACGTCAACGGCCAGATCCGCCCGATGAAGGTGCGCGACGAGAACGCCGAATCCACGGTCGCTACCGTCGAAAAGGCCGACCCCTCCAACGAGGGCCACGTCGCCGCACCATTCGCCGGCGTGGTCAACCCCACCGCCAAGCCCGGCGACGAGGTGAAGGCCGGCGATCAAATCGCCGTCATCGAGGCGATGAAGATGGAAGCATCCATCTCCGCCACCAAGGATGGTGTGGTCGAGCGCGTGGCCATCGGCCAGGCCACCAAGGTGGAAGGCGGCGACCTCATCGCCGTCATCAACTAACTGACGCACGCCAGCGCCCCGCTTCCTTCGCGCAATCCTCTAGGAAGCGGGGCGCAGTGCTGTCTGCAGGCGGCTTTTCGCGAGTTTCGTCCATATAAACCACCAAAACCGTCGACGAAATCGGTGGTTTGTATGGACGAAAATCGTGATCTAGCCTGAATGCCAAAATTTTTAGCTGAGTATTAAAGGCAGCGCTATTGAGCCGACTAGAACCAGAAGTGTGATGGCGAGGAATGCCTTGGCCTGCCAGCGGGCGAAGTTGAACGACACGCCTGTGCCGAAGCGCTTATCCACTAGTACCGCCGGATCCTCTGGGTTGTAGTACATCACTCCCCATTTATAGAGATGGTCATTGTCCGGTGATTCTTTGCCTTCATCGGGAAAGCGGATTCCACGCAGTTGTTCAGATAATTGAGATTGTTTGTAGAGAAGAAATGCAACCAGTCCGATGCTGCCACCGATGGTAAGAACCAACATCGTGATAACGGCGGCGCCATTAAACCGCTGAAATTGCGGTACAGGGCCGGTTACTTGCATGAAGGCCATGCCGGCACACAAGAGCAGGGTGAGAACTCCCATTCCGGTATTCGTGAAGGCGAGGTTGGCCTCGTTGCGCAGTCGAGCTTTAATGCTGCGTTCTGAACGTGGGGATACCTCACTATGTGCGATAAAAGAGCAGATGATGGCGAAAAGCAAGAGCGTTCCTAAGGCGATGAAGGAGAGAGAAAATACGCTGCCGATATTCTTTTCGCTCCAATTATCCGCCTCCATGGAAGAATTCCAGTGCACAGGAACGGGGTCAGGAATATCGGACCAGTGGGAAGCGACGATGATGGCACCGGCCGCGATGCACAACAGGGAGGCGAGCATTGTTACCCACGGAAAAGTCGGCGTGGGGATGCCTTCGAATTCGGGTGTGCCATTGGCGTTGGTGGACACACGAGCAGCGATGGTGGTTTCAACCTCGTCGAACCAACCGCCGACCTTTTTCGCGGCGATGATGCGGCGGCGTTGAGAGATGTAGGCCCACAAGCCGCCGAGCGTTACCAAGAGGGACGGTACGGCGGCGAGGAGTGGCAATTTCCAGGCAAAGAGGGACAGAATTGTTGCCGTGATGCCGCAGCCCCAAGTACGGACCTTGTATCCAGCAAGAGCAGAGGTAACTGCACTATCGGAAAGGTAGTCCTTTGGCACGCGCACACCGAGCGGTGTGCCGGGCGAGGCGAGGGAGGGCGTTTGGGCCATAATCCAGGTAATAGCGAGAGTTGTGACGGCCATTAAAAGTGCGAAAATCATGACGATACTTCCAAGTGTTTAAGAGTGGAGCTGAGGTGGGTGTGGAGCTCATCTGGGCTAAAGCCTTGGGCACGGGCGAGCGCAACTACTCGGCCTAATTGCTCAGCTAGTTGTCTTTCTTGAGTCTCGGTGTGAGCGCCGGGTCTGACGATGGAGCCGGAGCGGCCGGCGGTTTCAATGAGGCCGTCAGAGACCAAGAGGTCGTACGCCTTCTTCACGGTGGCCGGGTTGATGCCTATGTCTTTGGCGACGCGGCGGACGGGGTCTAGCTTGTCACCATCAGAGAGCTGGCCGCGAGCTATGGCCAGTACTAATTCATCGTGAATTTGTTGGAAGACAGGGACATCTGAATCGGGGTTGAGGCTAATAAACATCTGTCACCTCCAATCTTTTTTCTGTATTACTTATAGTAACACAAACTGTATTATGTGGAGTAATACAGAATAATGCCAAAAAGAAATCCCCAGGTATGTGCATGTAATGCAGTGATGTACCTGGGGAAAGCGCAGGGCGACTAAAAGAAGAGGACCACGGTTATGGCCGCAATGCCGTAGCCACCGCGCAGGAAGTAACCGAAGACTTCGGGGGAGAATGAAGCGCCGAAGCCACCGGTGTCGATGATGTTCATGGTGGTCACTCGCGCGGGGCGGGAGCGCTTGAAGGAGGCATAGGTAAGTCCTAAACAGCACGCGGCGAGTACGAGTATCGGCAGCTTCCACACGGCGGCGATGAAGGCGGTACCGAGAACGGCGGCACCTGCTGTCGCGGTCAAGGGAAGTCCCCAGTCGGGCCAAGCACCGTCGATGATGCGGCCAAAGGATGCGGCGCGGCCGGTGGCGGCGCCGACGATGGTCCATGCGCCAGACAATCCAATGAGGGCAAGGCTGCCAAGCTGTGGTGCTAGTCCTAGGGTTAGGCCCATGACGGCGACCGCGCCGAGCGGGATGTACCAGCGGCGGTATAGGCGCCGGAAAAAGAGGCGGCTGGGCGACGCCGTGGCGCGCGAGCTGGGGCGCAGGCGGGCCGACTGGGAGGCGATGGCATCGGCAGAAACCTCAGAATCCAAAAGCCCAAAGGAGGACGAGCCGACGGCACGGGTGCGGCCCGCACGAAGAAGCGAGGCGAGATTAAAGGAACGCCAGCCGATCGCAATGCGCAGCAAGGGGAGGGCCATCGCCGCATAGAACGGAAGGCGCAGCGATGCGCACAGGGCTAGGCCGAGGAGGCTCACGCCGGCGAGCTGGGCAATGGACAGCTTATCGACGCCCCGCATACGCCCCCGCGGCCTGTCCACATAGACCCACCGGCCCAGGGAAAGGCTGCGCAGCGGATAGAGCGCCTCGAGGAGAACGATGAGGGCGAGGGAGCCGACCCCAGCGCCGATGGTCGCGGTGGCGGGCAGGGACGCGGCTGTGCGCTGCGCGAGCGAGGGTAAAACCTCGGCGGCATTCTGCCAAGCGTAAACACTGACGCTCGCGATGAGCGCCGCTATAAAGGCGTAATAGATGGCTGAGGAGGCGTGGGATAGAAGCTTCATGAAATCTCCACCACCTCGTCGCAGGCATCGAAGATGGCCGGGGAGTGGGAGGCCAGCACTACACAACGGCCCTCGACGGCGAGGTGACGCAGCTCCTCGGCCAAGAAGGCGGTCCAGGTGTGGTCAAGGTGGCGCTCGGGTTCGTCGATAAGCAGAGCCTTGGCAGGCTGATAGAGCTGGGCGGCGAGGTAGACGCGTTGGCGCTGACCAGAAGAAAGATCGCTGACTGCGGAGTTCCGGATGTTGTCGTCGATGGCCCAGAGCTCATGGACCTCGGCAAAGTCTACGCCGGAGCGGCGCGAAAGCAGGGTGAAGTGCTCGCCGACGGTGAGGTCGGGCAAGAAGACCGGGTCCGCGACTGCGATGACGGAGCCGGCGGCCTCTGCGTTGCCGGGTGCGGCACCGTCGATGGTAACGGTGCCCTCGAGTGGGGCAATTTCGCCGCTCAAGGTCTGCAGCAGC
The DNA here is from genome assembly GCF_030229085.1 of Corynebacterium sp. MSK158. NCBI lineage: Bacteria > Bacillati > Actinomycetota > Actinomycetes > Mycobacteriales > Corynebacteriaceae > Corynebacterium > Corynebacterium sp. MSK158. The sequence continues at coordinate 82,000 of NZ_JASPHJ010000002.1, forward strand.
GTAGATTTACCCGCACCATTGGGGCCCTTCAAGCCGTATACGCGCCCGGTGTCGAAGGTGCGATTCAGGCGCCCTAAAGCGGTGGAATGTCCATAAGTTGCATCTATTTTCAGCATCGTAGCTAGGTTAGCAGGAGGGCGGCCGGACCTAGGGGCGAGCTAGAAGCGGCGGAAGAACTTGCCGGGTGCGAGTTCCTCGAATCCGGGCAGGGCCGTGGCAGAAGAGATGCCGGGGGCAGTCTGCTCGGCCGCGAGGTCGATGGCGTTGGTAATAAGCAACTCGCGGGCGGCGGGGTCATCGCTGGAGACGATGAGCTCGGGAATGTCCTCGGGGTCGAAGGGGGTGAGCCAGGTGGCGTCGTCAAGCGGGTGCGCCGAGGGATCGCCCAAGAAAGCTGGGCCTTTGTCGGCGGCGGGGTAGTAGCGCAGGAGTGCGGCGCCGCGGGGAGCAACGGTGGGGTCCTCGTTGGCGGCCATGGGTAGGGCGATGACCCCGCCGTCCACAATGGGGGACCAGTCCGCAATAGAAGAAGGGAAGAGGCCCGTAAGATAGTCGCGGTCCTCTTCCTTGGCCAAGCGCACGCCGAGGGAAGAATCAGTCATTCTTCCAAGGCTAGCGGGGCAGGCTACTTGATTTCCAGCAGTACGCTGCCCTTGGTGGTAGAAGCGCCTGCTTCTACGGCCAAGCCGGTAACGGTGCCGGCCTTATGTGCCTTGACGGGGTTTTCCATTTTCATGGCCTCGAGCACGAGGAGGACCTCGCCCTCGGCAACCTCTTGGCTTTCTTCGACGTTGACCTTGATGACCGTGCCCTGCATTGGGGAGGTCACGGCATCGCCGGACACTGCGGCCTTGGCGCCGGAGCCCTTACGCTTCTTCTTTTTGCGTGGGGTTCCATTGGCGCCGAAGGAGGCGGGGAGGGCAACCTCGATGCGGCGGCCATCGATTTCTACGGTGTGCACCTGGGAAGGCTCGGCCTCGGCGGCCTCTGCATCGGTGGAGTCATCGTGGGCGGGCAGCTGGTTATCCCATTCCTCTTCGATCCACTTGGTGTAGACACGGAAGTTGCCGTCTTCTGCGGTAAAGGCAGGGTCAGCAACGACAGCCTGGTCGAACGGGATAACGGTGGGGAGGCCCTCCACCGTGTACTCGGATAGGGCGCGGGCGGAGCGGCGCAGCGCGGTCTCGCGGTCTGGGCCCCAGACGATGAGCTTGGCCAGCATGGAATCGAATTGGCCGCCAATGACGGAGCCCTGGACGACGCCGGAATCAATGCGCACGCCCGGACCCGCTGGCTCGGAGTACTTCACGATGGTGCCAGGGGCCGGCATGAAGTTTGCCGCGGCATCCTCGCCGTTGATGCGGAACTCGAAGGCATGGCCACGCGGGGTGGGGTCTTCCTTCAGCGAGAGCTCGTGGCCCTCAGCGATACGGAATTGCTCGCGCACGAGATCGAGGCCGGTAGTTTCCTCGGAAACTGGGTGTTCCACCTGCAGGCGGGTATTGACCTCTAGGAAGGAAATGAGACCATCGGCGCCCACCAGGTATTCCACGGTGCCTGCGCCGTAGTAGCCGGCCTCGCGGCAGATGCGCTTGGCGGACTCGTGAATGGAGGCGCGCTGCTCCTCGGTGAGGAAAGGAGCCGGGGCTTCTTCGACCAGCTTTTGGAAGCGGCGCTGCAGGGAACAATCGCGCGTGCCGACGACGACTACGTTGCCGTGCTTATCCGCCAGTACCTGGGCTTCCACGTGGCGGGCGCGGTCTAGATAGCGCTCCACGAAGCACTCGCCGCGACCGAAGGCGGAGGTTGCCTCACGGGTAGCGGATTCAAAGAGCTCGGGGATTTCCTCTGCGGAGTAGGCTACCTTCATACCGCGGCCGCCGCCGCCAAAGGCAGCCTTGATGGCTACGGGCAGGCCGTATTCCATGGCGAAGGACTGCACCTCATCGGCGCCGGCTACCGGATCCTTAGTACCCGGGGCCATAGGGGCCTCGGCGCGCTCGGCGATGTGCCGCGCGGTGACCTTATCGCCCAAGTTCCGGATGGACTCGGGGGAGGGGCCAATCCAAGTCAGGCCGGCGTCGATGACCGCCTGGGCAAAGTCGGCGTTTTCAGACAAGAAGCCATAGCCGGGGTGGATGGCATCGGCGCCGGATTTTTCTGCGGCGTCCAGAATCTTGTCAAAGACGAGGTAGGACTCGGCAGAAGTGGTGCCGCCGAGGGCAAAGGCTTCGTCGGCAAGCGAGGCAAAAGGTGCCTGGGCGTCTGGCTCGGCGTAGACGGCGACGGAGGCAATGCCAGCGTCGCGGGCCGCGCGGATCACGCGAACGGCGATCTCACCGCGGTTCGCCACGAGAACCTTAGAGATCTTTTTGGTTTCTACTGCCACGGCAGCAACCTCCTGAACACATTAGGTTGAATACGCAATCTATTCTTGCACACAAAAGCATGAGTTAATTTTCACGCACGCGAGTGGGGATGTTTTTGGGCAAAAATAAACCCACATCCCTGCCGGATATGGGTTTATGTGGCGAAACCGAAAAGTTAACGCTCAATCGGCATTTTCACCATATTACCCCACTCAGACCACGAACCATCGTAGACCTGCGTCTTTGTGAATCCCAAAAGATGCGTCAACACAAACCAGGTGTGCGCGGCCTGCGCGCCCACGTGGGAGTAGAGAATCGTTGTAGATTCAGGCTCCAACATTCCGTAATTAACCTTGAGCTCCTCGGCCGAACGGAAGCAGGAGTTGGGATAGATGGAACGGTCCCACTCGAGGTTGATGGCGCCCGGGATGTGGCCGTGGCGCATGGTGGTGCCGTAGGCGGAATCGCCATTGGGATCGTGCTCGGTGGCCTCGCCCGCAAACTCCTCTGGGGAGCGGGTATCCACGAGCGCTCCTTCGGACTCGCGCACCTGGTCTACGAAGGCACGCAGGACGGAATCATCGCGGCTTACCTCGGGGTATTCGGATACGGGGAAGTCCGGCACCATGAAGGAAGTATCGCGTTCCTCGGCCATCCAGGCATTGCGGCCACCATCGAGCAGGCGAACATCCTTGTGGCCAAAGAGGGTAAATACCCACAGGGCGTAGGCGGCCCACCAATTGGACTTATCGCCATACAGGACAATCGTATCGTCGGCATTAATGCCCTTGTCCCGCATCAAAGCAGTGAACTCTTTGCCATCGATGAAATCGCGAGTAAGTGGGCTCAGTAGTTCCGTGCGGAAGTTGATGCGGGTGGCGGTGGGGATGTGGCCAATGTCATAGAGGAGTGAGTCTTCATCGACCTCAATGACGCGCAGGCCCTTGACGCCTAGGCGTGCGGACAGCCACGGTGCAGACACGAGGCGCTCGGGGTGTGCGTATTCCTGAAATGGGGGATAGGGATCAACGTCAGCCACTGTCCGCCTGCCTTTCCGATAAGGGTTAGTATTTCGCTCCCACCACTTTAACCCGAATTTTCCCGTGGTGATCACTCGGGGATCATTCCTGTGGTGTGCGATACAGGGCTCGGCCGGGGAAATAGGGGCGCCGGCCGGCGGGGTTAGGCAGAGGGGGCAGTTGGCCGCGCGGGGGAGGTAAAGCTGGGATAAACTACGGATATGGTGCGACAACGTGCTATGAACACCACCTAAGAAGGGAATTGCTAGTGCACAAGGCAATCGTTGTATTTGAGGTAGAGGGCGGCTCCGATAAAGGCGCAGATGGTCACCGTAAGGACACCATGCCGATCGTCAATGCGATCAAGGAACAGGGCTGGGAAGCTGAGGTTATCTACTTCCACCCAGACAAGGCGGAAGAGATCTACGCCCAGGTTTCTGAAAACTTTGATGCTTATATCTCTCGCGTGAACCCAGGCAATATCCCCGGTGGCGAGAAGGGCTACTTCGAATTGCTCACCAAGCTGGCAGACGCCGGCCTGGTAGGCATGTCCACTCCGGCGGACATGATGGCCTACGGCGCCAAAGATGCGCTGGTCAAGCTCAATGACACCCCGCTGGTGCCGGACGATACCGCCGCGTACTACGAGGTAGAAGAGCTGCATAATACTTTCCCCACCTCGCTGTCTTATGGTGAGCGGGTGCTCAAGCAAAACCGCGGTTCCACCGGTGAGGGCATCTGGCGCGTGCGCCTCGCGGACCAGGAGCTTGCCCAATCCGTGGAACCGGGCACCGCGCTCCCGCTTGACACCGCCCTGAAGTGCACCGAGGCAGTAGACAACCAGACCCATGACTATAAGCTGGGCGCCTTCATGGATTTCTGTGACCAGTACATTGAGGGCGATAACGGCATGCTGGTGGACATGCGCTTTATGCCGCGCATTGTGGAAGGTGAAATCCGTATTCTCCTCGTGGGGGATGAGCCGGTATTCATCGTGCACAAGAAGCCAGCGGAAGGCGGCGACAACTTCTCTGCCACGCTCTTCTCCGGCGCAAAGTACACCTACGATAAGCCGGAATCCTGGCCGGAACTGTTGGAGATGTTCGAGAAGGCTCGCCCCGTTATCGCAGAGAAGCTCGGCGATACCAAGGATGTTCCTTTGATCTGGACCGCGGACTTCATGCTTGACGATGCCCCCGATGGCACCGACACCTACGTTCTCGGCGAAATCAACTGCTCCTGCGTTGGCTTTACCTCCGAGCTGGACATGGGTATCCAAGAAAAGGTCGCCGCCGAGGCGATGCGTCGCGTTCAGGACGCGAACGCCTAGCGCACGCTGTATTCTGCCAAGTGGCCCCACGGGTGACCGTGGGGCCTTTTCCTACCATCCCCTAAAGCATTTTATAAGGACCAGATTATGGCTGATAATGATTTCAACTCCGACGGCTTCCCGAAGGATTTTTCTCCGCGCGATTTTTCCGAGACCCCGCAGCACCGCGCCGAGGACGCGGCGAAAAGCGCTGGGGTCACCGGCGCCTCCGAGGTGAACAAGACCAAGGAATTCGGCTCTACTGATGCCAAGGAGACGAAGTCTTTCGGCCACACCGATCAGCCTGATGAGTCTGAAAATTCGAGTGCTCTTTCCTCCCCGCAGCCGAGCGCGGAGGGCAAGTCCTCTGACTTCTGGGCTTCTTCGAAGTCCTCCACCCCAGGCGGGGGAGCTGCCTCCCGTGCGCATAATCCATTTACGGATGCGGCGTCGTCGGATGCTGCTGCGAACGGCAACCAATTCAGTTCCGCCCAGTCCGCTCACGATCAGCCGGTTTTCGGCGGTTACACCCAGCAGCAGACCACGAACCAGGGATTCGGACAGTTCCCGCAAGCAGGCGATGCTTCTGCCGATTCCGGCCAGACTCTTGGTGATAAGAAGAGCCAGATGAGTGACACCCTCAAGGGCTTGGGCAAGAAGGACGGCCTATTGGGCGGGCTCTTCGAGTTCGAGTTTAAGCACTTCCTGACCCTCACCCACGTGAAGGAAATCTACAAGGTCGCCATGATTCTTGGTGGCATCATGTGGATCCTTCACCTTCTCGGTGCCTTCTTCTTCGCCACCGGCATGGGCATTTATGGCATTCAGGAAGATTCCGCGTCCGCCATCTTCGGAAGCATTTTTGCCTTCATCTTCCTAGCGGTACTGAGCACTGTCATCTACTACGCAATCATGGTTGCCATCAGGCTATTTCTGGAAGCCATGGTGGCAAACGTGCGCATTGCGCAAAACACCGGCGACATCCTGGACAAGATGGACTAGCACTGTAATGAGCTGATTGCTCAATTAAGCGAGCAACGACGAGCGCCCCAGCGAAATTCCGCTGGGGCGCATTGTATTGCAGGCCCAGGCGATTAAATGCCGGCCTAAAAGTTAGTCGTAGGTGCCAAGCTGGTAGCTGGGAAGGTCAACCCACATCTTGTTAAATTCTTCGACTTCGCCGGATACCGCCTCGAGGGAATCGCCCTGTGCCCGCAGGCGCACAGTGTGGTGGGCGGTAATACCCTCCGCGGTGGAGCGGCTGCGCTCTCCCCACGTGAAATCGACCTCGTTGTCTGAGACCGGGGTAATGCTCTCTACCTTATCGAAGACGGACATGTCCTTGGCCGGAGCGCCATTGACGTAGAAGGCTATGCCATCAGCAATGGAGGCGCCGGTGCCCGCCGGACCATCTAAATCACCCATTGAGCCGCGGAAGATGATCCAGCTAATCGTGGCGCACGGGTCATAGGAGTTCTCAATATCGGCGATCCAGTAATTGAAATCGCTGCCGTCATCAGCGGGCATGCGCCCGGGGGCCGTGCCAGAGGCGTAGACCTTGCGCGGGTCATTAGGCAGCTCCGTGCACTCGGCGTCCCTGTCCTTGTCCTGCTGTTGCGTGGTCGCTTCATCGCCCCCGTCGGTGGACTCCGACGGGGAGGGTGTTGCAGCGGAAGCCACATCGTCCCCGCCGGAGGATTCATCCTCGGCAGGTGCTTGGCTGGAAAAGACCGGCTCTTGGGAGGAAGAAGAATCCTCCTGAGCACCGCAGGCGCTTAGCGCGAGCGGCAGGGTAGCGGTGAGCAAAACGGCGGTGGAGAAGCGGTGTAGGCGGCGCGGTGTCACGGCAGGCATGCGGGAACTCCAGGATTAGTCGAGGAGGGTGGCGACGCTGTCCGGGGCGGCGTCGGAAAGCATCTGGCGGATGCGGTCGTATTCGTCGTCTTCGCCGATGGCCTTGGCTGCATGGCCGAGCGCGGCGATGGCGCGCAGGACGCCCTGGTTCGGCTCGTGCGAGAAGGGGACAGGGCCCCAACCCTTCCAACCATTGCCACGCAGGCGGTCGAGGCTGCGGTGGTAGCCCGTGCGCGCGTAGGCGTAGGCGGTGATGAAAGCGGCTGGCTCGGAGCCTTCCTGCTCCTTGAGCTCCTGCTCCGCTAGGAGCGCCCACAGCAGCGGGGAATCGGGGTGGGCGACAATGCCGGCGGCGAGATCCGAGGTGGACTCTGCGCCGGGATCGGCCGGCAGCTCAATGGGTTTCGGGGCAAGCATGTCTTTCATTTCCATGCCACCCCACTGTAGCGACGCCGGCGCGCTGCTACCAGAAATCGGAGACGTTCAGGTCAAAGGCATAGAGCGCGCGGCGCACCACCGGCAGCGATAGCCCGATTACGGAGGAAGGATCGCCTTCGATGCGGTCAATGAACCAGCCGCCCATGGCCTCCAAGGTGAAGGCACCGGCGCAGTGCAGAGGCTCGCCCGAGTGGGCATAGGCTGCGATATCGGCCTCGCTGGCCTGGGCAAAGTGCACCGTGGTGGTGGACGTTTCCACATGGCGCTTATCGCCAAAGATGAGGCAGTGGCCGGTCAGCAGATCGGCTGTGCGGCCGGCTTGCTGGTGCCAGCGCTCAATGGTGGCTTCCTCGGTAAGGGGCTTGCCTTGTAGCTCGCCGTCGAGCAGCAGCATGGAATCGCCGCCGATGACGGGCTCGGTGGGGTAGCGTTCGGCCACCTTTTCAGCCTTGGCGGTGGCGAGGGCCGCGACGATATCGGCCGGCGGGTGGCCTGCGAGCGAGGCTTCGAGGGAGCGCTCGTCAATATCGGCCGGCTCCAATACGGGCTCCACGCCCGCGCCGCGCAGAATAGACGCGCGCGAGGGCGATTGGGAGGCAAGGATAAGCCGCATTAGAAGTACCGCACGGTATGGAAGGCAGACGGGTTATAGACGCGCTGCGCCCCAAAGCGCTCGAAGCGCTCGGCCGGGTTGCCCCATTCATTGCGTTCTCCGGCAACGCCCGAGTGCTTGGCGCTCATCTGCGCCAATACGGTACGCAGGGCCGCGAGCTCATCCTCGGTGGGATTGCCCTTGACTACCTTAATTTCCGGCGTAGACATTTCCCCTCCTAAACGGTTCCGTGCTTCTTCGGTACCTGGGCCACGGCCTTGCGCTCGAGCAGGCGCAGGCCTTCTACCAGGTAGTGGCGGGTTGCAGATGGCTCGATAACATTATCGGCCAGCCCGCGCTCTGCTGCGGCATACGGGTGCAAGAAGAGCTCGTCCATTTCCTCTTCCTTGTCCTCCGAGCCATAAATGGCCAGGGAAGCTTGGGAGGCCTGGGTGACGGCAATTTCCGCGGTAGGCCATGCGTAGACCAGGTCCGCGCCGAGGTCCTTGGCTCCCATAAATACGTAGGCCGGGCCAATGGCCTTGCGGGTGATCACCGTAAGCTTGCCGACGCTCGCTTCAGCCTGCGCATAGGCAAACTTCGACGCCCTGCGTAGCAGGCCGGCCTTTTCCTCTTCAGGGGTGGGCACGAAGCCTGGGGAGTCCACGAATTCCACGATGGGAGTATTGAAGGCATCGCAGGTACGCACGAAGCGTGCAGCCTTTTCTGCCGCGGCGGAGTCCAAGGCGCCGGCCAGCGCCAGCGGCTGGTTGGCAACGATGCCGACGGCGCGGCCATCGATGTAGGCAACGCCGGTAAGGATGTTTTGCGCAGCCTCGGCGGAAAGCTCGAAGAAGGAGCCTTCATCGACGACAGCCTTGATGACCTCGCTCATGTCATAGGCCTGCGCGGCGGTATCCGGGATGACGCTATTGAGATCAAAGTCCGCGACGCTACCGGCCTCCACTCGCGGCGCCTCGGCGCGGTTATTGGCGGGGAAGTAGGCCAAAACATCGCGCACAAGGGACAAAGCCTGCTTGTCGTCGCTAGCCACCAGGTGAGCGGTGCCAGACTCGGCGTGGGCTGCGGCACCGCCGAAGGTCTCTGGCTCCGCGCCGGCCACGTGGCTGGCGGCCTGGTGGAGGGCGGTGCCTTGGGTGACTACGAGGACATCGGCAAACGTCGGCGCGAACGCCGCAATGCCGCTGGTATTGCCCGCGACAACGGAAATCTGCGGGATGAGGCCCGAAGCCTGGGAGACTCGCGCCATGAGGCGGGCGTATCCTGCCATGGTGACGATGCCCTCTTGCACACGCGGGCCGGTGGATTCATAGATGCCGATGATGGGCACGCCGGTTTTGATGGCGAGGTCATATACCTTGGTGAGCTTTTCGGCATAAACCTCACCCATCGTGCCGTCGAAGATTTCGCCGTCCTGGCTAAAGACGCACACGCGGCGGCCGTCGATAGTGCCGTAGCCGGTGACCACGCCATCGGTATAGGGGCGGTCATGCTCACGACCAAAGTCGGTGGAGCGGTGACGGGCTAGCGCGTCCGTTTCCACGAAGGAGCCCTCATCGAGCAGCTGCGTCACGCGGGTGCGGGCGGCCGGCTCGCTTTCTCCCAGCGGCGCGCGGGACTCGGCGAGTTTGGCGTCCAAGTCCTCGATCTTGCCGGCGGTGGTTTTCAGATCAGTCATGGGTCCCCACCCTACTAGGGCACCCCAGTCAATGCGGAATGGAGCGCTGCTAGGCGCAAAGTGAAAATCGACTGTGTGGCAAATGCCACTACAGTACGGGTGGGGCATAAAACCTGGGAGTTTATTAAAGGGAACCAGGTCATAGAGCCCTAATCTGGGGGTAGGGGGTATTGTAAAATTCTTGCGGTGCTAGGCAGGTGAACGCTGATTATTGCACTTCAAGGTGGGTAAAGGAAGCGGAAAGAATTCCATTCAACTATTGATGTGAGCCCTGTAAGCCCTTATAATTATCTGAGTCTTCATGAATGTTTCCCCTGATTTTTAACGATCTATTAAGGACGGTCTTCTGGTGATTAAAAAGGGACTGCGTTTGCTCGCACCGCTCGCCGTAGCGGCTCTCTTCATGCCAGTGGCACACGCGGGAGATGTTCCCCCGATGCCGCAGGCATATCCCATTTCCAACCTCTATAAGAGCTGCAGTGCCGCCGGCGATAATGCAGAGCGCGAATGGCGCTTTGCAGAAACCGGCCGCCGCTACATGAGCGACGGCACCCTGCAGTTCAAAAACACCACCAACAAAGAAGTGCCCTACACCGCCGAGGTAGAAACTGGTACCAATCACGAGATTGACGCCAATTCCAAGGCCAAGCTGCCTTCCGGTTGGGACACCACCGCTAAGTCCGATATCGGTCTGAAGATGACCAACGGCTGGCGCGATAAAGAAACCTTTGGACCGGTGAAGCTGAAGCCGGGTGAGTCCTTCCGCGTCGAATACGGCGTCATTGAAAAGGACTTCATCTCCATGTTCGTAGGCTGCAACGATGACCGCCTGGAAAACATCCCAGGCGCAAATGTCATCCGCGGTAAGGGCCCAGCCGAGCGCTACGCCTTTGCCTACATCATCAAGGCGGACGGCTCCGTGTCCGACCTGGCCATGGAAATTCCATCCCGTTCCCCAGGTGCAAACTCCAAGCCGATCGAGGGTAACTACACCTCTGTATCGGGCCCGAGCCTAGAGAAGATCGCCGATCCGAAGAAGGATGAGATCATGCAGCCTGCTGCAGATCTGCAGCACGATCCTTCCTGGCCTAAAGAAGGCGATAAGTGTGAAGCCGGCGATACCTCCTGGTACCCGCTGGACATCACCGCGGTAAAGCCGACCTACCGCAAGGCTGGTTACTCCACGGACTTCCTCAACTGGTCCAAGGGTGACTACGAGTTTGCGCCGGTCACTGACTTCGTCGTTGGCGCCGAGCACGCCCCGTACACCAACTGGCAGGGCAACCGCGGCGATATTCCGAAAGGTTGGCTGGAGTCCGTCGGTGCCGTAAAGCGCGCCTATATGCCGGTCGGTACCGAGCTCAAGCACGTCGACCTCAAGCCAGGCGAGCGCGTGCGTGTGGAGTACGGCACCACCATGACCCGCATTAACTACCGCGAGATTCACTGCGGCAAGAGCGGACACTACGACCTCACCTCTAACTACAAGCAGACCTCCGCCCCGAGCGGCTTCTGGGCCGAGGCCAAGATCACCGATAAGGCCGGCAATACCCGCACCGAGGACGTCACTCCGGACGAATTCCGCGACCTGCCGGTTCCTACCCAGACCATCTACTAAACACCACCCTCACCTACGCAAGGAGAAACTCCCATGTTCAAGTCCAAGATTGCTTCCACCACCGCGGCTCTTGCCGTTGCTTCCGGCCTCATCTTCGCTCCGGCCGCTAACGCCCTGCCGCAGCGCGACCTGGGTCCGGCTAACCCGACCACCATCGGTGAGCGTTGCTCCAACCCGGGTGACACCGGCCAGACCGTTGACATCAAGCGCACCTACTTCGATGGTTCCGCCGGTTCCTGGACCGTGTCCAACTACAACGATGAGCCGCTGCCTGTTACCCGCTCTATCAAGGAGACTAAGACCAAGACTTGGAACGTGTCTGCTGGCGTCGACTTTAAGCTGTTGGATCTTATCAATTTCACGTTCTCCTCCAGCTACACCGACAGCCAGTCCTATGAGGTTGGCGAGCAGGTCGGCCCTTACGACATCGCTCCGGGCAAGACCGCCGTTCTGCGTGCGGGTTGGGTTGTCTCTGACTTCGAGGGCCAGAAGACCGTGTGTGGCCCCGACCACAAGTGGCAGCCCAACGGTGGCACCTTCACGGCTTCCCTGCCGAAGGAGCGCCACGTTGAAGTATCCACCCGCGATAACAACGATTGGGGCTAAACGTGAGCAAGAAGTCCATCGCTAGCGTCTTTGCGGCGCTGAGCATGGTGGCAGCTCCCGTTGCCCACGCCGCTGATTTCGGTGGGGACTTTGAGCTGCCCCAGCGCTGGAACGACGATTACAAGCCGGGCACGCACTGCTCGACGCCGGGTGAAAACGGCACCTACGTCACTGCAAAGCGACGCTGGTTCAAGCAGACCGATGCCACCAGCGTGGCTAACCGCAACGCCGAGGAAGTACCGGTCAAGCACACCGTCACCCAGGCTCGCACCCAGACCATCGAGGTCTCCGGATCCGTTGAGGGCACCGGCGAGCTGGCCAAGGTGCTGACCAAGACCTATGGCTTCAACTACGTCAGCGAGCAGCACTGGAAGCTAAACCAGGTGGTTGGCCCGTACACCTTGCCTGCGAACTCGCAGGGCAAACTGGTGTGGGGCTTTACCATGCTCGACACTGACGGTCAGGATGTGCGCTGCAACTCTGACCAGCAGTGGGAAGCTCAGGGCAAGCCATACTCGGCTTCTGTGCCAGAAGCGCGCTACTCCGAGCTGCGCCTCGAAGACGCGCCTGAGTGGAACTAGGCCACCACAACTATTAAGCGCCCTCTCGGCCCATAAGGACCGACAGGGCGCTTTTCTCTGTGGTTGCGCAGTGCGCCAGTAGGAGAGGGGGCTGCAGCCGCGCGCTAAGGCTTAGGCCGGCAGCCAGGCGTAGCCGTACGGCCCGAGCTCTACTGGGCCGAGATCGATGGAGCGATCGCTGAAGTTGTGCAAGCACAGCAGATCGCCGCGCTGGTAGCCAAGGACGGCTTCCTCGCCCGTCTCGACCGGCTCGCACGGAGCGGTGCCGAGATCCGGATGGGCGTGGCGCTCGGCAATCATGGAGCGGACGGTGTTGAGCAACGAGGTGGCGTCATCAAGCTGGGAAGCCACGGAGGTACCTCCCACAATCGGAAGGCGGGAAGGTGCTTTGGTGCTAAAACCAGAATGCTCGGAATCGTCCCACTGCATCGGGGTGCGCACCGCATAGCGATCCGGCAGCGAGGTGTCATCGAGCATGCCAATCTCATCGCCGTAGTAGATAAACGGTGCGCCCGGCAGGGTCATCAGCAGCGAGAACATGAGTTCCACCTTGCGGCGATCGCCGTTCATCAGCGGCATCAGCCGGCGGGCAATGCCCACATGCGCGCGCATTTCATCATCGGGGAGGAAAGCTTCATACATCAGCTCGCGCACGTCATCGTCCACCATCTCTAGGGTGAGCTCATCGTGGTTGCGCAGGAAGGTACCCCATTGGCAGCCATCCGGCAGGGCGGGCAGCTCGTCGAGGATGGAGTAGACTGGGGTGGCGTCGGCAAGCGCCAATGCTTGGTACAACCGCGGCATAACCGGGAAGTTGAAGACCATGTGGAAGCGCTCGCCCTTGCCATAGAACTGCATGGTCTCGGCCGGGGGCTGGTTGGCCTCCGCGATGAGCACCGCATCCGGGTAGTGGGTGTCCATGAAGGAGCGAATCTTCTCCACAAACTCGATGGTCTCCGGCAGGGACTCGCCACCTAAACCATCGCGTTCAAAGAGGTAAGCAATGGCATCAAGGCGCAGGCCGTCCAAACCCTTGTCCATCCAGAAGGACAAGATCTTGAACACTTCCTCCTGCACGGCCGGGTTATCGTAGTTTAAATCCGGCTGGTGGGAGTAGAAGCGGTGGAAGTAGTACTGGCCGCGCTGGTCATCCCACGTCCAATTGGATGTTTCCACGTCGGTGAAAATGACACGGATTTCGGGGTAGCGCTCCGGGTCATCGCCCCAAACATAGAAATCGCCATAGGGGCCGGTGGGATCCGTGCGGGAGGCCTGGAACCACGGGTGATCGGAGCTGGTGTGATTGAGCGCCAAATCCGTCATAATGCGCATGCCGCGGCGGTGCAGCTGCGCAATGAGCTCTTCAAAGTCCTCCATCGTGCCGTAATCCGGATGGATGGAGTAGTAGTCCGCGATATCGTAGCCATCATCGCGCAAGGGGCTGGCATAAAACGGCGAAAGCCACAGGCAGTCCACGCCGAGCCACTGCAGGTAATCCAGCTTATCGATGACCCCGCGCAGCGTGCCTACCTCCTTATTGCCGTCGGCTTTGAAGGAACCGACGAGGGCCTGGTAGAAGACGGCATTGTGGTACCAGCTCATGAAAGGTCCTTTCTTTTCGCCCGCCAGGTCAGATAGGTAAGGAGGCACAGGGCGACGGCCAGGAGGCCGGGCCATAGGGCGGGGGAGTCGTGGAAGAGATTGAGTACAGCTTGGATAACCGCGAGGACGCTAAAGAAACCAAGGAAACCCAGGGCGGTATCCCACAGCATGGCTCGGCGCATTAGGCCTTGACACCGCCTGCGGTCAGGCCGGCGACGATGCGGTGCTGGAAGATGAGCACCATGATGACCAATGGGATGGTCACCAACGCGCCAGCGGCCATGGTGGCGGCATAGGGGTATTCGAAGGCGGACGGGCCGGAGAAGCGCGCAATGGCTACGGTCACCGGCTCGGTATCGGTGGTGGAAAGCTGCTTGGCCAGCATGAACTCATTCCAGGTGGTGATAAAGGCGATGATCGCGGTGGTAAATAGCGCCGGCGCCGCCAGAGGGAGGAGGATGAGGCGGAAAGCCTGGGAGCGCGAGGCACCATCCACCCGGGCTGCTTCTTCTAGTTCCCAGGGCAGCTGGCGGAAGAAGCTCAGCAGCGTATAGACCGTCAGCGGAAGCGCGAAGGAAATATTGGGGATGATCATCGCGCGGTAAGTACCAATCCATTCCAGGTTGCCAAAGAGCTGGAAGAGCGGGGTGACCAAGGCAATGGCCGGGAACATGGAGGCGGCCAGGATAATGCCGGTCACGATTCCCTTCCCTGGGAAGTCATACCGGGAGAGCGCATAGGCGGTAAAGACGCCGATGAGCACGGCCACAGCGGTGGTAACCAGGGAGATAAGCAGCGAGTTTCCAAGCGCGGCTAGGAAGTCATTTCCCTTATCGGTAGCCAAGGCATCGCGGAAATTATCCAGCGTGACGTGGGTGGGCCACGGGGTGGTGTCGAAGGTGAAACGCTGATCCCGCAGCGCGGTTACCAGCATCCAGTAGAAGGGCGCTAGGCCCCAGAACATGATGAAGACGATGCCGGCGTAGTGTCCGAATTTACGCATTATTTAGCTGCCTTCCTGCCGGAGACATCCGCGCCAAGGAAGCGGATGAGGATAAAGGCGACGACGAAGATAAGAAGGAAAATAAGGGTGGAGAGCGCGGAGGCGGAGTTGAAGTTACCCTGGCGCATATCCTCTACCACCAGCTGCGAGATGGTCGCGGTGGGGGAGTTGGAGGAGCTAGAAATCATGATGACCGGTAGGTCATACATGCGCAGCGCGTCCAGGGTACGGAAGAGCACGGCCACCATGAGCGCCGGGCGCACCAGCGGGAGGGTGATACGGAAGAAGGTCTGAATACGGTTGGCGCCGTCCACGCGAGCGGCATCGTAGACGTCCTTGGGAATCATCTGCAGGCCGGCCAGGATAAGCAGCGCCATGAATGGTGCTGTCTTCCATACGTCCGCGATGATGACAGCCAGGCGAGCGTAGAACGGGTCCGTGGTCCAAGCAATGTTCGCACCAAGTAGCGAGTTGATGATGCCCTCCGGGGCGAACATGAACTGCCATAGCTTGGCCGTCACGGCCGTAGGAATGGCCCAGGGGATAAGCACCGCAGCGCGCACCAGGCCGCGGCCGCGATACTCACCATTCATAATGAGCGCCATCAGCATGCCCAGGATGGTCTCCAGCAGCACGGTAACGATGGTGAAAAAGAGCGTAATCTTTACCGCCGGCCAAAAGTCCGTGGCGATAACGCCCGGCGGGCAGGTAGAAATCTGACCAGTGCCGGAAACACACCGGTTATTAATCCAGTACAGGTAATTTTCCAGCCCGGCAAAGCCGCCTTCCTCAAAAAGCCCCGTTTGCGGGTTGAGCTGCCTATTGCCTTGGAAGGACAGGACAATGGCGCGGATGATGGGGTAGCCGATAATGACGGCGAGCACGATGAGCGCCGGAGCAATCAGCCCGGCCACGCGCCCATAATTCTTACGCTGGGGCTTCGGCGCGCTTGCCGACGCCCCCTTCGGCGCCCCCTTGGACGCAGTCGGCGAAGCTATAGCCACGCTGGACCGCCTTTCTGTTCAAGAAATGCAATGTATTGGCTAGATTCTATCCCCATTAGGGGAGTGAAAACCACAAAGGGTGAGGCGGCGGGGTGTCCGCCTACCTCACCCGGATTGGGCGCTTAGCCCTGGGAAGCCGATTCGATGGCCGCCTTCATATCGGCGGTGGCATCATCCACCGACTTGCCATCCGTCAATGCAGCGTAGGCATTGTCTTGGATGGCCTTGGAAATCGCCGAGTAGAACGGGGAAACCGGGCGCGGTGCCGCGTTCTCCAGAGATTCCTTGAGTGCCGGCAGGTACGGGAACTCCTGCTGTAGCTGCGGGTCATCGTAGATGGAAGCCAAGACCGGCGGGAAGGACTGCTCCGCAAAGGACTTCTGGTTGTCCTCATTGATGATGAACTTCATGAAGTCGAGCGCCGTGCCCTTATTCTTGGAGTTGATATTGATGCCGTTGTTATAGCCGCCCAGCGTGGACACACCTACGCCATCCTTGCCCAGCGGGGCCTGAACCTCGACGTCGACGCCGGCATCAACCGCGTTGGAGTACATATACGGCCAGTTCATGGCGAAGGCGGTCTTGCCCTCTGTAAAGGCCATATTGGTTTCTTCCTCGGTGGCGGCGGTGGAGTCCTTGGAAATGGTCTCCTCCTTGTAGGCATCCACCATGGCCTGCAGGCCGTCCTTGGCCTCCTTGGAGTCCACGGTGACGTTGCCGTCCTTATCTAGGACGGAGCCGCCCCAGCCTTCCATAAAGCCGGCGGTGTTGAGTGCCAAGCCCTCGTACTGCTTGAACTGGGTGGTAAGGCAGTCCTTGCCCTTGTCCAGTGCCTTGCACGCGGACTTAAGGTCCGCGAACTTCTCCGGCGCCTTGTCCGCGAGCTCGGTGTTGCGGAAAAGCAGCTGTCCGTTGGTGTTTTGCGGCAGCGCGTAGAGCACGTCGTTATAGGTGGCAGACTCCACGGTGGCCGGCAGAAGCTCATCCGTATTGGTTTCAAAGTCACCATTGAGCGGCTGCAGCCACTGGTTGGCGGCGAACTCCGCGGTCCACACCACGTCGAGGGCCATGACATCGTAGTCATCGCTGCCCGCCTGCAGGGACTGCACCAAGGTTTCGCGCTGGGCGTCGGCTTCGCCGGCCAGCTCCTTGAGGGTGACCTTCTCGTCTGGGTGCTGCTCGTTCCACTTCTCGATGATGGGGGTCACCTTGTCCGTGTCATTTTTGCCCATGGCAAAGGTGATGGGGCCGCGCGCATCCGCGCCGCCCTCAGCGGAATCGCCCGCCGCGGAATCGGAGGAGGAAGAAGAGCAGCCGGCCAGTGCCAAAACTGCGGTTGTCGCAACGGTGGTGCGAAGCAGAAATTTCTTCATGGAATTCACCTTTCGGAAAACTTTCGGTTCTTTAAACCTAAAATACGGAAACCAAAAGGTGGATAATTTTGGCCTATTTAACTCTAAACGGGGGTAGAAAAGGGGCTGTGGGTGGTGGGGACGCGTACCTGTGCCCTCGAACCCAGCTTTCTCCGCAGCCTAGCCTCCGCTAGAACTAGTCCTGCGCGATGCGGCGGCCTGTTTCCGGATCGAAACGGTGCGCCTCGCGTGGATTGAAGGTCAGCACGACCTCCTCGCCGCGCTGCGGTGGGGTGCCTTCGGCCCGGGCGACCAGGCGCTTGTCACCCACGGTGACGTAGACATAAGACTCCGCGCCCAGCTCTTCCACAATGTCTACGACGCCCTTGAAGCCCATTGGTCCCTTATTGATGAACATCTTTTCCGGGCGCACGCCCACGCGGGAACCGTTGTAATCAAAGATATTCATCGCCGGCGAGCCGATGAAACCGGCGACGAATTCGTTCGCGGGGGCGTCGTAAAGCTCGCGTGGCGGGGCTACCTGCTGCAGTTCGCCGTCCTTGAGCACCGCCACGCGGTCGCCCATGGTCATAGCCTCCACCTGGTCGTGGGTGACATACACGGTCGTCGTGCCCAGGCGCTGCTGGAGGCTGGCCAACTCCGCGCGGGTCTGTACGCGCAATTTGGCATCCAGGTTGGACAGCGGCTCGTCCATGAGGAAGGCCTTAGGCTCGCGGACAATGGCCCGACCCATGGCCACGCGCTGGCGCTGACCGCCGGACAGATCCTTGGGCTTGCGCTTGAGATACTCGGTCAGGCCGAGCGTTTCCGCCGCCTCGTGCACCTTGGCTTTGACCTCGGATTTAGGAAGCTTTGCCAGCTTCAGGGCAAAGCCCATGTTTTCCTCCACCGTCAGGTGCGGATAGAGGGCATAGTTCTGGAAAACCATAGCGATATCGCGATCGCCCGGTTCCAGGTTGGTCACATCCTTGCCATCGATGGTGATGCGGCCGCTGGATGTAGGTTCCAGACCCGCCAAGGCGCGCAGCGTGGTGGACTTGCCGCAACCCGAAGGGCCAACGAGTACCAGAAATTCGCCGTCCGCGATATCGAGGTCCAAGTCCTTTACCGTGGACGCGCTCGCACCGGGGTAGGTGATGTTGACCTTTTCAAAAGTGACCTTTGCCATGCGCAACACACTAGCACCATTGGTGGCCGGTATCCTTGAAGCTTATGACTGCTCTTGATTTGGAACGCATTCGCACAGCGCTGGCGGACGATTTCACCACCATCGATTTCGTGGAAAAGACCGGCTCCACCAATACCGATTTGATGCAGGCCACCAACGTTGCGGATGGCACCGTGCTACTTGCCGACGAACAACTTTCCGGCAAGGGCCGCCTCGGCCGCACTTGGACCGCGCCGGCCGGCTCCCAGGTAATCTTCTCCGTGCTCTTGCTGCCGGAATCCCTCGAGCACTTGGGTACCTTGCCGCTGGCCGCGGGACTTGCGGTGACCGATTCGATCGAGGGCACCGTGCTCAAATGGCCAAACGACGTGCATATCGACGGCAATAAACTGTGCGGCATCCTTGCTGAGGCCGGTCCCGTGGGCCAAGCTTTCAAAGCCGCGCCGAAGACCGAGCTCACCAAGGTGGAGGTAGGCAAGGCCGAGGTTAATAAGGCTGAGGTTAATAAAGCTGAAGTCAACAAAGCAGAGGTCAATAAGGCCGTAGGTAGTGCCGCACCATCTGCGCGCGTCGTCGTGGGCATGGGCATCAATGTCACCCTGACTCGTGAGGACCTACCGATTGAAAAGGCCACCTCGCTCGCGCTCGAAGGCCGTGATACTGACCGCACCGAGCTGGCCATTACCGTGTTGAAGAACCTGCGCCGCCGCATCGCGCAGTGGGAGAACCAAGATCCGCAGCTCCTGCGCGATTACCGTGCGGTCTGCTCCTCGCTTGGCCAAGAGGTGCGCTTGGAGACCCCGTCTGGCGATGTCACCGGTCACGTCGATGAAATCGGCGAGGACGGCCGCATCATGGTCGCCGGCGAGTACTACTCCGCAGGCGATGTCACGCACCTGCGTCCGCAGCAGTAAACCACTACAGTAGACACGCAAGGTAGCATCCATAGCTATGGGACTAATGAAGATGGGCCAAGGTGAGGTCAAGCGCGCGGATGTCTCCGCGCCGTTTCGCGCGCTGATTTTCCCCTTCCTCGAGCTCATCCTCATCACCGGCCTGCTGTGGATTGCCATCGGCTGGTGCGATGTCCAAGCGGTAGATCCGATGCTGCGCAATGGCCTCGTCGCGGTGTGGGCGCTGCTGGGAATCTGGCGCTTTGTCATTCCCCTTTATAAGGCTCGCCGCAAGCGCTTCATCGTGACTAATAGGCGCGTCATCGCGCGCGAGGGCCGCAATATCGATTCGATTCCGCTGCAGGATATCCGCGGCGCCCGCAAGCGCCGGGGCGGGGTGTCCCTAGCGATTCACGGCTGGGACCGGGCGATGTATTTTCCCAATGTGGCCAAGCCCAAGCGCGTGGCAGAGATTATCAATGATCGCCCTTGGTTTTAACCTCGGTGGTGTGCAGCTGGCTATCCAGATCCTCGGGGGAGAGGTTGGCGCGGCTGAATTCCTGTGTCAGCGGCAGGCGCAGTTCTAGGTCGGAGGCGGGGCAGAGCTCAATCGTTGCCTTATCCACTACGTAGTCCAGCACGTGGCCGCCGGAGGTGCGGGCGGCGTCGATAAAGTGCACGTGGCAGCCCGGTACCGAGATTCCCTTTTCATACACGGGGGTGCGGAAGCCGCCGATGATGCCCTCGACGTCCTTAAAATGCAGCTCCTTGTCGCCGCCAACGGCTTCAGACATCGGCGGGTAAGGCTTTTCTTGCTTGACCACCGTGCGGGTGGTCACCTCCTTGAACGTGCCCGCGATGCGCACCGCGTACATGTAGTTAGCGGAGGGCTCGAGCTTATCGATAAACTCGGAAAGTTGATCGCGGCGCAGGCCCGCGGGGGCGTCGGCAGTAATGCGCGGGACAAAGTTCGTGGCCACCGCGTAGGGCGTGCGCTGATCCAAGTCCGCAATCTGCGCGGAGCCATCCCCACGCAGTTGGTAGCAGGTGCCGTCCAAGATGATCATCTCCCCGTCCAAGCCATCAAAGGTGCCGAGGCCGAAATTGCCCTTACCTAGCAGTTCCGAAATGGTCATTTCGCCGTCATAAATGCCGTCCAGTAAAGCGGTCATGAGTGAGTTTTGGAAGATGGTATGACGAGTGAACATAGTATCCAAGCTAGTATTGGGGGACGTGAGTGACTTAAAGCCTATTGTAACTGTTTGTGGCGACGGCCAGCTGGCCCGCATGATGCAGCCGGCCGCCGCGGAACTCGATATTCACCTGCGGATTCTGGCTAGCAAGCCGGATTCCTCCGCCGCGCAGGTCACCCCGGACGTGGTGCTGGGGGATTACACCTCCTTGGAGGAGCTGCGCGGCGTGGCAGAGGGCGCGGATGCCATTACCTTCGAGCATGAGCATGTGCCCAACGAGCACTCCGCCGCGCTTATCGACGCCGGATTTAACGTCCAGCCCCAGCCCACCGCTCTTATCTACGCGCAGGATAAGCTCAAGATGCGCGAAAAGCTCGCCGCGCTTGGCGCTCCCGTGCCGCGCTTTGCCGCCATTGACTCGGTGGCCGATGCCCGCGCCTTCTTCGACGCCGTCGATGGCCGCGTATGCCTCAAGGCACGCCGCGGTGGATACGACGGCAAGGGCGTATGGTTCCCCACCGCCGATAATTGCTTTGAGCTGGTCTCCGAGTTACTCGAGGCCGGTACCCCGCTGATGGCAGAGGAAAAGGTAGAACTTACCCGCGAGCTTTCCCTCCTCGTTGCCCGTCGCCCTTCCGGCGAGGCTAAGGTATGGCCGATTACCCAGTCCCGCCAGGAAAACGGTATTTGTGCCGAGGCTATCGCTCCCGCCCCCGGCCTCGCACCGGAACTTGCCCAGCGCGCTTCCGAGTTGGGTCTCACCATCGCCGAGTCCCTCGGCGTGACCGGCGTGCTGGCCGTCGAACTTTTTGCCTTCGATGGCCCCGCGGGCGAGGATATTTCCGTCAACGAACT
Organism: Corynebacterium sp. MSK158; assembly: GCF_030229085.1. Classification (NCBI taxonomy): domain Bacteria; kingdom Bacillati; phylum Actinomycetota; class Actinomycetes; order Mycobacteriales; family Corynebacteriaceae; genus Corynebacterium; species Corynebacterium sp. MSK158. Next base: position 103,176 of record NZ_JASPHJ010000002.1, read on the forward strand.
GGCCATGCGCCCGCATAACACCGGCCACTGGACCCAGGATGGCTGTGTCACCTCGCAGTTTGAGCAGCACTTGCGCGCCGTGCTCGACCTCCCCTTGGGCGCAGTCGACACGCTTGCACCCGTGACCGTGATGGCCAATGTCCTAGGTGCCGACGAGGATCCCGCTATGCCTATGCCGGAGCGCGTTCGTGAAGTAATGGAGCGCTATCCGCAGGCCAAGATTCACCTCTATGGCAAGGAACACCGCCCTGGCCGCAAGATTGGCCACGTCAACGTCACTGGTGAAGGTACCGACGAGACCCTGACCATTGCCCGCCAGGCCGCACACTTCCTCGTGCACGCCGAATGGGCTTAAATTCCTGTCTGTAGAAAGGACATTATGCAACCGCATGTAGGCATCATCATGGGCTCCGATTCCGATTGGCCCACCGTTGAACCCGCCGCTCAGGTCCTCGCGGACTTCGGCATCCCCTTCGAGGTCGGCGTGGTCAGCGCCCACCGCACCCCGGAAAAGATGCTGGCTTATGCGAAAGAAGCCCATACCCGCGGGCTGAAGGCGATTATCGCCTGCGCCGGCGGTGCTGCGCATCTTCCAGGAATGGTCGCTGCCGCCACGCCGCTGCCGGTCATCGGCATCCCCCGCGCACTGAAGGATCTCGATGGCCTCGACTCCCTCCTATCCATCGTGCAGATGCCTAGTGGCGTGCCGGTTGCCACCGTCTCCATCGGCGGTGCAAAAAACGCTGGCCTGCTTGCTGCGCGCATCCTCGGCGCTGGCGATCCCGCCATCCAAGACAAGATGGTGGATTACCAAAAGCGCATGGCCGAAGAGGTCGAGCAGAAGGATAAGAACCTGCGCGACAAGCTGCTGGGAGAGTAGCTCGCCGAAACAGGGGTGAATGAGGCAAGCACGTTTTAGCCACAACCGTGGAGGTTTTCGGCAAGACGTGCTTGTTGTGTACTGGTGCATCCAGTGGGGTGGAGGAGAGAGCGCCTTAAACTTTCGGGCGGGGAATTGCTTCAAATGGGGTAGGGCGAGGAAGAAGTCTGGTCTTCCGCGCTGTAGCGTCGACGAATGCTAGAAGGGCACGCCGGAGCGCAGGATGACATTGGCAAACGGCGTGGTGGAACCGGTACGCACGACGAAGGAGGCGCGGGCGACCTCGCGCTTGAGGTCATCGTGGGAGACTTCGGTAAGCGGGATCGCGGGAAGCAGGGAGCGCACTTCGGGCGGGGTGGTATCGGCGATGGTCCCGGCTTCGACCACGACCTCCTCAAGGAGGGTGGCCAGGGTATCGGCAAAGGTGGGGATGCCGAAGGTAAGCGTGAGGTCGATGACGGGAACATCGTGGGGGATGGGAAGGCCGCAATCAGCGATGACAAAGGTATCGGTGTGGCCGAGGCGTGCGACGGCGCTGGTGAGCGCGGGATTGAGGAGGCCGGACTTACGCATCGGTGACCTCCGGCAGGGCAGATTCGGTGGTGGGGTAGGACGGTTGCGCGCCGTTGCCGGTGGCGGCGAAGGCGCCGACGCGGGCGGCGAAAGTGGCGGCATCGACAAGCGAGGCACCGGTGAGGAGCTGGGCGCAGAAGGCACCTGCGAAGGCATCGCCGGCGCCGGTGGTATCCACGGCGGTCACGCGCGGGGTGGGGATATCCGTGCCGCTATCCGGGGTGGCTACGTAGGCGCCGTGGGCGCCGAGAGTCAGCACGACGGACCGGAAGCCGGACTCTACTAGGCGGTGGGCGAGCTCGCGCGGGGCGCCCTCAGAAGGCAGCCCGAGCTGGTCCAAGATGAGCCCGGCCTCGTGTTCATTGGCTAGTAGGGGATCGGCCTGCAGAAGCGAGTCGCGGTCGACCTTGACCACGGGCGCGAGGTTGACCACCACTCGGCCTTGGGCCGCCTCGACCGCGGCCTGGAAACCGGAGGCGGGGATTTCGCCCTGGAGGAGGACTACATCGGCATCGGCGATGGTGGAGGCGCGGGAGGAGACAAAGGGGGCGTCGACAAGCGCGTTGGCACCGGGGGAGATGACGATGGTGTTCTCGCCATCGGCCGAGACAGTAATGACGGCGAGGCCGGTATTGGTATCGGCCTGCTCCACAGCGCCGAGATCGATGCCGGAGGTGCGCATATAGTGCATGGCAGGCTCGGCATAGGGATCGGAGCCGACCGCGCCCACGAAGGCCACAGTGGCGCCCAGCTGTGCGGCCGCGACAGCCTGGTTAGCGCCTTTGCCCCCGGCCAAGATGTCGCCGCCAGAGCCCAGTAGGGTCTCGCCGGGTTGCGGGTGGCGCTCGGCGTGCACGATGAGATCGGCATTGATGGAACCGACGACGGTTAGCTTGCTCATTGGAAATCCTCCACATTGTCGCGGGTGACGGTGATGACCTCGACGGGGACGTTCTTCTCCGCCGCGCCACCGTGCAGGAGCGCTGCGGCTTGTTCGATGGCGCGGGCACCGAGCTCTGCGGGCTGTTGGGCGATGGTAGCTTCTAGCTTGCCATCTTTGACCGCCTTGAGGCCATCGAAGGTGCCGTCAAAAGCCACCACCTTGACCTCAGAGCCGGCCCGCGCCCCCAAAGCTTCGACCGCGCCGAGCGCCATTTCATCGTTCTCTGCAAAGATGGCCTTAATATCAGGATTGGCCTGCAGCAGGTTGGTGGCGACGTTGAGGCCTTCCGTGCGGTCGAAATTCGCTGATTGCTTGCCGACGACCCGAATATCCCCATACTTCGCAATCTGCTCTTCAAAGCCCTTACCGCGCTCGCGCGAGGCGGAGGTACCAGCGGTGCCCTGCAGGATGAGGATATCGCCCTTTTCCCCGATGGCCTCGGCGAGCTTATCTGCTGCCTGCGCGCCGCCGGCGACGTTATCGGAGGCCACCATGGAATCCAGTTCTACGCCGTTGACGTCGCGGTCCACGCCGATGACGGGCACGCCGTCATTTTTGATGCCGCGCACGGCTGGGGCCACGGCATCGGAATCGGTGGGGTTGACCACGACGACCTTGGCGCCCATCGAGGTGGCATTGCCCAGCTGATTGACCTGCTGGGCGGGGTCATCGGAGGCGTCTTGGATATCGAGCGGAACGCCGAGTTCCTTGGCCTTATCCTGCGCGCCGTGGCGCAGTTCGACGAAGAAGGGGTTGGTCTGCGTGGACAGCGCTAGCGTGATGCGGTTGCGGTCTTCTTCCGAGCGATTGCACGAGGCAAGGCCCAGCGCGAGGGCCGGTACGAGGAGGGTGGCGATGAGCTTTTTCATGGCGGGTGCTCCTTAGTTGGCCGTCTTATTGCGGATGACGTCGAAGCCGACGGCCAGCGCGATGACCAGGCCGATGACGATCTGCTGCCAGAAGGAGGAGACGTTGAGCAGGTTCAAGCCATTGCGGATGACCGCTAGCAAGATCGCGCCGACCAGAGTGCCAGTAGCCTTGCCCTGCCCGCCGGAGAGCGAGGCGCCACCGATGACGACGGCCGCAATAGCATCGAGCTCGTAGCCGGTGCCGGCCTGCGGCTGTGCGGATTCGAGGCGACCGGCCATGACCATGCCGGCCCAGGCGGCGAAGAAACCGGAGAGTGCAAAGACGGCGATCTGGATGCGCTTGACCGGCAAGCCCGAGAGCCGGGCGGCCTCCAGGTTGCCGCCGATGGCATACATGGAACGGCCGAGTACCGTGCGCTCAAGGATGAACCAGCAGATAAGCCCGGCGATGACCATCATGATGATGGGGACGGGGAAGCCTGCGATATCGCCGCCAAAGGCGTTAACGGCTGGCGCGGTTTCAATCGGTGAGCCCTGGGAGATGACTAGGGTGAGGCCGCGGGCGATGGACATCATGGCCAGCGTCGCGATGAAAGAGGGGATCTTGCCCCACGCAGTGGCCATGCCGCAGATGGCGCCGGCCAGCGCACCTACGATCAGGCCGAGAAGCAGGGTGAGCCAGCCAGGCAGTCCCGCAGTGGAGAACATATAGGCAGAGACCATGGCGCCGAGCGCGGCGACCGAGCCCACTGAGAGGTCGATGCCGGCAGTGACGATGACAAAGGTCATGCCAAAGGCCAAGATGGCCACCGTGGCGGCCTGGATGCCGATATTGAGCAGGTTCGCCACGGTAAGGAAGTATGGCGTAGCGATAAACAGTGCGATGCACAGGGCAATGAGGCCGACGAGCGCGCCATTATTCATCGCCCAGTTAACTACTCGATTCTTGGTCATGCTTCATCCTTGGGGTTGGTGCCGGCAGGTGCGGCAGCAGAGGCAGAGGTAGCGGAGGTCACGTTGGATACGGCGAAGGCCATGACCTCATCTTGGGTGGAGTTTTTGGGTAGCTGGCCGGCGAGTTGGCCGCCGGACATGACGAGGATGCGGTCGGACATGCCGAGCACCTCGGGCAGATCGGAGGATGCCATGAGCACAGCACCGCCGGCCGCGGTGACCTCATTGATGATGTTGTAAATCTCTACCTTGGCGCCGACGTCGACGCCGCGGGTGGGCTCATCGAGGAGGAGGACTTTGGAGCCGGCCAATACCCAGCGGCCGAAAACCGCCTTTTGTTGGTTGCCGCCGGATAGGTTCCGAATGGGCTGGGAGAGATCGGCCATGCGAATGCGCAGCTTCTCTGCTACGTCACCGGCGCGGCGGCGTTGGCCGCTGCGGTCTGCTAGCCCCGCCTTGGCGGTGGGGTAGAGGGTGGCGAAGCCGAGGTTATCGCCCACGGAGGCATCTAGAACTAGCGCTTGGGATTTGCGGTCTTCGGGGATATGACCCACGCCGGCGCGGATGGCGGCACGGATATCGTCGCTGCGCAGCTGCGTGCCGTCGACGCGGATGGTGCCGGAATCGTATGGGTCAGCGCCCGCGATGGCGCGAATGATTTCGGTGCGGCCGGCGCCTACGAGCCCGGCAAGGCCGACGACTTCGCCGGCGTGGACGGTGAAGGTGATGTCGTGAAAGGCGCCTGCGGAAGTCAGCTCGGAGACCTCCAGCAGGGCCTCACCGCGCTCAGGCGGAACCTCGCGCGGGTACTGATTGTCAATCTCGCGGCCGACCATGAGCCGTACCAGCTCGTCTTCGTCCGTATCGGCTGGGACCTCGGCGATGAAAGAGCCATCGCGCAGCACGCTGATGGTCTCTGCAATGCGCGCCAGCTCCTCCAAGTGGTGGCTAATAAAGACCATGGCCACGCCCTTAGCCTTGAGCTCCTCGAGCACGGCAAAGAGCGCATCGACCTCCTTGCCGGTGAGCGCGGCTGTGGGCTCGTCCAGGATGAGAATGCGCGCGTTCATAGACAGCGCCTTGGCGATTTCCACGAGCTGCTGCTTGGCCACACCCAGCTCACCCACCGGCATGTCTAGGTCCACGTCCAAGCCGATAAGGTGCAGTGCTGCTTGGGCTTGCGCCTTGAGATGCTTGCGATTGACCAACCCGAAGCGGCGTGGGGTGCGCCCGAGCATGATGTTCTCAGCCACGGACATGGTGGGTACAAGGTTGAGCTCTTGGTGAATGGTGGCGATGCCCAGTGCCTCAGATGCCTTGGTATCTGGGATTTTCACCTCTGCGCCATCTACCAGGATGCGGCCGGAATCTGGTTCGTGCACGCCGGCAATCATCTTGATGAGGGTGGATTTTCCCGCGCCGTTTTCACCCAACAAGGCCTGCACCTGGCCGCGGCGGACGGTGAGGTCTACCCCCTTAATAACCTCCACCGGTCCGAAGGACTTGGTGACATTGTCCAGGCGCAAAACGCAGTTACTCATGGCGTGGCTCCATCGAGTTGGTGGGCGGTGGACATGCGCGGGATGTAGCGGGTTTCTAGCACCTCGCCTTCCGGTTGGTGCTTATCATTGATTGCCGTGATGAGCTTGGCTGTGGCGGTCTCGCCCATTCTGGCCACATCCTGGTCTACCACTGAGATAGGGGAGGGTTGGAAGCGCAGGTAGATGAAATCATCGAAGCCGACGAGCGCGATTTCTTCTCCGATGCGCTTGCCCGCATTATGACAGGCCTCCAGCGCGCCGGCCGTCATCATGGAATCTCCGGCAATGAGCGCGGTGACGCCTTCCTGCAGGAGTGCGATAGCACCCTTATAGCCCTCGCGGTGGCGGTAGCTGCCGTGGTGGATATGGGTAGGCATACCGCGGGTGGCTGTTTTGAATGCTTGGAGGCGCTGGCGGCCGGTGGAGGTTTCCTGCGGCCCGGACAGGTAGCCGATGTGCGTATGCCCCTTCTCCTTGAGTTGTTCCACGGCTTGTTGCATTCCCGTGTGCGGGTCTGAGAGTACTGCAGGAATTTGGCCCAGGGCGCGGTCAATGAGCACGAGCGGACGGTAGCTGCGCGCCTGCTCGAGTGCTTCTTCAGCGCCTTCGAGCGGTACGGCGATAATGCCGTCCACCTGGCGTTCCATGAGGGCATCGAGTGCCTTGACCAGCCGCTGTGGATCCTCGCCGCAACTGGTGATCATCGTGGCTAGGCCCTGCTTATCGGCGGCTTCTTCGATGGCTGCGGCCATCGCGGCGAAGTAGGCATTGTCCAGGCTGGGGATAACCAGGCCGATGGCATTGGAGCGGGAGCTGCGCAATGCCCGGGCTTGAGCATTGGGCCTATAGTTGAGCTTGATGGCCGTATCCTTGACGCGTTGGCGCGTGGACTCCGAAATGGCTGGGTTGCCCGAGAGTGAGCGGGACGCGGTAGAAATGGATACTCCGGCAGCAGCGGCCACGTCCTTGAGGGTGGTTCCGGCCATGCTGTCCTCCTTGGTTTAGGTGTGTGAGCCGGTGTCCGGCCCTCCTGGGTGCAATCGATTGCACATTTGAGTTAAAGGTACGGCTATTTTCATCTTCCTGTCAAGAGCTGGCAAGTCTATGCTGGTATCCATGTCTGACCCGCTTCTCGTCTTGGGTTCCCGCGTAACCCATGGCTATCCCGGTGCTATGCTGCGCTCGCGCCTTGATAAGGCGTTGGCGCTTTATAGCGGTCAGCGCATCATTGTCTCCGGCCGTGGTGAGGCGGGACCAATGGCTACATACCTCATCGAACGTGGCGTGCCGGCCGAGCGCATTGTGGTGGAACTGGAAGCCACGAGCACTAATGAAAACCTAGAGAATGCCCACCGCTTGGCCCCGGATTCCGTATTGCACGTGGTGACTAATGATTTTCATGTCCTGCGCACAGCGTTGTGGGCTTGGCACTTGGGCATTGCCGTGCACCTGCATTCCGCGCGCACCCCGTGGCGGTTGATGCCGCGCAATTACCTGCGCGAAGTCTTGGCTACGCCACACTCCGCGGCGCGAATAGTGTGGAGGCGGATGCAGGGGTAGTGTTCCCGCCCGGTGTGGCGGCCCGCTGTCCACCGGCGCTTCCAACCCCGAAAGAGGTTAACTGGAGGTTAACTCAAGGGCGGTGAGCTGCTGAAACCGTGGGGTTGAGTCGGCAGTTATGCAAACGATTGACCGACGCTTCGCAGTACTCCTAGGCTAAATGCAACGAAAGTTATAGCCAGAAAGGTCTTTGTTATGACCAGTGGAGGAGCGGCTGGCCCTGACGCTGACTACCCCAGCGTCGCACTTGCTCATGGCGATTATGCGGCCGAGATTGGTCTATTCGGCGGTGCACTCAAGGCGCTGACCTATCGCGGTGCGCCCTTGGTAGAAAGCTACGAGGGTAAGCCGCCGCTGATGGCCGGAGTGGTGCTGGCGCCGTGGCCAAATCGCACCGAAGATGGCTGGTTTGAATGGCAGGGGACCGGACACCAGTTGGAGATCGACGAACCGGAGCGCAATAACGCCATCCATGGATTCGCGGTGGATTGGTGGCGCATCAAGGAACGCTCGGCCAACCGGGTGGCTCTCGCCTTTGATATTGAGCCGTGCCAGGGCTGGCCGTGGACGATTCAACTAGAGGCCATCTACGCCCTCGATGAGCAGGGATTGCACCACCAGCTGACCGCACGCACCACGGAGCCCGGCGAGGTTCCCTTCGCCTATGGGCTGCACCTCTACCTCTCCCCACAAGGGGCGGGGGCGGAGGAAGCGGAGCTCAGTGTGGACGTCGGCAAGCGCCACCTGCTAAACGCCCGCAACCTGCCTACGGGAAAGACGCAGCAGGTGCGCATCGCTAATCAGCCCATCGCCGAGGTGGATTGGGACGATTGCTTCCACGGCGAAGGCCCACTGACGGCCGTGTATTCGGCCGGTGGAAAGGGTGTGCGCTTGGAGATGGGCGAAGGCCTGAACTGGGTGCAGATGTTTACCCCGGCCGATTTCCCGCGGGCAGGCGGCCCCGGCAAGGCATTAGCCGTGGAGCCCATGAGCGCGCCGCCGAATGCGCTGCGCAGCGGTCAAGACCTCGTGCGCCTGAGCGCTCAGAAACCGCAGAGATTCACGCTGCGCCTTGCAGCAGAGAACAATAACTAGAAAGGTCAGCCATGGAGACTGCTGAATCCGTATTGAGGCTCGATGCCTCCTGGGTGGACTACTTCTTGGTAGCCATCTACTTCCTCTTCGTGCTAGGCATCGGCTGGGCCGCTAAGGCCCGAGTGTCTAGCTCCATCGACTTCTTCCTCTCCGGCCGGGGATTGCCCGCCTGGGTGACCGGCCTGGCCTTCGTCTCGGCCAACCTGGGCGCGGTGGAAATCATCGGTATGTCCGCCAATGGCGTGGAGTATGGCTTCCAAACCATGCACTACTTCTGGATCGGCGCCATCCCGGCCATGGTCTTTTTGGGCATTGTGATGATGCCGTTCTACTACGGCTCCAAGGTGCGTTCGGTGCCGGAGTTTATGCGCAAGCGCTTTGGCAACGCCGCGCACCTGGTCAACGCGATTTCTTTCGCTGTGGCCCAGCTGCTTATTGCCGGCGTGAACCTGTACTTGCTGGCCACCATCGTGGAGGCCCTGCTGGGCTGGCAGATGTGGGTATCGCTCCTGGTAGCCGGCATCATCGTGCTGTCCTATATCACCCTGGGCGGACTTTCGGCCGCCATCTATAACGAGGTCCTCCAGTTCTTCGTCATCATCGCCGCACTCGCCCCGCTGACCATCATTGGTTTGAACCGCGTTGGTGGTTGGAGCGGGCTGAAGGACGCGGTGGCCCAGGAATCGCACTTCCACACTTGGCCGGGCACGGATATCTCCGGTTTTGAGAACCCGGTGTGGTCCGTCATCGGCATCGTGCTGGGCCTCGGCTTCGTGCTCTCCTTTGGCTATTGGACCACCAACTTCGTGGAAGTTCAGCGCGCCATGGCCTCGGATTCCATTTCGGCTGCCCGCAAGACGCCGATCATCGGTGCCTTCCCCAAGATGTTCGTGCCCTTCCTCGTGGTTATTCCGGGCATGGTCGCCTCCGTCTCCGTGGCCGATTTGATGGAGGAGCGCGCGGAGCCGAATGACGCCATCTTGCTGCTCATGCGCGACCTTTTGCCTAATGGCCTGCTAGGCGTGGCGATCGCCGGCCTGCTCGCTTCCTTCATGGCCGGCATGGCTGCGAATATCTCGGCCTTTAATACCGTCATCTCCTATGACATCTGGCAGACCTACGTGGTCAAGGACCGCGAGGATGACTACTACCTGAAGTTCGGCCGCATCGCCACGGTTATCGCCACCGCTATTGCCATCTTTACCGCGCTGCTCGCGCAAAACTTTGGCAATATCATGGACTACCTGCAAACCCTGTTTGGGTTCTTCAATGCGCCGCTGTTTGCCACCTTCATTCTGGGCATGTTCTGGAAGCGCATGACCCCGCACGCCGGTTGGTCCGGACTCGTAGCCGGTACCGCTTCCGCCATCGCTTTCTGGTACGTCGCATCCTTTACGGACATGATCAACCTGCCGGGCCAAGGCACGGCCTTTGTGGCGGCCGGTGTCGCCTTCGTGGTGGATATCCTAGTCTCCATCGTGGTTACCCTGTTCACCCAGCCCAAGCCGGATAGCGAGCTGGTTGGCTTCGTCTCTTCCGTGACCCCCAAGGACCACTTTGAGGACTACACCGAAAAGTCCTTGCCCTGGTACCAGCAGACCGTCCCGCTGGGCATCATTTGCCTGGTGATGGCCGTAGCCCTCAACGTCATCTTCGCCTAAGGAGCCCAACATGTCTGAGAAAAAGCGCGCGGGCGCATTCGACCTGCGCAACGTCATCGCCGCACTCCTCGGCCTCTACGGCCTGATTTTGCTCGGCTGCTATTTCTTCCTTGACCCAGGCATCAACCCGGATACCGGGCAGGCGAAGAACGCTAGCGATAACCTATGGGCAAGCCTTGCTTTGCTGGCCGTGGCCGCCGCCTTTGTGCTGTGGGCGCGCCTGAAGCCCATCACCATCCCAGGAGAAAACTAATGGTTGAGATTACCTCTGCCACGCTTGCCGACGGCCGCGAGATCCTCTACTTCGACGACCAGCCCCACCCCGACCGCGTGCTTGTCGACGCCCGCGATCTCCCCTCCGTCGCCCCCGCTTCCGAAATGCGCCGGGATCCCCTAACGGGGGATTGGGTAGCCTTTGCCGCCCACCGCATGAACCGCACCTTCTTGCCACCGGCCAACGAGAACCCCCTGGCGCCCACGCGCGAAGGCCAGCTGCCCACGGAGATCCCCAGCCCCAGCTATGACGTGGTGGTCTTTGAAAACCGCTTCCCGTCCTTTGCTACTGCCGCAGACATCGAGCATCCGGAGGACGATAACCTGCTCGGCATGGTGCCGCGCCTTCCGGCCCGCGCCCGCTGCGAGGTGGTGTGCTTTACCGAGGACCCAGCCCTATCCTTCAAGGACCTGCCGGAATCGCGCATCCGCACCGTCATCGAGGCCTGGGCTCACCGCACCGCCGCGCTATCCCAGATTGACGGCGTGCAGCAGGTTTTCCCCTTTGAAAACCGCGGCGAGGAAATCGGCGTGACCCTCCAACACCCGCACGGCCAGATCTACTCCTATCCGTTCCTTTCGCCGCGCCTGCGCTCCATTGTGGATTCTGCCCGCGCTTACGACGGCGACCTCTTCCAGGATCTCCTCGATCGCGAGCGCGCCGCCGGCACCCGCATCATCACCGAAACCGAGCACTTCACCGTCTTCGTTCCCGCCGCCGCCAAATGGCCGCTCGAAGCTATGGTCCTGCCCAACGAGGAAGTCCCCGATTTCGCCGCGCTTACCGACGCCCAACGCGCCGACCTCGCGCCCCTCCTCAAAAAGCTCTACTCCGCCGTGGACCGCTTCTTCGATGGTGTGGACAAGACCCCGTATATCGCCGGCTGGACCCAAGCGCCGGTGGACGAGGCACTGCGCCCTGGCATCCGCATGCACCTGCAGCTCTTTTCGCTTATGCGCTCGCCCGGCCGCATGAAGTACCTCGCCGGTTCCGAGTCCTCGCAGGCCGTGTGGATTAATGACACCACCCCGGAGCGCATCGCCGCCCGCTTCAAGGAGATCTGGGATGCTTAACTGGATTGATACCCGCAGCGATGCGGAACTTGCTGCCGCAGCCCGCGACCTCTTCGCCGCTGCCTTTCCGGACGTGCCCGAGCCCGCCGGCGTGTGGGCCGCTCCCGGCCGCGTCAACCTCATCGGCGAGCACATCGATTACGCCGGCGGCGCCTCCATCCCCTTTGCGCTGGAACAAAACACCGCCGTCGCCGTCGCACCCCGCACCGATGGCCTCCTCCGGATAGCCTCCGAGTTCGACGGCAGCGTTGCCCACGCTGAGGTTCCGATCGCCGATGTCCGCCCCGGACACCCTTCCAACTGGTCCGGCTATGTGGCCGGCACCATCTGGGCCGCCACTGCGGCGGATGTCCTGACCTGCACCGGCCTCGATATTGCCATCGTCTCTGATGTCCCCGTCGGCTCTGGCCTGTCCAGCTCCGCCGCCCTTGAGTGCTCCGTGGCAGTGGCCGCCTACGAGCTCTGCCACGGTCACGCTCCCGATGACGCCGCCCGCGCGCAGCTGGCCCAAACCTGCATCCGCGCCGAGAACGAAGTGGTTGGCGCCTCTACCGGCGGCTTGGACCAAAATGCCAGCCTGTTCGGCCAGCGCGGCAAGGCGCTATTCCTGGACTTTTCCACCGGCGCCGTCGAGCGCGTGCCGTTTAATATCGAGGCCCAGGACATGGTGCTGCTCATCGCGGACACCAATGCGCCGCACACGCTTTCCGACGGCCAATATGCCTCCCGCCGCGGCATCATCGACGCCGTCCAGGCTGCCGCCGGCCGCACCATCCGCGAGATCCCAGATGCCGTCGCCTTCGCCGCGACCGTTAACTCCCAGGAGGCTGAACTCTACCGCCGCCGCGTGCGACACGTGGTGGACGAAACCGACCGCACCCTGGCCGCCGCCACCGCGCTCAACTCGTCCGACCCGGCAGAGTTCCGCCGCCTCATGCGCGAAAGCCACCTTTCCCTGCGCGACCTGTACGAGGTCACGACCCCCGAGCTTGACTCCGCCTTCTCAGCGGCAGGCGAACTCGGCGCCCGCATGACTGGTGGCGGCTTCGGCGGCGCAGTCATCGCGCTCATCCCGCGCTCCGACGTCGAGTCCACCGCCCAGGCCATTTATGACGCCGCAGCATCCCGCAGCTTCCCAGAACCTACCTTCTTGGTGGCCCGCCCGGGAGACGGCGCCCGCCGCCTGGCCTAACTCCGCAGGCCGGCTCGGCTCAGTCGCGCCTCCTCCCAGCGCGCCCATTGTCGCGCCTTTTATCGTTAGGTCCATACTGATCAGGCTGATCTGAAGGCTGGGCCGCCTCAGATCGGCCTTAACTCCCTCAATTCGGCCTGATCAGATCAGCCCTAAGCCCTAAGCAATTGGATCACAACGCCGAGAGAGCTTTTTGAATCCCCTCGCGCAGCGTCTCGCGAGACTGCTTCATCGGATGCGCAATCGCGCGCAACCCCATGTACGCAATCTGGTCGGCCGCCCGATTTAGCGGATCGCCCGCATGCCCGAGCACACGGCGAATGTCGACCTCGCATTGGCCTTGGATATCGCCCCAAGCTTGCTGGAATCGGGACCGCGCACCCGAAGACACCCCTCGCCACGTGCGCCCCGGCCGCGATGCTTTAGAGCCGCGCTTATGCACAATCTGCTCGACCGCCTCCAATGCGGCTACGGAATCGGACTCAATGACCGCCTTGCGCGCACCCACCTTGAGCAGGTATTTCAGCGCGAGCGTCAGTGCTTCGAGCTCGAGCTCATCGGTGCTCGCCTTGGTTTCTCGAGTCCGTAACCGGTAGTCGCCGTTGCCCGCAACGAAGCACATTGACCCCTTGAATACGGTATCCGAGGAAGCATCGGTGGCTATGCGCACCACGTCGCCCTCGGCCCACGAGGAGGCGCGCGAGAAGTTCGGCCACCAGTGTGCTTTCGGCGTCTCTACCTGTGCCGCTTGCTTCCTTTTCGGCGCCTCACCCATCTTGCGCGCCTTCCGTGCGGTCAGGCCGGCTTGTTTTCTGCGCACGGAGCTCGCGCTTTTCGACGCCCTATTTTCTCCCGCAAAGCTTCCCGTCACCGTGAAACCGTCAGCCGTGAGTGCCGCTCGCAACGCATTCTGCCTGCGACCAGTGACAATCCACACTCGTCCGCCGAGTCCCTTGAGTGCGCGTTTGACCTCGCGCACGGCGATATCGACGATATCGCCCTTCTTCGTCTGGCCGCGGCGCACAAAACGCGACTGTTTGGTATTGACTGCGATGACCCAGCCTTCGATGGTGCCATTGGGGGCGGAATCCCAACGCTCGTCCCAGAGCGCGACCGCAACATGGATTGGTGCTGAGACCATGTCCGAGGTGATCTTGCGGGTGCCATAGGTGCGCGATTGCGTACCGGTTAGTTCTGAGAGCTCGATGGGTTCCATTATCTCTAGTAAAGCACGGTTAACCGCGCTGCTGAATTATCCCCTACACCGCCGCTTTGAGCTACTTCCCTTTAGGTCGAATGTGATCGAGCTGATCTGAGCACAACCCGCCCTCAATTCGGCCCGATCACCTTGGACCTAATATTCCGACGTCCACTCGAGGCCCTCGGAAACTCACCTTCCTGAGCCTCATGACGTGTGCCCCGCCCCGCCAGCCGCGAAGATGAAACCATGATTACAGATCACTTCATCAACCTTCGTTATGCCGGAGCCGAAAGTCCGCATCATTTAGCCCTCCAACGCGGTGAGCTCACCCAGATAGCGCCCTGGGTCGCCGTTCCCACGGCCACCTGGAGGCAATGGGTGCGCCATAAACAACAATTCGCCAAAGTAGTCGCTGCCGGGTGGAGCACCCACCGCGCCGTCCTCATCAGCAAATCGGCCGCGCGACTGTGGGGAATGTGGGTAATTTCTAGGGAAGGGGAGGAGGTAGAGTTAGCGGTGCCTTCTGGAAGCGTTCCCCCTCGCAGGCTCACCGCGAAAGGCTACCGGTACCGCCGGGTACAGTCCCTCCAAGAATCCACGGTGTCGATAGCGGGTGTGCGCGCCACGAATCCTGCCCGCACCTGCCTCGAAATCGCCCGGCTACACGGCTTCCCAGATGGCCTGGTAGCTACCGATTCTGCCCTCAGACAACACGACGTCACCACATATGACCTGCGCCAAGAACTGGCAAAGATGCAGCGCACGAGGGGACAAGCATCCATGCGGAAGGTTATCGAGCACGCGTATGGCGGATCGGAATCGCCCTATGAGTCCTATCTGCGAGCACTTATTATTGAGCGTTTCCCGCAGGTGAAAATTGAGCCGCAGAAACCGCTGCTCGGGAAATATCGGGCAGATCTCTGTCTCGATGGCTGGCTGGTGGTCGAGGTCGATGGCGATGCCAAGTATGACGGCACCTATGGCGAGGCGCCCGCCCACGTGGTTAAGCAGCAGATAAAGAGGCAGCGAGCGCTAGAAAACCGCGGATACGTGGTGCTGCGCTTTGGCCCCAGCGATATGAAAGCGCCGGACGAAGCTTTGCGGATAATCGCTAGACACCTGGGAAAACGAACGAGAAAAGTAGCCTAGATCACCCCCGAGCCACCCCACAACGCATAAAAGTTGTTGAACAAAAGGCATAGCAACCTTTAAGATGATGCGCATCACAAATTAATGCGACCTGCATCACGAAAGGTGAAATCTAGTGAGTGCTGAGACATCACACGCCACTCCGGCGCAGGCGGGGGACAAGACCCCGCCTAAGGGCCTCGGCGCCATGGCTGGTGCCATGTTCCTTATGGCCACCTCCGCCATCGGTCCGGGATTTTTGACCCAGACCTCGGTCTTTACCGTGCAGATGGGCGCATCCTTCGCGTTTGCGATTATGCTGTCCATCCTCGTGGACATCGCTATCCAGCTCAATGTGTGGCGCGTTTTGTGCGTGACCGGTATGCGGGCCAATACCTTGGGCAATACCGTGCTCCCTGGCCTGGGCTGGGTGCTTGCCGTATTCGTGTTCATCGGTGGAGCGGTCTTCAATATTGGCAATATCGCCGGTTCTGGCCTGGGCATTAACGCGATGCTGGGCATCGATTCGCGCATCGGCGGCGTCATCGCGGCGGCCATCGCCATCTTCATCTTCCTCTCCAAAAAGGCGGGCATGGCCCTTGACCGTCTCGTCGCGGTCCTGGGGGCGGTCATGATCTTGCTTATGCTCTACGTTGCGGTGGTCAGCCAGCCGCCAGTGGGGGAGGCGCTCAAGAATACCGTCGCGCCGGGCGAGATCGACTTCTTCGTCATCACCACCATTATCGGCGGCACCGTGGGTGGCTATATCACCTTTGCCGGCGCGCACCGCCTCATTGATTCCGGCCACACCGGCGTGGAAAACGTCAAGAACATTACCTATACCTCGGTAAGCGGCATCGTGGTCACCGGCATCATGCGCATGCTCCTCTTCCTGGCGGTTCTCGGTGTGGTCGCCACCGGCGTGGCGCTTTCGGACGACAACACCGCGGCCGATGCCTTCTACAATGCCGCAGGCGAGTTTGGCCTGCGTGCCTTTGGCGTGGTCCTCTTCGCGGCCGGTTTGTCCTCGGTTATCGGCGCCGCCTATACCTCGGTATCCTTCGTGACCTCCCAGGACGCCTCGACGCGCACCCGCAATATCCTCACCATCATCTTCATTGCGGTGTGCACGGTAGTCTTTGTGGCCATCAATTCCGCGCCGCAGAAGTTGCTCATCTTCGCCGGCGCCATCAATGGCCTGATCCTGCCTATCGGTTTCGCCCTCGTGATGTGGGTGGCCTGGTTCCGCCGCGACCTCCTACAGGGCTATAAGTATCCCAAGTGGTTGCTGATTATCGGCGTCCTGGCGTGGGTACTCACCATCATCATCGGCTTCAATGCTTTCTCCGGCATTACCGAGCTGTGGGCATAATGCAGACCCCGGAGCAGGTGCGCGAGTATGCGCGCAGCCATGACATGGCCACCACCGCCGGGCATGCCCGCGGTTTTATGCAGGCTAACCTGCTGGCCGTGCCGCAAAAATACGCGTTTGATTTCTTGCTCTTTGCCCAGCGAAATCCCAAACCGTGCCCGATTGTGGGCGTACTGGAAGCCGGTCAGTACACCTCCGAGCTGCTGCCGGGTGGGGATATCCGCACCGATATTCCGGCCTACCGCGTCTTTGAAAACGGCGAGCATACGGCCACGCTTGCCGACGCCACCTCGTACTACACCCCAGATATGGTCAGCTTCCTCATCGGTTGCTCTTTTACCTTTGAGACTGCGCTGCAGGATAACGGCATTGAGGTCGCCCACATTGCCCAGCAGCGCAACGTGCCGATGTTTAAAACCACGATTCCCACCACCCCGGCCGGAGTCTTTTCCGGCCCCATGGTGGTCTCCATGCGCCCGATTCCGGCCGCGCAAGTCTCCGATGCCGTGCGGATTACCTCCCGCTACCCAGCGGTTCACGGCGCCCCGGTTCACGTGGGTGACCCGGCGGCCATTGGTATTGGGGATCTGTCTCGCCCGGACTTTGGTGATCCGGGCGAAGTGCCGGAGGGGTGCCTGCCGGTCTTTTGGGCCTGTGGTGTAACCCCGCAGGCCATCGTGATGGAATCTAAGCCGCGCTTAGCTATTACGCACGCACCGGGCCAGATGCTCGTGACCAACGCCCGCGATCAAGATTTTCTCATTCCTTAATCGTTCAGCACGGCGAGGATCTTCTCGCAGGTATTCATGAGGCTGTCATGCGCAAGTGTGGCGGCCTCTTGGCGTTTTCCATCTGCGATAAGCGTGGCCAAGGTGATATTTCCTTGAATATGGTCCGCATGAAGCTGCGGGTACCGCGGGATGGCCAAGAGGAAGGTAAGCCGCATGCGGGCGAGCAGATTATCCATTTGCTCATTCAAGGTAGGGGAGCCTAGCGCGGCCACCAGCGCGCGGTGGAAGCGCTGATTGATGGCGGAGACTTCCTGGTGCTCGCCGCGTGCCGCGTAGTCGAAGGCAGAGGAAGTCAGGGTGACGAGTGAGGGGGCGTCGGCAAAAGCGCCCCAACGTACCGCGGCCGGTTCAATGGCCGCGCGGGCGGCAAAGAGGTCGCGGATATAGTCTGCGTCCGGCGTGGCGAGGAAGACGCCACGGTTGGGGATGCGCTCGACAATGCGCTCCGCGGCAAGCATGGTGAAAGACTCGCGGAGGGTATTGCGCGAGCAGTTAAAGCGCTCGGCTGCCTTGACCTCGCTAAGCTGCTCGCCCGGCTGAAACTCGCCGGCGGAAATGGCCTCGCGCAGCTCGGAGGCGACAGACTGGGAAAGCATGACCACAACTGTACTAAAAAGTTATGCACCTCACATTGAAAGTGGGGTGCATAATGATGGTGCGAGCGCTAATCGATGGTCGCGATGACCTTGGAGGAATCCAGACGGTCACCTTCTGCGGCCAGGAGCTTGATGGTGCCGCCGCGCGGAGCCTTGATGGCCGATTCCATCTTCATGGCCTCGACGGTGGCGATGGCATCGCCCTCGGCCACGGTATCGCCGTCCGCGACGTTCCAGGCCACGAGGTTGGCCTCGAACGGGGAGGTGACCGCATTGTCATCGGTGGATTGCGCGCCGGCCGAAGACGGTGCGGTGGAGGCAGAACCACCGGCCGAGGCGGCGCCCGGCGCGGCGAGGAAGTCGACGGGGACGCCGACGTTGACCAGCTTGCCGTCGATTTCTACGGCCACATTGCGGCGCTGGGTGTAGATAGCCTCGACCTTTTCCACCTGGTTGGCAGCAGACGGGCGGTAGTTGTGGTCCACCCAGTCCGTAAACACGCCGATCTCGGAGGCGCCGGCGGCAGCGGCATCGTCTGTTGGGGCGGCCGTGCCGATGAGTGCAGGCTCATCCATCATGTCGCGGTGGAACGGCAGCACGGTGCGCACGCCGGTGACGGTGAACTCGCGCAGGGCAAAGCGGGCGCGGGCCAGGGCGATCTCGCGGGTCGGGCCCCACACCACCAGCTTGGCAATCAGGGAGTCATAGTACGGCGGAATGATAGAGCCAGAGCGCACCGCGGAATCTACGCGGATGCCGGGGCCGGTAGGCGGCTCGAAAGAGACGATGGTGCCGGGGCACGGGGCGAATCCATTGAGGATGTCCTCGGCATTGATACGGAACTCAAAAGCGTGACCTTGGGACTGCGGATCCTCATCGAAGGACAGCGGCTCGCCGGCCGCGATGCGGAATTGCTCGGCGATGATATCGGTGCCGGTGACTACCTCGGTAACTGGGTGCTCGACCTGGACGCGGGTATTGACCTCGAGGAAGGAAATGGTGCCGTCCTCGGAGACAATGTATTCCACGGTGCCGGCGCCGGTGTAGCCCACTTTGGAGCAAATGGAGCGCGCGCCTTCGATGATGCCGTTGCGTTGGGCGTCGGAAAGTGCGGGCGCCGGAGCCTCCTCAATGAGCTTTTGGAAGCGGCGCTGGGTGGAGCAATCGCGGGTGCCGAGCACGCGCACATTGCCGTGCGTATCGGCCAGCACCTGGGCCTCCACGTGGCGCGGGTGGGTGAGGAACTTCTCCACGTAGCACTCGGCGCGGCCGAAAGCCTCCATGGCCTCGCGGCCGGCGGAGTTGAACGCGCCCTCGATTTCTTCCATATTGTCCACGACCTTCAAGCCGCGTCCGCCGCCGCCATATGCGGCCTTAATGGCAATGGGCAGGCCGTGCTCTTCGGCGAATGCGCGGGCCTCCTGCCAGTCATCGATGGGATCGGAGGTACCCGGTGCCAGCGGCGCGCCGACCTCCTCGGCCACGCGGCGCGCCGCGATCTTGTCACCGAGCAATTCGATGGACTCCGGGGATGGGCCAATCCAGATCATGCCGGCCTCGGTAACCGTGCGGGCAAAGTCGGCGTTTTCGGACAAGAAGCCATAGCCTGGGTGGATGGCATCGGCGCCGGCGCGCACCGCGATATCAAGCAGCGCGGGCACATTCATGTAGGTATCGGCCGCGGTATTGCCCGGCAGCGCATAGGCTTCATCCGCTACCTGGGTATGCAGAGCGCCAGCGTCCGCTTCGGAGTAAATGGCGATGGACTTAATGCCTAGGTCGCGAGCGACGCGGGCGATACGCACGGCAATCTCGCCGCGGTTAGCAATGAGGACGGTTTTAATCTGCATTCTGTTCTCCAGTGTTTAAGGCTTGGGGTGCTACGAGTTCAAAATTCACGCGTGCGCCGGGTGGCAGCTGCGCGGCAATATCAATATCTTCTTCCAAGACGGTGGCGATGACCGGGTAACCGCCGGTCACGGCATGATCGCGGAGGAAGACCACGGGCTTGCCATTGGGTGGGATTTGGATGGAGCCGGCGACCATGCCCTCGGAGGGGAGCTCGCCGTCTTTAACGCGTTCAATTGGTTCTTCGCCATCGAGGCGCAGGCCCACGCGGTTGGAATCCGAGGTGACGGTCCACTCGGTATCCAGGAAGGCGGAGACATTATCGCCAAACCAGTCATCGCGCGGTCCGAGTACGCAGCGCAGGGTGGCGCGGGTTTTGCCGTCGGAGCTTTCAGAAACGCGCAGTGGGTTGGCTAGCTGGGCGTCGGTCATGCCGGTAGAGCGCGGCAGCACGCCGATGACATCGCTGGTGGTGACCGGGTCCGGGCCAAGGCCAGAAAGGACGTCGGTGGCCGCGGAGCCGAGCTCGGATTCGGCGATGATACCGCCGCGGATGGCCACGTAATTGCGCATGCCTACCGTTGCAGGGTCTACCGTGACGGTTTGCCCGGCCGTGACCAGCACGGGGCGAGCAAGGTGAACCGGCATCTCGCCGAGGCGCACACGGGCGGTCGCGCCGGTGACGCAAATGACGGTATCGGTGAGCGCGTGGAGCTTAATGCCGCCGATATTTTCCAGCACTGTTGCCCCGCGCGGGTTGCCCACGGCCACATTGGCGGTCGCGGCGGCGGCGCGGTCGGCGGCACCGGAGGGGGTCACGCCGAGATCGCCCACACCGGGGCGGCCCAAATCTTGGTAGAGGGTGAGCAAGCCGGCATCGATAACCTCCATGCGCGGCAAGCGGGCAGGGGCGCGCTTCGAGCGGGCAGAGTGATCAACAAGCTCCGGCAGCTTATCCACGCTGCGATAGCGCACGCGGTCTCCCGGCTGTACCAGCGCCGGCGGGTTGGCATTGGAATCCCACATCGGCGTATTGGTGGTACCCAAAAGCTGCCAGCCGCCCGGGGAAACGCGCGGGTACACCGCGGAAAACTCGCCCGCGATACCTACGGCACCGGCCGGCACCGCGGTACGGGGACTGGAGCGGCGTGGCACAGCACGCGCCTGGGAGGGGTCCGACGGCGCGCAATAGGTAAAGCCCGGGGCAAAGCCACCGAATGCCGCGGTCCACTCGGTAGAGGTATGCCAGTTTATGAGCGCTTCGCGCGAAAGCCCCAGCAGGTCTGCGGCCTCGTCCACATCCTCGCCGTCATAGAGCACATCGATTTCTACCGTGCGCGCTTCCGCAGCCGTCGCGGCGGCAGGGGAGAAATCCTGCAGGAATTCGGCCGCATCGCGAGCCGAATCCGGCGCTTCAAATGTCAGCAGCAGGGTGGTGGCGGCCGCGATGCAGTCCACCTGATTCTTCAAAGGCTTGGCAGAAAGCGCCGCGTGCCAATCCATGACCTGGTTTAATCCATCCAGGTCAATGAGCAATGCGCGCGTGCCCACAAAATTAATGTGCATTAGATAAAGCTCCGAATCTCGATGCCTTCTTCCCGCAGGCGTTCAACCACGCCGCGCAGCAGCTTCACCGCGCCGGGCGAATCACCGTGGGTGCATACGGATTGCGCATCCACCTCGAGCTTCGTGCCATCCACGGCCGTAATCGACCCGGTCTGCGCCACCTCAAGTACTCGCTGCACTACCTCATCGGCGCTGCCGAGCACTGCATTGGCTTCCTTGCGCGAGACCAGCGTGCCATCGGGGTTGTAGTTGCGGTCCGCAAAAGCCTCCCGGATGACGGTAAGCCCGCTGCGCTTGGCGACGTCCACCGCTACACCCCCTGGCAGCAACATCACCGGCAAGTCCCCATAGGCCTTAATGCCCTTGATGACGGCTTCTGCTTGCGCCTCATCTTTCACGATTGCGTTATACATCGCACCGTGCGGCTTCACATAGGAGACCGTGGTGCCATTGGCACGGGCCAAAGCGTCGAGAGCGCCAATTTGGTAGGTCACCTCGTCTGCAAGCTCGTCCGGGTTGTAATCGATAAAACGACGGCCGAAACCTGCAGCGTCGTTATAACCCACGTGCGCGCCTACGGTCACGCCTGCCTCTGCAGCCGCCTTAAGCGTACCAGCAATCGAGTGCGGGTCACCCGCGTGGAAGCCGGTGGCCACGTTGGCGGAGGACACCATTTCCAGCATCGCTGCGTCATCTGCGACCGGATTGCCCGCAGTGGTTTCTCCCAAATCCGCATTGAGATCGATATGGAGCGTGGACATTCAACACCGTCCTTGAGATTGTTGAACAATTCGAATGTCATTAAGTGTAACCCTCGCCACTGCCATTTGTGAAGGCGGTTACTTTTCATTTACCCACGTGCGCACCCCCACCTAGGAACGGGAAACCGCCCCGCCCCGGGTAAGAGGTCCGGGAGGGGGCGGCGTGGCCGCTAGAGCCCAAGGGCCCGAAGGTCCTAGCTTGTGAAATCATTAGCGGCCGTAGTTCTGGACAGCGTAGAGCTTGCCCTCAGAGTTGACGGCAACACCAACGCCGATGGTCTTGGCACGCGGGTCGAGCATGATCTTGCGGTGGCCCGGGGATTCGTACCAGAGCTTTACCAGCTGTGCATCGGAGTAGTCGCTCCATGCCTGCAGTACGTTCTCGCTGCCGGCCGGGATATTCGAAGGGTAGTAGTTCCAGTGCTGTGGGCGGTGGCTGAGCTTATTGGCGCGAACCAGCTGGTTTGCCCAATCCTGAGCCAGTCCATTGAGTGCGGCGTTGGCGCGAACCGGGCGCAGGCCGTGTGCCTGGCGGTAAGCGTTGGTGTGATTGATGATGCTCTGTACGCGGTTGGAGGCCGGAGCAACCGGCTTTGCAGCGGCAGCCGGAGCAGCAGGCAGGTTTACGGATGGTACCGGAAGGTTCACGCGACCGAAGTTGCCGAAGGAGTTGGACGCCTCTGCAGGAGCTACGCCAACACCGAGGGCGACGGCTGCTGCCAGTACCGGAGCGACGAACTTCTTGGCGGAGAAGTGAACTTTGGGGGTAAACATGAGCGGTACCTTTCTTCTGGGGCCTAGCGGGAATCTATAGGGCGGGGCTCTTGGAGTGTTAACGGCTAACTTCCGTTCCTCTTCACTTAAAAGTCAATCAATTCCTCCCGGGTGAAAGCCAGCTGACCAGCAAATATTAGGATTCATGAAGTTGATGTCGCGTAAAACTAATTGTCTCTTAGTTACTTCTCGATTTGAGCTAGGAAACCCCTAAATTCCCTCAGTGATGGCGTTCAGTTCCCAGCCCCCACGGGGGTAGATTTCAACCTATATCTCAGGTTCCCAAGGAAATGAAATTGTTTTAAGGTATACGGCCTTAGTTTTAAGTCCCTTTCTGGCAAACTGGCCAGTTTCTTGATAGGGCCTATGAGAAACCTTGTGCATTTCTGGCTGTCTAAGGATCGTAAGAGGGCACCAGGGTGATGCGTGGTCTCGCTCGGGGCCGCCTCGCTACCACTGCACCCTCCTGCGAAACCGCCCTTCCGCCGCATCCCTCCGTGGTGTGGGCATAAGGAAAGCGCCCAGCGGGGACAATCGCTGTGCGCTTTCAGCTACAAGACAATTTAGGCCGGGGTGGTCGAGGCTGCCTTGTCAGTCGATGGTGCAGGGGAGAGTACCGAGGAAATGATGTCGGCGGCTTCCTTGCGCGTCTTCGCACCGTGGAGCTGTGCGCGGAAGTCCTCTTTCATGATGTTGCGCGCCAGCTTGGACAGCAGCTTGAGGTGCTGCTTTCCAGCGTTATCCGGAACGGCAATAAGGAAGGCCAAGGTAGTCGGGTCCTCACCCTCTGCCCACGTGACGCCGTGCGGAAGGCGCGCGAAGGCGAGAGTTGGTACCTTCACCCCGGCAGACCGAGCGTGCGGAATGGCCACGCCGTGACCCACACCAGTGGAACGGGTAGATTCGCGCTTCAATGCGGCGCTAGCGACCGCCTCTGCATCGGACATGCGCGCGGAGGTGAGCTTCACCATGGAGCGAATGACCTCTTCGCTAGAAGAACCCAGATCTTTATCGAGGCTAATCGTATCGACAGCAACAAGCGGCTTATCCTTGCGCTGCGTCAATCCCACCAGCAGGAGAATAAGGCCAGCGCAAACCACGATGCCGGCAAGCATGGCGATAAAGAAGCCAACGACGTTATCTACCGCGCCGAGCACCGCGACGATGGGGCCGCCGTGCATGACGTGGTCTTGTGCACCGAAAAGACCGGCGAGCGCACCGGCTACGGCGCCACCGGCAACATTGGCGGGGATGACTTGTAGCGGGCGTGCAGCCGCGAGCGGAATGGCGCCCTCAGTAATGCCGAAGAATCCCATGAACAATGCGGCGATGCCCGCATCGTTTTCGGCTTTGGTAAACCAGCGACGGCGCAGGAGCGTAGCTACGCCCACGGCGAGGGGAGGCACGGCAATCGCACATGCCGCCATGCCCATCGGCGCCGCATTGCCGGCCGCGATCATGCCGCCGCCGAAGAGGAAGGCCGTTTTATTGAAGGGGCCACCCATATCGAAGGCGATCATGGCGCCCAGGATAAGGCCCAGCACGATGACGGAGGAGCCCTGCATTCCAGCGAGATAGTTGGTCATTGCCTCGAACGCGGCCGAGACCGGTGCGCCAATGAGCAAAATGAAGATGAGCCCCACGATGAGCGTGGTGAAAATCGGGATGACGATGATGGGCCAAATCGGTGCGATGAACTTGTGCACCGGAATCTTCTTAATGGCAAGAGCCACATAACCGGACAAAATACCGGTGACAATGCCACCCAAGAATCCGGCACCTGCCTCAGAACCGTAAAGCGAGCCGGTGGTGGCGATGAGTCCGGTAATAAGGCCAGGGGCAAGGCCCGGGCGATCCGCGATGCCCACTGCAATGTAGCCGGAAAGTACCGGGACCATAAGCGAGAACGCCAGGGCGCCGAGCTCATTGACTGTGTTCCAGAAGCTATCTTCCGGAATCGCCATGCCCTCGGGCGAGGGCGTGCCGCCGATGGAGAGGGCGACTGCAATGAGCAGACCGCCGGTCACCACGAACGGGATCATGTGTGAGACGCCGTTCATCAGTGCCTTGTACAAGGTTTGGCCTACGCTATTTTTGCGAGGCGTGTCTTCTTCCGTCTTCTCGGAAGTGCCCTCCCAGCGCGTGGCGCTCAAGGATCTGCTGAGCAGTTCCTTCGGGTGTTTGATGGCCTCGTCCACACCGGTGGCCTCGAGTCGCTTGCCGTGGAAGCGGTCCTTGGAAATGACCGTATCGGCACCAATGACAATGGCGTCGGCTTCGTCGATGTCTTGCTTGCTAAAGGTTCCCTCGACGCCGATGGAACCATGAGTTTCAATCTTGATGCGATAGCCCAGTTCTTGGGCTGCGGCCTCGAGGTTCTCGGCCGCCATATAAGTATGCGCGATGCCCGTCGGACACGCCGTGATGGCGAGGATGAGGGGCGATGACTCTGAAGTGCTCATGGCTCTCATTAAACGGCAATCGTTTGCGTTGGCACAAGAGGGGGTTGCCTACTCGACGGCCGGTACGCTGGAGACACTTCGCTATAGAAAGGGAACGCTCGCCCGTGAGTAAAGCATCGCCGGATAATATCTTGCTCTACCTGCCGCAAAAGCAGGAAGATCAGGTGCGCGACATCTTTGCCGGTCTTGCTGAGCGCGGTTTTCCCGTCCAGCATCAACGCCCGCACATTACGGTGACCTTTTCGCCGCAGATGCAGCCGGAAGTGGTGGACCTGGCCGCCCAGTTGCTGCCGGCCGTCATCCCCGCGGATTTCCGGCGGGTAGGAAACGTCATTTTTGGCACCAAGCGTAAACAGACGGTGGCCTGGCTGCTGGAGACCACCGACGAGTTAGAGATTGCCGCGCGAAAAATCAGTGTCGCAAACCCGGACGGGCGTGGGCCGCGCTGGACTCCGCACCTGACCATGGGGTTGCGCCTTCCGCGCGAGGAGGTCCCCGGCTATATCCAGGCGATGGACGAGCTTACCTCATCGCACTTTAAGGAGCTCACCGCCGTCGAGGCCGCCTATTGGCGCCCGCGCACGCAGGAAAAGACCCTTCTAGCAGGGGCTTAGAGCAGGGCCTGCAGTGCGCGGGCAACGCGTAGGACGGTCAGGTCTTCGCCCGGCTTGCCGACGACCTGCACCGCATCACCCACCCCTTCTTCCTCGTCGCCGCGCAGCGGCACGGTAATGGCTGGCCAGCCGAGAACATTGAAAGGCTCGGTCCACCGCCGTAGGCTTGCGGCCGATTCCGCGGTATTGTCCGGGGTGATATCAGACCACTTGAGGGGGCCGGAATCGAGGGTAGGGGTGAGGATAATGGAGGCGTCGCCAAGCAAAGCAAGCGCTTCCTCGCGCAATTTCTCTACGCCCCGTGCGGCCGCGTTGTAGTCTTCCTGGCTGATATTTTCCCCGCCCAGGACGCGCTGCAGAATCACGTCCTGGTACTTATCGCGCTGGTCCAGCAACGGCCGGTGGACGTCGTAGACCTCCTTCAAGCGCATCGGCTCGTAGAGCTCGGCCGTGGCGGCGATAGTATCTTCCAAGTCCGCACCCTCGGTGAGCTCAAAGTCTGATCGCTCCAGCGCCGCTAACAGTTTAGCGAAACGCTCGCCCTTGGCCTTAAGGGCCGTGACATCAATAGCAGAAACCTCCTGCGCCGCGGCCGGCTCCTCATTCGCAGTGGCAACAAAAGCCTGCTCAATCAGGTCAATCGAGCTGGCAAAGAAACCAATGCAATCAAAACTCGGGGCAAAGGGGAAGACCCCTTCTACCGGAATCAGCCCGAAGGTGGGCTTAAAGCCCAAAACGCCCTGGCAGGCGGCCGGTACGCGCACCGAGCCAGCGCTATCGGAACCAACTGTCAGGTCGAGCGCACCGCACGCCACTAAAGCAGCGGACCCGGAGCTAGACCCACCGCCGCATACTTCGGGATCGCGCGGGTTGATAACGCGTCCGTACGCGGAGGCATCGCCCAAAATGCCATAGGAAAATTCCTGTAGATTCGCCTTCGCCACCGGCAGCGCGCCCTGGGCTGTGAGACGCTGTACCACCGGCGCGTCTTTCACCGGTGTGCAGACAGCTTTGACCTTGGAGCCACAGGTGGTTGGTACGTACGCCACATCCACAATGTCCTTGAACGCCACCGGCAGCCCCTTGAGGGTCGGCGAAAGATCCACCGCGTGTTCATCAAACGGGATGATGGTAATCACCGCATTATGATTCTGCTGGGCACGGTTTAGGCGATCAGAGACAGTAGGCATAAGGGGAGCTAAGTCCTTTCAACACCGGAGACTAGCGATGCTAGCGAGGTAGATAGAGTGTGCAGATGTTACTACCGTACATCAGAAACTGGTGAACATTTTCCAAGTCTAGGCAAAACACAGTCTGAGTGGTGTCACTTAGCAAAAATCCCCAGTGCATCCCACGCAAGCCAGCCTCCTTCGCGGAGAGTGAAAACCAGCTGGTTTTCTCCTTCCTTTAGGGTATCTTCGGCGAGATCAAACTCGATTGCTGCGGGGCGCAGCGGGGTCGGGTCCCCGCTAGCATCGCCTTGGCGCGAACCTTGCGTTGCGCCCTGTGGGAGTTCCACTTGCTTATGAAGGTCATTAACAGTGACGTCGAGAATGCCGCCGAGCTTGGTGGTATCAGTGAGCCATAGCGCCAGTGCCGCCTTCCCGGTGGGCTTATCCAATTTCACCGTCCACTTCAGCGTGTAGGCCTTGCTTCCCGCCCACTTATCCCCGGGGCCGGGGAGGAGATAGGGGACGTCGGCAGGCGTAGCATCCGGTCCAACGGTGATTGTCTGGTCTGGGTGCGCGGTGACGATCTTCTTGTAGTCCTTTGGGGAGTACTGAAACTCCGTGCCCTTTCGGTCAAAGGAACCGATGGTGGCTAGCGCTGTGCCAGCAGTGACCGAAGGCAGCGAGGTAGACGTCGTCTTGCCAGAAGGAGAGGACTCAGCACCGGCAGCATCAACCACCTTGACATAGTAAGACCACTTTTCACCGGCAACATCGCGCCGGGAGTGGTGGAAGAAAGGGAAGATGGTCTTGCCCAGCAGCACGTCTACGCCATTGGGATCAGTGCCGATGACGCGGTAGTGGTCCAAAACGACGTCCCAGGAGGCAGGCTCCCAGGTGACGTAATTTTCCATGAGCTGCGGTTCTGTCTGAACACCGGTTACGGCTGGCGGAGCAGCAACCGCACCAGGAGCTGGGGTAGAGGAATCCTGGTTAGAAGAGTTCTTGCGGGAAGAACCGCGGCGAGAGGAAGAAGAGGAAAGCGAGCTAAAAAGTCCCATGATGAATTGTCCTTTCGGGGTTTAGAGGGAGCGCAGCGTGTGCTCGCCGGCATTGGTGCGGAAGGAGAATGCAGTCTCACGCGGGGCAGTATCATCGCGCTCGATCCAAGGCACCACGACGAATTCGGAATCAAGATGCTCGCGGGTAACACGAACCTTGATGTAACCGCGGCGTTTATCCATGGCCTTCACATATGGTTTTTCCAGCCACTCGGTGCTCTTGGAACCTGCGAAGCCATCGCCATCGGAAGCAATGGAAGTAGCGACCAATTCCACGCCTACGGGCTGGCCGGATTCTGATTGGATCTCCGCAGCACAGTGTTGGTGGATATCGCCGGTGAAGACAATAGGGTCACTGACCTTGGAGAGGGACTCGATAAGCCGGCGACGCGCTGCGGGGAAGCCGTCCCATTGATCGGTGCTATCGGCGATCGGTACGACGACCACGCTGTTGACCACCACGTTCCACTGTGCTGGGGAAGTGGCGAGCTTATCGTTGAGCCACTGCTCCTGCTCCGCGCCCAAGATGCTGGCATCTTCTGCAGATTCTTCGCGGTATTGGCGGGTATCGACCAGATTGAAACGCATAAGCGTGCCCACGTCGAAGGAATCATAGATGCGGTTATTGGGGCCATCGGGAAGCGCGGGCGGGGCAACCGGCAGATTCTCATAGAAGGCGCGGTAGGCCGCTGCGCGCTGGTAGAGGAAGTGCTCGGCCTTGGTGCCAATCTCGGACCAATTACCGGCGTAGTTATTTTCTACCTCGTGGTCATCCCACACAATCGCCATTGCGGCGCGTGCGTGCGCGGCCTGCAGGTGCTCATCGGACTTAAAGAGCGAGTAGCGCAGGCGATACTGCTCCAGCGTTTCCACCTTTGCCTTGAAAACATCGGGCACGCTTGCGCCTTGGCGCCAGAGATTATCGCCTTCCACAATGCCGTATTCGTAGATGTAGTCACCCACGAAAATCGTCATATCCAGGTCTGGTTCTTGCGCAATGTGCTTCCACGGGTGAAATAGCCGTGGTACCACGCCTGGCAGGAAGCTACGGTGAAGGTGAAATCATCCACCTTTGCGTCGGGCGCGGGCAGAGTCTTAAACTGACCTACTGGGCTCACCTTGCCATCCACGCGGAAGCGATAAAAATACTCAGTTGCAGGCTTCAGTCCAGTTACCTGCGGGTGCACCGAGTGCGCCAGCTCTCGTTGAGCTAGGGCTTCGCCTTGCTTGACGACGTCCCCAAACCCCTCATCCTTCGCAACTTCCCACCCCACGCGAACATCGCCGCCGGTCATGCCGCCATGGCCATCCTCGGCCAGCGGTTCTGGGGCCAGGCGCGTCCACAAGATCATCGAATCGTGCCTAGGTGTGCCCGCTGCTACACCCAGGCCAAAAAGCTCCGAATCCTGTGGATGATCCCCAGCTTGCGAGGAACCCCATGAACTCAGACTCGACTGTGCACCCGCCTTGGCCGGCGCATTAATTCCCGCAGCCACCGCCGCGGCCGAAACACCAGCAATCTGCAGGAAACTACGACGATTAAAAGAAGGACGACTAATTAAATCAGACATACAAAGCTCCGTTAAAAGGTCTATAAGGAACTTTTCCAGCCTAAGTAGTCGCAGTGAATCGCTGGTTAATTCTGCGGCAATAGTAAGAGAACGTCAGTAAGAACCTCGCTGCCATGGATCGTTCTCTCGGCAGTACTCCGGGGAGTTTGCGTTCACGCAATCCGCCCACCATTTATGTGCTCGCATGTGCTCTTCTTCCACCTCGCCGGTTCGTGTCATCGCTGCGGGCAAATCCGAATCTGAACCCCCGTTCCCGCTGCCCGCCGGGGAGGAACACTGAGATGGATCGGAGACGTAGTGATCCGTTTGCGGGCACCGGTAGGGGTACTTTGACATCTGCTCGTCGTGGAGGTTCTGACATTCTTGCGCCCAACGGATAGTTCCATCGCTGTACCAACCTTTGGTGGTCCAGCTACCGCCGCCATAGACGCACTCGGTAAGGGTGGGTTCTGCGGTGGATTCGGCGGTGTTCGTTAGGGGAGCGTCGGCAAGCGAAGGCTCAGTTTCCGATGTCGGCTGTGGCTCCGAAGAGGTCGTTTCCGGGGCAGAGCTTGTGGAACTAGAGCTGATAGTAGAACTATCGGCCGTGCTTGAGGTGCTAGGCGTCGTCGTTTCTTCCGGCTGTGACTCCGGAGAGGAACAGGAAGCTAAAGAAAGTATCACCGTTGCGACAGCGGCGATGTAGGAGAGAATCTTCATAATCTATGGATAGTAGACAATGAGAAAATAGCTGGTGGCGCTAAGTGGGGTGTCCTGCGCAACACCAAGGAAGTTGAGGCATGCTTCCCACTATGGAGCGGAGGATTCATCAACTACATTTAAAGCCATGACTTCCACCACCTCCGAGCCGCCAAAGCTCCAGCCCAGCTCCTATATTCCATTGATGTTCGCACTGCTTACGGCAGTGTTTGCTTTCCAGCTCAATGCGTCGATGCTCTCGCCTGCCTTGGCGACGATGGAAAATGAGCTGGGTGCCACCACCGCACAGATTGGCCTAACGCAGACTGCGTTCTTTACGGCCGCGGCATTGTTCTCGCTGTTCCTACCGCGCTGGGGCGACCTCATCGGGCGCAGGAAGGTTCTCGTCGGCATGATGGCGGTTGCTGCGCTGGGCTGCGTGGCTTCCGCCATCGCGCCCAACGTCGCCGTGTTGCTTATCGGCCGCATCATCCAGGGCGTGGCCGGGCCGACCGTCCCGCTCTGCCTCATCATGCTGCGCCAGCAAGTACTCAATGAGAAACAATACGCGCTGCTTCTGGGTATTGTGACCTCGGTAAACGGTGGTATCGCGGGTGTTGACGCTTTGGCCGGCGGCTGGCTGGCGGGCAACTTTGGCTACCGCTCGGTCTTTTGGACCATGGCAGTACTATGCGCCATCGCGGTAGTAGCAGTCCAGGTATTTACCAAGGAATCCACGGCCACCGAAACCCCCCGCATGGACTGGGCGGGTGTGCTGCCCCTGGCCGTGGCGCTGGGTTGCGTTCTCACCGCATTCAACGAGGCCGGCAAGCTTGCCGAGGCCAATTGGTTCCTCGTCATTGTCCTTCTTCTCATCGGTGCCGCCGGCTTCTGGACTTTCTGGACCGTGGAAAAGAAGGTCGCCGATCCGCTCGTGCCGGTGGCTTACCTCAAGCAGCGCCGCACCTGGGCACTGCTTTCCACCACGCTGCTTACCATGACCGGCGTCTTCGCCGTAATGAACGGCCTCATTCCGAACCTCGGCCAGGACCCAGACGCCGGCGCCGGCATTTCCGCCAGCACCATTTCCTGGGTCACCCTTACCCCGTACGCCCTCGCCGGCCTGGTCTTCGGCCCGATTGCCGGTTGGATGGCCTCCAAGCTGGGCTATAAGTACGTCCTGCAAACCGGCCTCATTGGCACCGTCGTTGGCCTGATTATTTCCATCTTCGTGGTCGGCGCCCCGAACGCATGGACCCTGCTCTTCGTCTCCATTTTCTTGGGCGTAACCTACGCCGGCATTGCCAATATCATGCTCAACGGCCTGGGCATTGTGCTTTCGCCGGCCGATAACCAGGGCTACCTGCCCGGCATGAACGCCGGCGCCTTCAACCTCGGCGCGGGCCTGTCTTTCGCCGTGCTCTTTGCAGTTTCCGGTTCCTTCGAGCACGGCTACCGCGCGGGCATGATCGCCGGCGTCATTATTCTGCTTGCGGCCCTTGCCCTGTCCTTCCTCATTCCTCGCCCCGAGTCCATTGATGACACCGTGGCGGCCGTCAACGCCCGAAAGTAGGCTCGTGGCATGACGCGAAAAATCATTCTGGACTGCGACCCCGGCCACGATGACGCGGTGGCCCTGCTTCTAGCTCTGGGCAATCCCACCATTGACCTGTTGGGCATTACCACCGTTGGCGGCAATCAGACCTTGGATAAGGTTTCCCACAATGCCCTGGTGGTCAAGGAAATCGCTGGACACCCAGAGGTTCCGGTTTATGCCGGCTGCGATCGTCCGCTCGTGCGCCCGGTCGAGGTTGCCGAGGCCATCCACGGCTCCACCGGCATGGATGTCGAGGGCGTCCAGCTTCCGGAACCAAGCACCGCGCTTGCCGACGCCCACGCCATCGACTTCATCATCGACACCATCATGTCCCATGGGCCCGGCACCATCACCCTGGTGCCCACCGGCCCGCTTACCAATATCGCGATGGCCGCGCGCAAAGAACCGCGCATCGTCGAGCGCGTTAAGGAAGTAGTCCTCATGGGCGGGGGCTACCACGAGGGCAATTGGTCCCCGGTTGCCGAATTCAATATCAAGATCGATCCCGAGGCCGCCCACATCGTCTTCGAAGAGCCTTGGCCCGTCACCATGGTCGGCCTCGACCTCACCCACCAGGCGCTTGCCACCCCAGAGGTCGAAGCCGAAATCAAGGATCTGGGTACCCCAGTCTCAGAATTCGTCGTGGGCCTCTTCGGCTTCTTCCGCAAGGCCTACCAAGCCAACCAGGGCTTCGATAACCCACCGGTCCACGACCCGTGCACCATCGCCTACCTCATCGATCCGGATATTGTCCAAACCCGCAAGGCCCCCGTCCACGTCGAGCTTGCCGGCGCACTGACCACCGGCATGACCGTCACTGATTTGCGCGAGCCTGCCGACGCCTCCTGCCACACCCAAGTCGCCACCACGCTCGACCACGCCGGCTTCTGGCGCCTTGTCACCGACGCACTCAAGAACCTCGCCTAGGCCACCATCGCCACGCATTCGCTGTGCGTCCGCTACGCGGGAACCCAACTTTCAGCCACGTTATCGCCCTTGAATCACCAGTTTGAGGCAATAACGTGGCTGCTTTGTATCTTGAGAGAAATGTTGACCTCGACACTAGATGCGGCTACTTAACCTGAGTTCGAGGGGTCGGCCTAAACTTGAAAGGAACACAATCAACCCAAGGAGCCACCATGAACCAGCACAGTTTCCGCCACATCGTAGTAATGGGAGTATCCGGCTCGGGCAAGACAACGGTGGGGGAGGTGCTGTCGCCGTTGGTAGGTCTGGAGTACCGCGATGGCGATGATATGCACCCCAAGGCCAATATCGACAAGATGGCTGCGGGGACACCGCTCAATGATGCGGACCGGGAGCCGTGGCTGAAGCAGATTGGTCAGTGGCTGGCAGATAGGCCACAAGGTGCGATGGTGGGCTGCAGCGCGCTGAAGCGCAAGTACCGGGATCTGATTCGCGAGTACTGCCCAGCCGTGGTGTTCGTTCACGTGCACGGTGACTTTGACGTGCTGCATGAGCGGATGCAGCACCGGCCGGGGCACTTTATGCCAGCATCGCTCTTGCAGTCGCAGTTCGATACCTTGGAGCCGCTGGAAGAAGACGAAACTGGCCGCGTCTTTGAGGTGACGCGGCCAGCCGAGGAGATTGCCGAAGAGGCTGCTGCTTGGATTAAGTCTGGTGCCTAAAAGAGCGCTGCTACTGCGTAGAGCACCAAGACCAAGGCAAAGCCGATGACGGAAATCAGAATTTGGTTGACCGTCCAGGTCTTCAGCGTGGTGACCGTATCCATGCCCATCAGGCGGCCGACGAGCCAGAAGCCGGAGTCGTTGACGTGGGAACCGAAGACAGAACCGGCGGCGGTGGCCACGACGATCAGGGCAAGCTGTAGCTCATTGAATCCGCCAGCTTCCACGGCGGGAACCATGAGGGCGGCGGCCGTGGTTAGTGCCACGGTGGCCGAACCTTGGGCCAGGCGCAGCGCCACGGCGATGAGGTAGCAGGCAAGGATGACGGGAATGCCGAGGCCGGAAAGCGAATCGGCCAGGGCGTCGCCAATGCCGGAGGTACGCAGAACGCCACCGAACATGCCGCCGGCACCGGTGATGAGCACGACGGAACAGATGGGGCCAAGCGAGGAATCGATGAGCTTTTCCAGCGCGGTCTTGTCCACGCCGCGGCGCGGCCCCAAGACCACGAGCGCGACCAGCACCGTAATAAGTAGCGCGATAGGCGTCTGGCCAAGCATGACAAAGAACCGCACCCACGCGGCGTCGGCATCGATGGTGCCATAGGACGCCAGGGCATTGAGGCCGGTGTTGAAGAAGATGAGCACCATCGGGATGAGCAAGAGGCAAATCACCGTTGGGGCAGAGGCGGGCTTAAGGGGTTGTTCTTCCTCAGAAAGCACCGGGCCGGCGATGGCATCAGTGACTTTCAGCGGGAATTTCTTGCCGGAAAGCAGGCCGAAGCGGTAGCCGGAAATATACCAGGTAGGCAGCGCAAGCAGCAGGCCAACGAGGAGGACGAGGCCAAGGTCAGCGCCGTAGAACTCACTCGCCGCCACAGGGCCTGGGTGCGGCGGCAGGTACACGTGCATGACAGAAAACGCACCGGCGGCCGGCAGACCAAAGGCCAGGACGGGGCCGTCCAAACGGCGAGCAACGGCGAAGATCACCGGCAGCATCACAATCAGGCCGGCGTCGAAGAAGATAGGAAAGCCCATGATCAGCGAAGCCAGGCCGAGCGCAAGGGGTGCTTTGGATTCGCCGAAGCGGTGAACCATGGCGTCGGCAAGCGATTTGGCGCCACCGGAGGCCTCCACCAACCGGCCAATCATGGCACCCAGTCCCACCAGCAACGCCACCGAGCCCAGCGTGGAGCTAAAGCTTTCGGTCATGGTGGGCACAATGCCCTCGAGCGGAATGCCCGCAGCCAGCGCCGTGAGCGCCGAGACCACCAGCAGGGTGAGAAAAGCGTGGAGCTTGAAATAGATGACCAGCACCAAAATCACGGCGATGGCGGCCACCGCAATGCCTAGCAGCGGGCCGGTTGACAGGGTGGGTTCCCACGTATCCATAAAGCGGGCTCCTTTTCTTATGCAAACCTTTGAATAACGGCAACGTTAGCAGCCGCCCCGCTTGCCGATGCCGCTCTTCCGCCAAATGCGACCCAGCCGACACCCCTGATGGGGCTGGGTATATAAAAATCCCCTAGGCACCGGTACAGGAACCTAGGGGAGGGTGCAGGCAGTTTAGTCGAACTGGCCTTGGATGACAGCCGCCGCATCCAGCGGGGTCACGTGGTAGGAGATGGGGTTCTGGTTGGCGCCGGCCATGAGCGCGCCGGCACAGGAGTGGCCCGCGCCCATCATGTGGCCCAGCTCGTGGGCGATGGTGCCCTGGACTGCCTCTGGGTACTGGGCATTTGGAATCTTGATGAAGACCATCTTGTGGTCAGGGTAGGCGGCACCCTGCACGTAGCCGTTGGGGTCGGGCTTGTAGATGATGGCGACGGTGTCATCGTCAGCCTCGGAAGGCTTAACTTCCTTCAGGGAAGCCTTGCCCTTGAGGGCCTTGTTCCACTCGGCAACCGCGGCATCCAGCTGCTTGCGGTACGGGAAGTCGCCGACCACCTTGTACTCCAGCACGCCATCCTGGAAGTAGGGCTTTACGGAGTCCTCATCGTGGAGGATGGAAGGATCCGGGACCGGCTTGCCATCGTTAGCCAGTTTGGTGATGGTTTTGCATGTGCCCGGGGAGATGAGGGAGCGAACCGGATCGCTCTTGGCGCTAGCGGCCGGCGCGGCGACGGTGCCGAGGATGGCGGAAGCGGCCAGGGTGGCGGCAGAAAGCTTCTTGAAAGAAGGCATAGGCAGTGAGTTACCTTTCGGTTGATTTTAAGGTTCGCAGAGTGCGATATTTCCAGCAATATCCGTGGTAAACGGCATTGTGTGGGTGTCTTATGTGTGTGAGCATATATCAGTTTCTTATTGTCTGCAAAGGGAAAAATAAGAAACTGAGGAACTTGCTGCCTTTTACCGCCTTCTAGTTCAATCGCTCCCCAGTAGTGGTGCTAAACAAATGCACGCGGTCCAGGTCGGGGGAAACGTAGAAAGCATCGCCCACCGCATAACGACCGCGGGCATCAACCAGGATGCCGGTCTGGCCACCCATCCGGGTCGAGGATTTGAGGACGCCGTCGGCGGAGCTGTTGCCGGTGGCGTCGTTAAGCTCGCCATAGACATAGGTCTGGTTGCCCAGCTCCTCGACGTGCGCGACGGTGAACTTCGCCCCGCCGTTGCCGGTATCGCTTAGCTGCCAGTCTTCCGGGCGGATGCCCACGGTAACGGTCTCCACGCCCTCAAAGTTGTAGTTGGCCAGATTGATGCGGGTAGAGCCGATGGTGAGCTCAGAGGAGTTATGGGTGAGGTCGTAGATATTCATCGCCGGGGAGCCAATGAAACCGGCGACGAAGACGTTCTGCGGGCGGTCATAAATGGTGCGGGTGGTATCCACCTGCTGCAAGACGCCGGCATTGAGAACGGCGACGCGGTCACCCATGGTCATCGCCTCGGTCTGATCGTGGGTGACATATACGGTGGTGGTACCAAGGCGGCGCTGCAAGTTAGAGATCTGCGCGCGGGTGGAGACACGCAGCTTAGCATCTAGGTTGGATAGTGGCTCGTCCATGCAGAATACGGCCGGTTCGCGGACAATGGCGCGGCCCATGGCCACGCGCTGGCGCTGGCCGCCGGAGAGGTTGGCCGGCTTGCGGTCCAGAAGGTCTTCCATTTGCAGGATCTTCGCGGCTTCGCGCACGCGGGATTGAATCTCGTCCTTGGGGACCTTGCGGTTTTCTAGCGCGAAGGACATATTCTGCGCCACGGACATATTGGGGTAGAGGGCATAGTTCTGAAAGACCATGGCCACGTCGCGGTCCGATGGGCTGACCCCGGTGACATCCTTGCCACCGATGCGGATGGAGCCGCGGTCGGTGGGCTCAAGGCCCGCCAGCATGCGCAGGCTGGTGGACTTGCCGCAGCCGGATGGGCCGACGAGGACCAAGAATTCGCCATCGGCAATATCCAGGTTGAGGCGGTCAACGGCGGGGCGTTCCGCGTCCTTAGAGTAGATGCGGCTTGCGCCATCGAAGGTGACAGTAGCCATGGTTACCTTTCAGAATCTAGTGGGGAAGGGGAGGCTGCGAGAGCCTACTTATTGATGACGGTCTTGACCTGGTTGTCGTAGATGGACTGCAGGGTATTTTGCAGATCGGTAAGCACCTTGGTGACGTCATCGCGGTTGGTCACAATCTTTTCAAAAGCACCGCCGATTTCCTGGTCCGCGCCGGGGAGGAATACGCGGGCATTATCCTGCGGCCGGGTTTCTGGAAGCTGCTTGATAGCTGTTTCGAAGTTCGGGTTGTCCTTCATGAACTTCTTCTGGTCCTCGTTGTCCACCGCGGTGGAGCG
Source organism: Corynebacterium sp. MSK158 (assembly GCF_030229085.1). Taxonomy (NCBI): domain Bacteria; kingdom Bacillati; phylum Actinomycetota; class Actinomycetes; order Mycobacteriales; family Corynebacteriaceae; genus Corynebacterium; species Corynebacterium sp. MSK158. The sequence continues at coordinate 140,414 of NZ_JASPHJ010000002.1, forward strand.
CACCGGCATGTAGCCCACGTTCTGGGACCAGTAGCAGGTGTTTTCTTCATTGGTGATGAAGTCAATGAGCTTGATAGCAGCCAGCTGGCGGTTCTTGCTGATGCCAGCCGGGATGGCCAGGCCGGCACCACCGGTGGGGCAGGCGCCGTCGCCAGTCGGGTTAGGCAAGAAGGCGGTGCCGAGCTCGAACTTGGCGGTATCGGTCAGACCCGCCAGGTCGCCGGTGGACAGGACGGTGGCGGCGGCGCGGCCGGTGCCGAACTCCATGGCCATGTCATTGCCCACGTAGGAGTAACCGTTCTTCTCATCGGTGATGTCCTTGAGCCACTCGACGGCCTTGATGGTCTTGTCATCGGTGAACTTCAGATCCCAGTCATCAGAGTAAGCGCCGCCCTTGGACCACAGCGGACCCTGGAAGATCCATCCCAGGTAGTCTACGGCATCGCCCCAGCCAAAGGGCTTCATCTTGGAATCGGCCTCAGCCAGCTTCTTGGACCACTCATCCATCTCGTCCCAGGACTTCGGGCCGCGGTCCGGCAGGCCGGCCTTCTTCCACGCGTCCTTGTTGTAGTAGAACAGCGGCGTGGAGCGGGCGAAGGGGAGAGCAAAGTGGCCGCCATCGTAGTTGTAGTCCTCGTAGAGCGGCTGCACATAGGTAGACAGGTCGATGCCTGCTTCCTTGGCAAGGTCGTTTACATTGGCGATCTGGCCATTGATAGCAAAGTTGTACCACCAGACGTCAGAAAGCACCACGATGTCCGGCAGGTCCTGGCCGGTGAGAGCGGCGTTGAACTTCTGTGCCGCTTCTTCGTAGTTCTTGCCGGCGTCAACGAGGTTGACCTTGATGTCCGGGTTCTCCTTTTCAAAGCGGGAGATGATCTCTTTCTCAATGTCCTTGGAGGTGCCCGGGTGGTTGGACCACCAGGTCAGCTCGGTGACTTCCCCGTCGCCGCCGTTGTCGTTGCCACCCTGCGGGTTGGTGGAAGACGTGCCGGCACAAGCGGCGAGTGCGGTAGCAGAAGCGGCCGTGGAGGCCAGGGCGAGGAATTTGCGGCGTAGCATGTAGTTCTCCTTAAAAAGCGTGGTTAAGGGGTGGAAAATAAAGCAATTAGAAACGGCGAGCGTGGGTGGGGAAGAAGCCTTCTAACCCTTCACGGCGCCAGTGGTAAGGCCTTGAATCATGTACTTTTGCAAGGCCAGGAAGATGATGACCATTGGGATGATGGTGAGGATTGTGGCGGCCATAACCGGGCCCCAGTTGGTCACACCATCGTTGTTTTGCAGCATGGTCAGGCCCACCTGCAGCGGGGCGACGTCCTCCGTATCCGCCATGAGGAACGGCCACAGGTAGGTATTCCATTCATTGACCATGGTGATGACGGAAAATGCGGTCAGCGTGGGCCACGAAACCGGTAGCAGCACCTTGGTTAGCAGGCGGATGGGGTCGGCGCCGTCCATGCGGGCGGCTTCCACCAGCTCATAAGGCAGGGACAAAAAGTGATTGCGCATCAAGAAGGTACCGAAGGCCACGCCGGCTAGCGGCACGATGATGCCCACGAAGGTATTGCGCCAGCCCAAGGAATTGACCAGGGCGTAGTTGGAAATGACGGTGATTTCGCTCGGCACCATGAGCGAGGAAATGACCAGCAGGAATACCAAGTGGCGGCCCGGGAAGCGCAGGATGGCCAGCGCATAGGCGGAGATGACGCCCAGCACAATCTTGATGATGGACAGCACTGCAGTAATGAGCACCGAGTTGCGCAGGTAGGTCCAGAACGGCACGCGGGTGGTGGCATCGGAGTAGTTTTCGGTTTCCCACACCGGCGGAAGCCAATTGACCGGGTCGGTATAAATATCGCCCTTGGCCTTAAACGAGGTCATCAGGATCCAAAACAGCGGCAGGCCAATGAGCAGCAAGACCGCCAGGATGCCCAGGTAGCCGCCGATGAGCTTGGCTCGGCGGGTAGCGGGGGATTCATCCGTGACCATGTGAAGGGTAGAAGTAGCCATGTTGGGTTAACCTCGCTTATCCATGATGCGGACCTGGATCAGGGTGATGATGAGCAGGATGAGGAACAAGATGGTGGCGGCAGTCGCACCGTAGCCGGCGCGGAAGTTGACGAAGGTCTCGTTGTAGATCTGGAAGACCAGCGTTTGCGTGCCATTGCCCTGCGGGCCGCCACGGGTCATGACGTTGATGATGTCGAAGACCTGCACGGAGTTAAGCAACACCGTAATGGACAGGAAGAACGTGGTATTGCGCAGCTGCGGCATGGTCACGCGCCAGAATTTGCGCCAGCGGCCGGTGCCGTCGATAGCGGCAGCTTCATCCAATTCCTTGTCCAAGCCCTGCAGCGCCGCCAAGTAGATGACGAAGGTATAACCTAAGTTTTTCCACACAAAGGTGAAGGTCACCATGAACATGGCCCAGCCGGGTACAGCGTAGAAGTTGGGGGAGTCCACGCCGAACCAGCCCAAGAGTTCCTGGATGAGGCCAAAATTGGGGTCGAAGACGAATTGGAAGGCGATGCCAATGGCTGCGCCGGAAATAGCATAGGGAGCAAAGACCACCGAGCGCGCAAAGTTGCGGCCCTTAATGTTTTGGTTCAGCAGCAAGGCTAGCGCTAGGCCGATGACCATGGAGCCAATCACTGCGAAGAAGGTAAAGACCAGGGTGTTGAGCACGATGGTCTTCGTGTCATCGCGGCTAAACCACTCCACATAGTTATCCAAGCCCACGAAGGTGGAGGTGGGGCTGGAGATATTCCAATTGAAAAAGGAGAGGCGGATATTGTCCAGCAACGGCCGGTAGGTAAAAACGGCCAGCAGGATCAGGTTGGGAGCAAGCAGTGTTGCAGCCAGCAGCCATTCTTTATGTCGGTTGCGAGCGGCCTTGCGAACGAGCGCCGCTGAATCACCGGGGCTTTCCGCGCGTGCGGGAGATGCGGTTGTAGTGCCGGCGCCACCGGCTCCGAGAGAGTCTTCCTGAAAAGTCACTCGGTCAATCTAGGGCGGGCAGGTGACGCCCAGCTACACAGAAAACAAACTTCTGATGAATAATAAGAAGCCGATGAGTTAAAGATGGACGCGTCATCAATGATTCTATAAAGCCGCAGCGTAACCGCCTATGCTGCCAGTCGCAGCGCCGACCAACTATGTCTGGCATTACAAAGATGCCCCGCTTGCCGACGCCCACCTTCCTCCCACCCCACTACACTGGCCCCTACAATCCACCGCGACCCCACTAGGAGGAAGCATGTCTGTCCGTACCGTTTGCAGTAACTATGACTCCGTCAAAGCGTGGCAAGAGCCGCTGTATAAGGATCTGCACCAGCACCCGGAGCTATCCATGCAGGAGGAGCGCACGCTGGGCATTATCAAGGACAAACTTGCCGATCTCGGCTTCCACCACATTGAAGTAGGCGGCGGCGTGGTCGGTGTCTTGGAAAATGGTGCCGGACCTACCGTCATGCTGCGCGCGGACTTCGATGGCCTACCGGTTGAGGAAGACACCGGCCTAGATTACGCCTCCACCGATACCGCCGTTGACCAGGAAGGAAACACGGTCCCCGTCATGCACGCCTGCGGCCATGACTCCCACGTGGCCAGCCTGTTGGGCATGGGCGCGCTCATGGCGGAGGCAACCAACCAGTGGTCCGGCACCCTACAGCTCATTTTCCAGCCGGGCGAGGAGATCGCCGCCGGTGCTCAGTCCATGGTGGATGACGGGCTTGTGGATAAGGTCGCCACGCCGGACGTAGTACTTGGGCAACACGTCTTTGCCAGCAACTTTCCCGCCGGCACCGTGGCGCTGGCCTCCGGCCCATTCATGTCCACCGCGGTAAGTATGGACGTCAAGGTTTATGGCCAAGGCTCGCATGGCTCCATGCCGCACCTCAGCGTTGACCCCGTGGTACTGGCCAGCTCCATTGTCATGCGCTTGCAGACGGTCATCTCCCGCGAACTCAACCCCTCCGAATTCGGCGTGCTGACCGTGGGCGCCATCAACGCCGGCTCGAAGGCCAATATCATCCCCTTCGAGGCCAACCTGAAGATCAATGTGCGCGCCTATAGCGAGCAGGTACGCGATAAAATCACCGGTGCGATCGAGCGCATCGTCAATGCCGAGTGTCAAGCTGCCGGCAGTCCGCAGCCCGCCGAGTTCACCTACCACGATTCCTACCCGCTTACCAGCAATGATGAGGGCACCACGGAGCGCCTTAAGGAAGCCTTTGTGTCCTACTTCGGCCTCGACCGCGTCCTCGACGCTGAGCCCCTCACCGCCTCGGAAGATTTTTCCACCATTGCCCGCGCTTTCGGCGTTCCCTACTGCTTCTGGGTATTTTCCGGCCGCGAAGAAGAGAAGGATGTCCCCAACCACAGTCCGCACTTCGCCCCGCTGCTCCAGCCCACTCTGCGCACCGGCACCGAAGCCCTTATCGCCGCTGCGCTGAGTTACCTAGGAAACAGCTAACCGAAGCGCAGCATTCGGCCGCACGGCTCCAATAGGGTGTGCGGCCATTCCTTTTGGCATGCACGCTGTATGAGGTGGCGGGGGAGTAGCCCGTAGGATCTATAACCGCGAATCTGGTCCATGCATCGCTTTCCGACGCCCACTTCTTCCTCCACGCCCCAACCTGCAGACCCCTAAAACAGCTCCAACGCCCGGGCCTCGCTTGGGGCCACAGGGCGCTGGAACTGGTTCTCTCTATCTCTCTTGCGTTCTCTCGAACACACAAATTCAAGATAATGCGCTAGGCTGCCATGGGTCTGTCATTTGCCTGTGAATATAGTGGCAGTCATTTGGTGGAGGATAAAAAATAGCTCAATCAGGTTACGGGTATCAAGGTGGAGGCTCTTGGATCGATGAGCCTGATTCACAAGAGGCTTCTTTTGCGTAAGATTCTAGGGAAACTACAAGCGCGCTATCGGGTTGGGGTCGACAGGTCTTTAATTGTGCGCCAAGAGCGGTGTCAGAGGAGGAGAGATGGCACAACAATTTGATCCGGAGATGCATCGGCAAATGGGTGTCGAGGCGGACGTTGTATTGCGGGTGGGAATGCTCCTAATGGGTGCCGGCACCTCTGGTTATCGCGTACTTAGGGGGATGAAACGGAGTGCACGAGCTCTGGGGTTTGACCATCTAGATGCCACAGTGGGTCTGACGCAGATTACCTGTACGTTTCACCGCGGCGAATACTTCCGGACGGTCATTGCTCGGCAGCATTCGCCTGCAGTTGATGCCTCTCGGATTGAAGCCTTGGAAGATTTGACCCACAATCGCCTCTACGCAGGGATCACCGCTCAGGAATTAGCGGCGATGCTGGATGCTATTGAGCATAATGTCAAAAAGCGCTGGGGCGGTCTAACTCTTTCTTTCGCTGCCGCGATCGCATGTGCGGCGTTTGCGTATCTTAATTTTTTCCCGCTGGAAGCAGTAGGGTTGGTTGCTTTGGCGGCGTTTGCAGGCCAGTTTGTTCGTTATACAGTTCTCCACCGTCACGTTCATCAAATTGGAGGAGTGATTGCTGGTGGTGCGACGGCAAGCATAGTTTTCTTCTTGTTGACGGAGATCTTCGGAGCTTTAGGTTCGGTGGAGCCCAGTGAACTGTCCTCGGGTTTTGTGGCGGCCGTTTTATTCCTGATTCCCGGGTTTCCACTTTTCTCTGCTTTGATCGACATAGCGCGATTTGATCTTGATGCGGGGATTGTCAGATTGGGGTACGCCTTTACCGTCATATTCACGGCGGCTTTCACGGTCTCTATGGTTAGCTGGCTGACAAAACTTAGTCCTGACCCACCTGCACCTGCGCAGGATATGCAATGGTTTCTGTTGGCGCCGCTAGCAAGTTTTCTGGGCATTGCTGGGTTTGCTTTTCTTTTTAACTCTTCTCGCCGCATGGTCTTAGTAGCGGCGTGCGTTGGAACCGTGGCAAATGAGCTTCGTTTGATTCTAATTCACGCGGGAACAACCATTTTCTTTGCAGCCTTTGTGGGTGGATTAATCATCGGGTTGCTGGGGGCAGTAGCTTCTAAAAGGGCGCGTCTTCCTCGTATTACAACTACCGTTCCGGCCGCGGTGATTATGATCCCAGGCGTGACAATGTTCCGGGCGGTGTTTTATTTGAACGATGGTCAGATGGATCAAGCATTGGCCAATGTCGCGACCGGAATGATGGTAGTTGGATCTATTGGTGCCGGTTTGGTGTTTTCTCGCCTGCTCACTGATAAGGATTGGGCCTTGGGTCGCCTCATTGATTTTGATAAAAAGCTTCCGCAGAGGCCTTCTTCCGCATGATGCCTAGACTTTAGCTAGGGAAACGCCTGTGGCCCCCAGTTCCTTTCGGAGCTGGAGGCCACAGGCGTCTCTCATGTCGTTTCCATATATCGGCATCTGCCGCCCTGTGGAAACTGCAGGGGTTCTCTCTATCTCTCTCATATGCGCTCTCTCAAACGCACGATTTCAGTATGGGGCACTGGGCTGTAGTGCCCATGGGGTCTGGCTGTTGGGTTGCTGTTAGTGGCTGGGAATGGGGTGGGGAGGGCGTCGGAAAGCGGGGCAGAGATGGACGTGTGCAACATTGGCGCGTGAAAGTGACGTAGAACATAGTTTGTTTCTGTAGGGTGGAAGATATGCGCGCAGTCAGGCTGCGCCGTTTCACATGCTTGTAGAGCTACAGAATCGAGGTGAGGAGCATGTCTCCTCTCACAGTCCAACCCCCAGCCAAGGACGCCCTGCCGGCGCAGGTAGAGGATACGGAAGAAACCAAGCGCCAGCATCGCTCGGCCATTAAGGCGGCGTTTATTGGCACCTTCATCGAGTGGTTCGACTATGCGGCCTATATCTATATGTCCGCGATTATCTCCCGGGTGTTCTTTCCGGAGATGGAAGGCCGCCGCGCGCTGATCATGACGTTTGCGCTCTTCGCGCTGTCGTTCCTAGTGCGGCCGTTGGGCGGCATCGTGTGGGGTCACTTTGGTGATAAATACGGGCGCATCCACACGCTGACGGTGTCTATTGTGATGATGTCGGTGGCAACCGCGTGCATCGGATTCCTGCCGGGCTATGCCACCATTGGCTTTGCCGCCTCCATCTTGCTATTGCTGTGCCGCATGGTGCAGGGCTTTTCCGCAGCCGGCGAGTATGCGGGCGCGGCCACGCACCTGGCTGAGATTGCCCCGGCCGGCAAGCGTGGCATCTATTCGGCGGTGGTGCCGTCCGCGACGGCCTCGGGCTTGCTCTTGGGCTCGCTCATTGCGGCGCTGCTGACTGGAGTCCTTGATGATGCCGCCCTGGATTCCTGGGGTTGGCGTGTGCCATTCCTGATTGCGCTGCCTTTGGGTCTGTACGGCCTGTGGATTCGCCGCAACACGGAAGAGTCCTCCCACTTTGAGGGCCAGGATGGGCCAGAGGAGTCCCCGCTGCGCGAGGTTCTCAAGTACCCCAAGGCCCTGGCCATTGCCTTTGCGGGAGCGGTGCTCAACGCCATTGGCTTCTACGTCATTTTGACCTACCTGCCCACTTACCTGTCGGAGGAGTTGGGCATGGCCGCGACGCCGGCGTTTATCGCATCCTCGGTGGCGTCCGCATTTTATGTGGGCTTTGCCTTGCTCACCGGCATGCTTTCGGATCGTCTTGGTCGCCGCACGACGATGCTGTGCGCGGCCGCGTTCATGGGCGCGACCATCATTCCGGCCTTCATGCTTCTTGACGGCGCCGGGCTCCTCCTTGTCATTATCATCCAGGTGTGCTTGGGTGGCGTGCTGGCGCTTAACGACGGCGTCCTGCCCTCCTTCCTTTCCGAGCAATTCCCCACCCACGTGCGCCTGTCCGGCTTCGCGTTGACGTTTAATACCGCCAACGCTGTATTTGGCGGTACCGCACCGATGATTGCCACTTGGCTTATTGACGTCACTGGTCTGCAGCTTGCCCCCGCCTTCTACTTGGTGGCCGCGGCGCTGGTGACCGGCATCGCGGTTCTCTTCGCGTCGAAGAAGAATAAATTGCACGAGTAGTACCTTGGAGCCGTGTAAAACGCCTGCGGCCCTCGGAACCTAAAAGGAACCGAGGGCCGCAGGCGTCTCTCTCTACAAGGTGTTTCCATGTATCGGCTTTAGCCGCCCTCTGGAAACTGAGGGGTTCTCTCTATCTCTCTCGTATGCGCTCTCTCAAACGCATGATTTAAGTATGGGGTACGGGGCTGCTACTGCAATGGATTGCGCCTGATAGGTCGCTGCCAGTTGCTGAAAGTTTACTGTTAGCCCCGTCTGCCCATTGCGCCTAGTAGTCGTAACTTTCGGCGGTATTGGCATCTGCCCCAATGCGCTGCAGGTGCGTGCGGCGCTTCAGGCGGATGGCCGGGCGGGCTGCCATGCCTAGGCTGCCGAGAAGATAGAAGACGGTGGCGACCATTGACATGCCGGCCAGCGTCAGCACCGAGCCAAGGATGAAGACCACGGAGATGGCGATGTCATTGGCAATGGAAAACGTCTCGTACTTGTTTTTAATTTTGATTTCGTTGTTCTGCCCGAGCTTGATTTCTAGGTCGGGATCTTTTTCCTGTTCTGACATGATGTCTCCCACCTTGCCAGACAGGAAAAGTCCTTGTCGAGCCACGTTTTTGTGCGATTATTGGAACATTCCCCAGATGGTGGCAAAGAGCACGATTAAGCCCATGACTGCCACAAAGTAGTTGGTCTTTTTACCGCGGAAGCGGGCTAGTGCCTCCACGCGGTAGATGACCCAAATAGGCAGCAGGTAGGTCATGAAGGCGAAGAAGACGCCGCCTACGACAGAAATCATATCCAGGATGGAGGGGTTGAAAATTCCTACTAGAGACGTGGTGATGAAGATGAAGAGGTAGGTCCACAGGTCAAGCGTGCGCGTAGACATCTTCTTTGTGGCCTTCGGTGCAGCCAGGTTGAAGAGGTACTGGGTCCCCTCGATGGTGCCAAGGGCGTGGCCAAAGTAAGAGGAGGCCACCGCGAAGATTACAACAATGGGCGCCATGTAGGCCATAAACGGGGTGCCGGTTTCATTGGCGAAGTAGGAGAGTACCGGAAGGTTCTTGTCATTAGCCTCCTGCATGCCGTCCGCGCCCATGGCCAGGGCGCAGGACCAGACGAAGAACATGGTGAAAAGGGTCAGCAGGATGGCGGAGTTGCGGATGACCTTATCGGACTGCGCGTGGTGGTCCGCGCCGTATTCCTTTTCCATGCCCAGGGAGAATTGGGAGATGGCGGCAACAAAGGAAAAGGAGAAGACCAAGACGGGAAAGATAAGGATGATGGCCTTGAGCACACCGCCGGCGCTGTGATCGCCGGCTTCCATGAAGGAACCCAAGTCCCATTGCGGGATGAGGTAGAGCGATACTGCTGCGAGCGCCACGATGAGCGGGTAAACCACGAACTGGGCAATCTTCAGCATGATGGCATTGCCAAAGGCAAGTGCCAGCGTCATAAGTCCCACGCATAGCGGTGCCAAGATGTAGCGGGAAATTTCCGGTCCGCCTAGTTGGTTGACGATGAAACTATCGACTGTATTAGTAATCGATACGCCGTAAATGAGCACCACCGGGAAGATAGTGAACCAGTAGATGATGGCGAGGATGATGCCGTTGCCGCGGCCGAAGAAGTGGGTGAGTACCGCGAGGACGTCCTCGCCATGCAGCGGCGAGTAGCTAATGATCCAGGAGAAGGCACGGTGGGCTAAGTAGGTCATCGGGAAGATGAGCAGAGTGGCTACCAGTAGCGGGATGAAGCCGAAGCTGCCGGCAGAAATCGGCAAGAAGAGGATACCTGCGCCCACGGCAGTGCCGAAGAGCGTGATTGTCCATTGGCTATTGACGGCCTTATTGGCGGTCACCTGGCTGTTGTTGGGGGTGTCTGCGCCGCCGGTAGTGGGTGAACTGGCCGGTGAAGCGGGCGCATTCGCAGTAGTGTGAGACATAGAATTCATCCTTCAGTACTTGTGAATGAGCTAACATAAACAATCTATCTGAAGGTGTTAGCGAACGAAAGCAAATTTGTGATCTACGTTAAATAAATGTTAAAGACCGCCGCACCGAGGGTGGTGCAGCGGTCTTTGAGAATCTTGTTAAGGTGCCGCAGCTAGTCCGCGATCAGGTCTTCTTCCTTCAAGAAATCCAGCGCTATGGTGGTGCAGTCCTCGCCATCGACGTCGACGCGGACGTTGAGTTCCTGCATCTTTTCGTCGGTAAGCAGCTGCGAAAGAGGAGCGAAGAGCTCTGCAATTTCTGGGTGCTCGTCCAGGGCCTCGGTGGGGGGCATCTGGAGCGGAGTGATGACATGTATGGGGAGGGGGACATGAAGGAAGGCCGCCGCACCATTTGATGGTGCAGCGGCCTTCTGGAAGTGACTGGCTAGGAAACTGTGTCCCTAGGGCAGAAGTAGGGTGTTCTTAGAACAGGCCCTCAGCCTTCTTGCCGGTGTCCTTCATGGTGTGCTCGCGGGAGTCAACGTTCTGGTCGTTGTGCTTGGAGTCATCACCCTTGATGCGGGAGGTCTGGGTTACCTCGATGTTGTTGATGAGGCGGCCTTCCTTGGTCTTGCCGTCGCCGAAGTCCAGGTTAGCGATGCGAGCTTCTTCGCCAGCGTTAATCGGGTTAGCCAGGGTTACCTCGAAGGAGCGGGTGGAGGTCTTCTCATTGAAGCCCAAGTCACGGATGTGAGCGCCGTTGGAGGAACGCGGGGTGATGAGGCGGTCAACGCCCTTCGGGCCCTTAACGGTCTTCACGTCAACGCGGAACTGGGTAGCTGGGAACTCGCCGTAGTAACGCTCGGAGCCAACGTTCTTAGCGCGCAGAGCAACGGTGCCTGCGAAGCCAGCGTGCTTAGCGCCGGACACGGTCAGGTAAGGCTCGAGGTCGAGCTTGTGCTTGGAGTCCTTCTTGTCCTCCTTGGCATCGACCTCTTCCTGCTTCTTCTTGTCGGCAGCCTCTTCGTTCTTGCCCTCTGCCTCAGAGACCTTCTCGGTTGCTTCCTTGGCGTTGCCCTCGGAGTCCTTGATTACCTCTGCGTCAGCCTCGAGGTTCTTGTCCTCTTCAACAACCTTCGGGTCATTGACGTCGGTGGTGTTCTGAGCGTCCTTGTTAGGAGCGTAGGAGTCGGACAGCTTGTCGTACAGCTTGACGCGAACCTCGTTCTTTACCGGCTGCATTGCATTCCATGCGGTCGGGGTGGACCAGGTGCCGTTAGGCTTGCAGTACTGCTGGGTGCCGGTCATGTTCAGCACGCGGAAGCCGTAGGTAGCTTCACCGGTGTGGTTTGGCGGAACGTCGTATGGTCCGATGGACTGGCCAGCTTCCCAGGACAGGGAGTAGGAAGCGCTAGCGCCGATCTTGGTGGCGATCTCGTGGGAGATGCCGAAGGAGCCCTCACCCTTCTTGCCGGAGCCCTTGCCGCCCAGGTTCATGGACGTGGTCTCGGTGCGGTCACCGTTGACGGAAAGGGAGATGGACTGAGACTTGGACAGATCCTGCTGCAGCGGGATGTCCTTCTTGGTCTGGTTGGTGGTGGAGATGGTTCCGGCCGGCAGGAAGCGATCGGAGACCTTGTAGACCACGGTGCGGTGGTCCTCCCACGGGTTGCATACCGGGCGAGGGTTCAGGACGTTCGCCTTCTTGTGGTCGGAACCGTGGGTGGTGTGGATGATTGGCAGATCCGGGTTCAGAGCCGGGGTCTCCGGGTAGGACTCGGTCTGGGTAGCTGCGCCAGCCAGCGGTGCCGCGAAAGCGGTGCCGGCGACGATGAGGCCGGCGGTCAGGCCGGTCATGCGACGACGAATCGACATATAGAACTTCTCCTGGGCAGGTAGAAAATGAATGAACTTATGAATGAAATCCAGCAACTCACAGTGTTGCGCTAAGAAAACGCTAAAACAGGCTCATAATTAAGTCATCTCTTAGATGTCTATATATTTACTGGAGCGGAGGGTGGGTATTTTTTATATAGACCAACCTGTTTATTGGGATTTATTCCCGCTAGATGGCTGGCAGTGTGTGAAAAATTATTGATGGATAGATGTATATACAATGGCCGATCGACTTAAATTTGTAACACCCCTAGGTGGGGGTGTTCCTGTGGCTGCGAGAAAGGTATTGGCACCCTGTTGAAAAGTTGTGGACATGTCACAATATGCGCCGTACGCTGCATTTAGGCGGGTGGAAAGAGGTTATAAAATGCCTAAGCGTGAATGTTACGTGACATAAGTTAAAGGCGTTTACATTGCAGAGGTTGACGTGTTCCGCAACTGGAACCTGCCGGGGCCTTCCGCTGAGGGGTAGCGGGTAGGGCTAGAAAAGGGCGGCTTCGGCAATAAGCATGAGCGCCGCGCAGATGGCCACGATGATGACGATGCGGTTGAGGAGGCGCCTATCTATAAAACGGTTGAGGTAGTTGGCGGCAACGAGACCCACGACAACGAGGGGGAAGTAGGCCGCCGCTGCGGTCACCTGAGTGCTGGTGATCTGCCCATTAAACGCCAGAATTATAAGAGAAATTAAGGTTCCGAGGACAAAGGTGCCCGCCAAGGTGCCGCGGGTGCGGTTTGGGTCGAAGCGCTTCATAATCAGCGCCATGGGCGGGCCGCCGATGGAGGTCGAGGTGCCCAGGATGCCGGAGGCTACGCCGGCGATGAGCGTATTGGCGGTGGTGGGGCGAGGGCTCCAGCCCAAGCTGGATAGCGTCATAGCAAGGAGTACGGCGCAACCGATGAAGATGGACAGCCCATCGGGAGAGAGGCTGGCGATTGCCCACGCGCCCACCAGGGAACCGGGAATGCGGGCGAGGGAGGAAATGCCCACCACGCGCCAGGATGTCTCGCGGAAGGTGCGCGCGAGCGTATAGCTGGAAATGCACAGTGCCAGCAGCAGAATGAGCGTGGGCACGAGCTCAGGTCGAATGAGCGCGATAATGGGCGTGGCAATGGTGCCTAAACCAAAGCCGATGGTGCCCTGAGTAATGGTGCCAGCGAGGATGAGGACGCCGATGAAGATAGAGGACCATGCGTCCACAGAGATTCCCAGAAACATAACGAGGGCTAAGTATATCTGGGTCTAGCCTGCATACAGAAACAATTAGAGGCGTGCGGTGGCCTTCTCATTGGCGGCGATTTCCTCTAAGCGCTCGGCCGGGCACATGCCGGCAACGATGACCGCGGAACCGCCAGCGGCTAGGGGCTCGAGCACGGCGCGGGAGAAAGACTCATTATCGGACCAGCCGGTAGAAAGTAGGCGCTCGGCGGTAGCGGGGGCATCGACAAGCTGGGGCAGTGGTTGGGTTTCTCCGAAGTACTGATCGCCGTAGAAGCGCACGGTGGGGCCAAAATCGATGGCGCCGGTGGGAAGCTCCCCGCCGGACTCGACCACGCCGCGGCCAAAGGGGTTCTCGCTAATGAGCACGATGTCGGCCTGGGGCTGGCGCTCGTGGGCGGCCGCGTAGCGGGAAGGGGAGGTAAAGACGACGTCGGCAAGCGCGGCAGACTCGCCAAAGCTATAGGAAGGGCCAGAAGCAAGGGCGCCCAAGGCCACAACGGCCGCCTGCCACGAGGAAGGAAGATCGATAGCGATGGTGGAATCCGCCTCTAGGTCGAGCTCTTCTTCCAGCATATTGGCGATCTTGGCCACCCAATTGTCGAGCGTTTGTGCGGAAAAATCCATGCGCGCGCCGGTGGACTCGTTGTATACGGTAAGCCGCGGGGAGGCGGCATCGGCACGCAAAAGATGGGCGAGTAGTTCCATACCCGCCCATCGTAGGGGAGAAGTGCTAGTTCACGCAGCGCGGGCCGTCGCCACCAGCATCGATCTCTGGGGAAACCTTGGCGGTACCGAAGTCGTTGCCTGGGGTGCCAACCGGCTGGCTGGACTTATCTTCCTCCGGCTGCTGGTCGCTGGCTTCCTTATCGGAAGGTCCCTGGTAATCATCGGTAGCAACCACGATGAGGGTGTCGTCATCGAGCTGCGTATTCTCTGCCACCGGCACCCCGCCCAGCTTCTTGGCCAGGGCCTTAGCTTCCTTGCTCGTCGGATCGGCGGCGACCACCTGCGACTCGCTGTAGATGCCCGGCTGCGCATTGGCGGAACGCTCCACCGTGTAGCCCTTGCCTTCCAGCCAAGAGCCGATGCCGGAGGCCAAGCCATCAATATTGCCGGCGTTGAGGACGTGAATATTGATATTCGGATCGACGTCCTTGTCCTTGTCCGCCTTTTCTTGCTTGTCCTTATCTTCGGCCTTGGACTCATCGGTGGCTTCATCGTGGGTCTTGGCCAGGTCATCCATGAAGCGGTGGACCTCGGCGGAATCGATGGTGACGATGGATTCGCCATAATCGCCCTGGCCGTCGATGGAGGTCACCGGGATAGTGGTGAAGGTGACATTGCCGCCGGCCAGACCGGCCAGCTGGGTAACAAAGCCCATGATGTCCCAGCCCTCATCGATGACTACGGAGCGCTCTACCGCCTTGGCAATCTTAGACAGCTTGGAAGGATTAGCCAGGGTGTCGTTGTCCAGGATCTTATTGACCAGGGACGCCATGAAGGCCTGCTGGCGCACGATGCGGTCGAGGTCGCCGCGCGGGAGGTTATAGCGCTGGCGCACGAAGGCTAGGGCCTTGGCGCCGTCGAGGGTCTGCTTGCCCTTGCTGAACTTAGCGCCAGACATGTCATCATCAACATCATCGTTGAGGCAGACATCTACGCCATCGACGGCGTCAGTGAGCAAAGTAAAGCCCAACAGGCCCACCTCGGCGTAGTGATCAATAGACACGCCGGTCAGGGTGCGCACCATGGCCAGCAATCCTTCGCGGCCGGCTTCGACGCCCTGCTTTTCGATGTCCTTATCCGAATGCGGCTTCTTTTTGCCCTTGGCCTCCGCCTCGGCATTTTCCTGCTCGAGCTCTTCCACCTTGGCGTTCTTGTGGGAGGCGAAGACGGCATTCATCTTCATATTGCCGTAGTCCGGATCCTTGACATAGGTATCGCGCGGAATGGATACGGCGGTGGCGCGGGAACCGTCCTCCGGAACGCGGATGAGCATCATGGTGTCGGTATTTTCCTCACCATCGGCCACGCCGGCGTGCAGGTCCGCCAGTTCCTTCTCGGAGAGGGGATTGCCCTTGGCATCGGTGCGCGAATCCTTGCCCACCAGCAAGATATCTACTGCGCCATCGAGCGAGTTACCGGACAAGCCCTGGCCGTCTAGGGACAAGTCAGTGGCCGAAGACATGCCACTATCCAGCCGGCCTACGGTGGCATAACCCACGCCAGATACCACCAGGATCAAGGCAGACAGGAGTGCCACGATCGCCTTGATGGCCGTGGAACCTTTTTGCTTTACCGCACTAGCGGCAGAGGGCGCCGGCTGGATGGTGCGCGCCCGGCGAGTGTTCTCAGAAGTCACAAGTGGAGGCTTTCTAGATTGGTGGGGATCTGGAGACAGTTTAGGGCAGAAAAGCCAAAAATTAGTGATCCGTGTCCGATTTCGCGTGTTCGGGCAGTGTCCCTGCCCAGTGCGAGGAGCGTCTGTGACTAAGCTCGGGGCCATTGTGACTACACCAAATCAATCCCCGCTGGCCGTGATTACCGTGACCTATAGTCCCGGTGAATACCTCGGTAGTTTTTTGGACTCCCTGCCGAGCGCCTGCGCTCGCGGCACCAATGTTGTGCTTGCGGATAATGGCTCCACCGACGGCGTGCCCGAGGCCGCCGCCCGCGAACGTGCCGGGGTGGACTTTCTCGATACTGGCGGAAATATCGGCTACGGCGCTGGCATGAATGCGGGTGCCCGCTTCGCCCGCGAGCACGGTGGCGTGGACGAGGAATTTTTCCTTATCTCTAATCCCGATGTTGCCTTTACCCCGGGATCTATTGATCAACTCATTGAGTGCGCCCGCCAGTGGCCGGATGCTGCGGCCGTGGGCCCGCGCATCGTGGAGCCGGATGGCAGCAACTATCCCTCGGCCCGCGCCGTGCCCACCGTGGCTACCGGCATTGGGCACGCACTCTTTTCTTCGATCTGGCCGTCCAATCCATGGTCGCGCGCCTACCGCGATGAAGCCGATATGACCTCCCAGCGCCCAGCCGGATGGTTATCCGGTTCCTGCCTTCTTGTGCGCTGGGATGCCTTCGACGCCATTGGCGGATTTGATGAGCGCTACTTCATGTATCTCGAAGACGTAGATCTAGGAGATCGCTTCACGCGCGCCGGCTACCAAAACATCTTTTGCCCAGAGGCCGTCATCAGCCACGCTAAGGGGCATTCCACCCAAGCGCACGCCGGAGCGATGCTGCGCGCCCACCACAACTCCGCCTATCGCTTTCAGGCAGACCGCCACCCCGCATGGTGGCAGGCCCCACTGCGCGGCGCGTTGTGGTTGGGCCTGCGAGTCCGCGGGCTTATTGCCTCAGCCTCGGCACGTTCTTAAGGCTCGGTGCGCGTGCCGTTGAACTGGATTGCGCGCCATACGCTCTACACTGTCCCTCAGAAAATCACAGAATAAAACTGTCCGCATACATAAGGAAGACTATGACTGAAGCAGCCACCACCCACGGTGCCAGCACGGATGCAGTGATTCTCGTCGGCGGCCGCGGCACCCGCCTGCGCCCACTAACCATCGGTACGCCGAAGCCGATGCTGCCGACGGCAAACTACCCGTTCCTGCAGCACCTGCTCGCCCGCATCAAGGCCGCCGGCATCGAGCACGTCGTCATGTCTACTTCCTATAAGGCCGAGGTCTTTGAGGAGTACTTCGGTGATGGCTCCGAGCTGGGCCTAGAAATCGAGTACGTGGTGGAAGAGACCGCGCTCGGCACCGGCGGCGGCATCCGCAACGTCTACGACAAGCTGCGCAATGACACGGTCATGGTCTTCAATGGTGACGTGCTCTCCGGCATGGATCTGGAAGGCATCCTCACCACGCACCATGACAAAGACGCCGATGTCACCATGCACCTGCTCAACGTGGCTGACCCGCGTGCGTTTGGTTGCGTGCCGACCGACTCCAACGGCCGAGTTACTGCGTTCCTAGAAAAGACCGAGGATCCGCCAACCAACCAGATCAACGCCGGTTGCTATGTATTCAAGCGCTCCGTCATCGAGTCCATCCCGGCCAACCGCGTTGTTTCCGTGGAACGCGAAACCTTCCCAGGGCTCTTGGCTGAAGGCCGGCTGGTTGTAGGCCACGTAGACAACTCCTACTGGCGCGATATGGGCCGCCCGGATGACTTCACCCGTGGTTCCTCCGACCTAGTACGCGGCATCGCGCCTTCCCCGCTGATTGAGGGCAAGACTGGTGAATCCCTGGTAGATCCTTCCGCCGGAATCGCCGGTGGCGTGCTGTTGCTATCCGGTACCGCCGTGGGCCGTGGCTCCGAGGTGGGCGCGGGCTCCCGCCTGGAGGGCACCGTTGTCTTCGACGGCGTGCGCATTGAGCCCGGCGCCATCATCCACAACTCGATCATTGCCTCCGGCGCCCACATTGGCGCCAACGCGGTCATTGAGAACTGTGTCATTGGTGAAGGTGCCCACGTCGGCGCACGCTGCGAGCTTCTCGACGGCATGCGTGTCTTCCCCGGCGTTTCCATCCCCGATGCCGGCGTGCGTTTTAGCTCCGATGCTTAACGCTTTCGCCGTGGTCTGGGCACTGCACTAGGTCCAGCTGACATAGGTCGAACTGAGGACAATGGAGCCTCGGTTCGGCCTCTCTTTTTATGGGCCACCGAGCCCGCCTGTCCGCAACGGCCGACATGGTGCGGAATCAGTGCGGGCGCGGAGGGGGTGGATCCCTTCTTTGCGGCGTTGTGCGCGCGACACGCCGGAATTTCCTGAAAATTGTTGACAGAAAAACGGGGTACCACTACATGTAGTACCCCCTACCTACACCCCCATAGGGGATCAGTTGTTACAGATGTGACGGATGGGGATCGTGTGCTGCGTTTTTGCCGGAAAGCGCGAAGAAGCCGCCAATTCGGGTTGACGATATTTAGTGATCCGGTGTGAAATTACATCAGTGAAAGAAACAGCGGCCGGCGCCGTTACTTCCACACCATCCCGGCGGGGTTGCCCAAGGGGAATGTGGTGTACAGTCGGTCGCACTGATGAGAATTACCCAACCTCGGAGAAAGGAAAAGGCGTGGACAAAATGGCTAATAACAACGCCATTCTCCGTGGCGGTGCTGCTGCAGAGATGTCGCTCGATGAACTCTTCGGTGCCGTCGAGCAGGAGTGGCAGGACCAGGCGCTGTGCGCACAGACCGACCCTGAAGCATTCTTCCCTGAAAAGGGAGGCTCTACCCGTGAGGCCAAGCGCATCTGCCAGGCCTGCGCGGTACGCGATGAATGCTTGGAGTACGCGCTGGAGCACGATGAGCGCTTCGGTATTTGGGGCGGGCTATCGGACCGCGAGCGCCGCCGCCTCAAGCGCGAGATTGGATAATTAAGGTGTCCAGTGAGGCCCCTGGCTAGCACGCAATGTGCGGCCAGGGGCTTTTCTGCTGCCGCGAAACCTACTGGGGCTACCAGCTATAGCGCGGGTCCACTTCTTCGGGGTCCAAGTTGAGGTAGTTGGCCACCAGCGCGGTAATAACGGTGCCCAGGAGTTCGGAACGCTCGGACGGGGTAGAGGCACGTTGCTCAATAGGCATGCGGAAGATGACCAGGCGCGCGCGGGTGGGCTGGCCCTCGGAATCTACACCGGCGGGAACCACGCGGCCGAGGGGAACTGGGCCATCGGCGATAATCTCATCCGGTAGTACGGTCATATCGGGAGAAAGCCGCATGCGCGGGATGGTGTCTACGGCCAAGTCGAGGCCACGCAATTGTGGCGCGAAGGCGTTTTGGATGGGGGCATAGGCCTCCAATACGGCCATGTCGAAGTGCTCGCGCGCGCTGCGGTAGCGCGGGGTCTGCTGGGGGAGGAGAGGTCCGCGCATGCCGTGGCCGTGGCGGTCGCGGGCGGGGCGGATATGCGGGCGAGCGGCGGTCATGACCCTGATTCTAAGGTGCTGGCGGGCCGGATTTAGCGGAGCCACGCCGGGGCGAAGACTATCTAAATCTCAACCAAGGGTTTAGACTTATGCGCTGTGACTATTTCTCGCCATTGCTCCCGCCCAGGCTGCGGCCGCCCCGCCGTGGCGACATTGACCTACGCTTACGCGGACCAGACGGCCGTCGTTGGACCGCTGGCGGAAGAGGAGAACCCACACAGTTGGGACCTATGCGCCACCCACCGCGACCGCATCTCCGCCCCAGTGGGCTGGGAACTGGTGCGTGTGGATCGCATTGAGCTGGATGAGGAAGATGACCTGATGGCTTTGGCAGAGGCCGTCAAGGAAGATGGCCGCGTGACTACCGGCTTGGTCGATGACCGCAGCGCCGGCTCCGGTGCCGACCCCATCGACTACTCCGCGACCTTTGATGGGGCAGACCCTGCCAATTCGAATCACCCGGTCTTTCGCACCCGCCGCGTGGCTTATGCCAAAAAGGCGCGCCGCGCACACCTTTCCGTCGTGCCCGATGAATCGACGCCCGCGGAACCGGAACAGGACTGACACGAACCCCGTGGTGCGGTAGTTTCCCAGCGGGCGGGAGTACTATTGCAGGTTATGCGAACTCGTGAGCATCTTGATGCAGTAATTAAGGCCTATGACGTCCGTGGCGTGGTGGGCGAAGATATCGATGAGAACTTCGTGCGCGATACGGGCGCCGCGTTTGCCGCCATCCTGCGGGAAGAAGGCGAAAATACCGTAGCAGTCGGCCACGATATGCGCCCGTCCTCGCCGTCTCTGGCGCGCGCTTTTGCTGAGGGTGTGACCTCGCAGGGCCTCAACGTGACCCTGCTGGGGCTAACCTCTACCGACGAGCTCTACTACGCCGCCGGCTCCCTGGAGTGTGCGGGCGCTATGTTTACCGCCTCTCATAACCCAGCCAAGTACAACGGCATTAAGCTCTGCCGCGCCGGCGCGGTACCGGTGGGCCAGGAGACCGGCTTGGAACAGATTAAGCAGATGCTTATCGACGGCACCCCGGAGTTCACCGGCACCGAGGGCGCAATTGCCGAACAGGAGATTCTTGCCGGCTACGCCGACTTCCTGCGCAAGCTGGTGCCGCTGGAGGATTCCAAGCCGCTCGTTGTAGCCGTTGACGCTGCCAACGGCATGGGGGGCCACACCGTGCCGGCCGTCTTCGATGGCTTGCCTTTCGACGTCCGCGATTTGTACTTCGAGCTCGATGGCACCTTCCCGAACCACGAGGCTAACCCCTTGGATCCAAAGAACCTCGTAGATCTGCAGAAGTTCACCGTGGATCAGAAGGCCGATATTGGCTTGGCCTTCGACGGTGATGCGGACCGCTGCTTCGTGGTGGATGAAAAGGGCCAGCCGGTCTCCCCGTCTGCCATCTGTGCACTGGTCGCTGAGCGCTACCTGGAGAAGTTCCCCGGCGCTACCATCATCCACAACCTGATTACCTCCAAGACCGTGCCGGAGCTCATTAAGGAAAAGGGCGGCACCCCGGTGCGCACCCGCGTGGGCCACTCCTTCATCAAGGCGCAGATGGCCGAGCACAAGGCCGCCTTCGGTGGCGAGCACTCCGCGCACTACTACTTCCAGGAGTTCTGGAACGCCGATTCCGGCATGCTTGCTGCAATGCACGTGTTGGCCGCTCTGGGCCAGTCCGATAAGCCGCTGAGCGAGCTCATGGCGGAATACTCCCGCTACGAGGCCTCCGGTGAGATCAACTCCACCGTGGAGGACCAGAAGGCCGCTACCCAAGCGGTGCTGGATGAGCTGGCGGATAAGATTGAGTCCGTCGATGAGCTCGATGGCGTGACCGTAGAGCTCAAGGGAACCGAGGCATGGTTCAACGTGCGCGCGTCTAATACGGAGCCGCTGCTGCGCCTCAACGTAGAGGCAAAGACCGCCGACGAGGTGCAGTCCATCGTCGACGAGGTCCTTGCCATCATTCGCCGCTAAACTTCGGCGCGCGAGTGGGAGACCATGTCCTCCCACTCCACAAACTTCTTACGCTCGCGGCCCTCGCGCTCGCCTAGGGCGCGCTCTGCCGCGTCCAAGCGCTGCCAATCCTGCCACGTCAGGTAATCGATACCGCGCTCGGTAAAGACTTCGGTGATATCCGCGGTGCTGGAGGGGGAGGGGAGGGTGCCAGAAGCGGCGTCGGCAAGCAGCATGCCAATCGTCTCCGTGGCATCGGACTTGGTATTGCCAATGAGCCCCACTGGGCCGCGCTTAATCCACCCGGTGGTGTAGAGGCCCGGCACTACCGCGCCGGTCGCATCGATGACATGGCCGCCATCGTTATTGATGACGTTCTTGTCTTGGTTAAAGGGCACGCCATCGACCGCATCCGAGCGGTAACCGGTGGCGAAGTAGACCGCCTGCACGGGCCATTCGGTGAATTTGCCGGTGCCGTGCACGCTGCCATCGCCGTTGAGCACGGTGCGCTCGGTCTTGATGCCGCTGACCTTGCCGTCCTCGCCCAAAATCTCTACCGGCTGCTCGAAGAGGTGGATCTGCAGGGTGTGTGGCGCCTCCTTGGGATCGCGGATGGCATACTGCTCGAGCACCTGGCACACCAAATCGGTGGACTTGCTCTCCTGGCGCGCGGCCAGCGAGGCTTCGTCATAATCGATGTCCTCGGGGGAGACCACAACGTTGATGGACTCGGAATGGTCCAGCTCCTTGAGCTCCTGTGGGGTGAACTTGGCCTGTGCCGGGCCGCGGCGGCCGAAGACGCGCACGGTCTCAGCCTGGTTCTTAGCCAGGGACTCGTAGACATTATCGGGGATCTCGGTGACCTTGAGCTCATCGCCGGTTTTGGCCAAGATGCGGGAGACGTCCAGACCCACATTGCCCACGCCAATGACCGCCACCTCCTTGGCGGACAAATCCCAGTCGCGTTCGAAGCGCGGGTTGCCATCGTAAAAGCCCACGAACTCACCGGCGCCATGCACGCCGTCCAAGTCCGCGCCAGGGATATCGCGGTGGCGATCGCCCACGGCGCCGGTGGCAAAGACCACGGCATCGTAGTGCTGCTGTAGCTCGTCGACGGTGATATCGCGGCCGATGTGCACGTTGGTCAACAGGCGAATCTGCTCGGTGTCGAGCACCCGGTGTAAGGATTTGATGATGCCCTTAATGCGCGGATGGTCCGGCGCCACGCCATAGCGGATAAGGCCGAAGGGTGCGGGCATCTGCTCGATGAGGTCAATCTGTACCTCGCCGCCGGTCTTTTTCACCAGGATATCGGAGGCGTAAATGCCGGCTGGGCCTGCGCCGATGACGGCTACCTTCAAGGGCTGATTCATGCTGTGTGAATGCCTTTCTCTCAAGCGCGGGGTCTAGACCGCTAGGTTCATTTTTGTGGCTTATCTTTCTGGCAATTGAACCGTTTAGTCTAGGTTGCGGCAAGGAGTTGAATTAGATTCTAAAAACATACTGCCGTTCATGCAGTTCACGGCGATTCTTTACTTGAAATTAAAAAAGACCGCTTTGTCTGCTCATTTTAGACGGGTAGGTTGTCTTTCAATACTTTGGAAAGGCAGGTTGAGATCTACACCATGACCACCGCGACTAATACCAAGCGCACGCCCCGCGCCAAAAAGCCCGAAGGCCAATGGAAGATTGACGGCACCGAGCCCCTCAATAACGATGAGGTAATTAAGCAGGAAGACGGCGGGCTTTCTGCTAAGCAGCGCGTCATCGATATCTATTCCAAGCAGGGATTTTCTTCTATCCCGGCTGATGACCTAGCCCCTCGCTTCAAGTGGCTGGGCCTTTATACTCAGCGCAACCAGAACTTGGGCGGCGAAATGACCTCCAAGCTGTCCAACGCCGAGCTGCAGGACGAGTACTTCATGATGCGCGTGCGCTTCGACGGTGGCCGCGCCGATCCTGCCAAGCTGCGCGCCGTCGGTGAGATCTCGCGCGATTATGCCCGCTCCACGGCGGACTTTACGGACCGCCAGAATATCCAGTTGCACTGGATTCAGATCGAGGATGTGCCCACCATTTGGGACAAGCTCGAGTCTGTGGGGCTGAGCACGCTCATGGGCTGCGGCGATGTGCCGCGCGTCATTTTAGGCTCTCCAGTTGCCGGCGTGGCCGAGGACGAGATTATCGATGCCACCCCAGCCATCGAAGAGATTAAGAATAACTACCTGCCGCGCGAGGAATTCCATAACCTGCCGCGCAAATTCAAGACCGCTATCTCCGGCAACTCCCGTCAGGACGTCACGCATGAGATTCAAGACGTTGCCTTCGTGGGCGTGAATCACCCCGAGTACGGCCCGGGATTCGATTGCTTCGTTGGCGGCGGCCTATCCACCAACCCGATGCTCTCGCAGTCCCTCGGCGCCTGGGTTCCCCTAGAGCGCGTGCCGGAGGTCTGGGCCGGTGTGGTCGGCATCTTCCGTGACTACGGCTTCCGCCGCAATCGCAATCGTGCCCGCCTGAAGTTCTTGGTAGCCAAGTGGGGCATCGAAAAGTTCCGCCAGGTGCTGGAGGAAGAATACCTAGACAAGCCGCTGCTGGATGGCATCCCACTGGAGGTTGAGCCTGGCTCCCGCGATCACTTGGGCGTGCACCGCCAGAAAGACGGCAAGTTCTACGTTGGCGTAAAGCCTACCGTGGGACACGCCACCGGCGAGCAGCTCATCGCCATCGCGGACGTGGCCGAAAAGTTCGGCATCAGCCGCATTCGCACCACCCCGATGAAGGAATTGCTCTTCCTTGATGTGGAGGAAGAAGACATTCCGGCGCTCTCCCGCGCGCTTGATGAGACCGGCCTGTACTCCCAGCCGTCCGAATTCCGCCGCGGCGTCATCTCCTGCACCGGTCTGGAATTTTGCAAGCTCGCGCACGTGACCACGAAGGCCCGCGCCATCGAGTTGGTAGACATCCTGGAAGACACCTTGGGCGATCTGGACGTGCCGATTTCCATCGCGCTCAACGGCTGCCCCAACGCCTGTGCGCGGTCGCAGGTATCGGACATCGGCCTGAAGGGCCAGATTGTTACCGATTCCGAGGGCAACCGCGTTGAGGGCTTCCAGGTCCACCTGGGCGGCGCCCTTGGCCTGTCCCCGGACTGGGGCCGTAAGCTGCGCGGCCACAAGGTCGTCGCCGATGAGGTGCCCGAATACGTCATTCGCTTGGTCAATAAATACAAAGAGCAGCGCGAGGACGGCGAGCAATTCCGCCACTGGGTCTTGCGTGCCAAGGAGGAGGACTTGCAGTGAATTTTCGCCGCCAGCCCAACCCCAACCGCAACCATCCCAGCTTCTGCCCGTATTGCGCCGGCACTGACCTCTTCCCAGATGAGGAAGATGACTTTGCCTGGAAGTGCCAGGAGTGCCTGCGGATATTCTCCGTGCGTTTTCACGGCCAAGACGATGCCCCGGTAGCCCCTGCACCGGCCGTGTCCTCCAATGAGGCATTGAAGCGCTCGCTTGCCCGCCGCGGACACTCCACGGCACCGCAGGCTTAAGGATGCCCCCATGCCCACACTTATTACCCTGTCCCACGGTTCGCGGCATCCGGGCGCCGCGGCCGGCATTGAGCGTTTGACCCAGGCCACCGGCCTGCGACCAGCCCGCGCGGCGCACCTGGAATTCAACGAGCCCGACCTCACCACGGCCGCGCTCGAGCTCGCCCAGCTAGGGGAGACCGAGGCCATTGTGGTTCCGCTGCTTTTTACCCAGGGCTACCACCAGCGCGTGGACGTCCCGCGCGCGCTTGCCGACGCCTCCACAACCTCCCACCTTTCCCTCCACCTCGCCGCTGGCCTTGGTACGGGTGAGGACCTCGCCCGCGTGCTCGCCTCCCGTACCCGGCCTGGCGATGCCCAGGTGGTCATCTACTCCGTCGGTTCCTCCGATACCGCGGCTAACGACGCCATCCGAAAACTCGCCCACCGCACCTTCGCGCTCACCGGCGTGCCCACGACGGTGGAATTTGCCACCCGCGGTGGTCGCGAAGGGATCGTGTCCTTGTGTCGCGAGCATCAAGACCCCTCTCGCGTACGCGTTATTCCGCTCTTCGTGACCGAGGGCCTGCTCCTAGACCGGTTGGCGGGCGTTCCCGCGACCGTGGACCGTCCCCTTGGCACTGATCTCGCGGGCCTCGTGGCAGATCGCTTTCACCACGCCCGCCGCACCGCACAGGAGGTGTTCGCGCCATGCTAACCCTCATCCTCATTGCGCTCGCCGGTGCGGCCGCCAACCTCGTGGACGGTGGTATCGGCATGGGCTTTGGCGTCACGTCTACCACGATGCTGTTGCTGGCGGGCCTCGGCCCCGCGCAGGCCTCTGCCGTCGTGCATACCGCCGAGCTTGGCACCACTGCTATCTCCGGATTGAGCCACGCGCGCTTCGGCAACGTGGATTGGAAAACCGTGGTCCGTCTCGGTGTGCCGGGTGGGATCGCCGCCTTTTTGGGCGCCACGTTGCTGTCGAATATCTCCACCGCGGCGGCCGCGCCGGTGACCGCACTCATCTTGGTGGGCATCGGCGCCAACCTCATTTGGCGCTTTTCCCAACCGCGCCGCCGTGGCTCCGCCTATAAACGCACCCACTCCACGCCGTTTCTGGCCGGCCTTGGCCTTGTGGGCGGATTCGTCGATTCCACCGGTGGCGGCGGCTGGGGCCCGGTGTCGACCTCCACGCTCATGGCTATCGGCCGGGAGCAGCCGCGCCGCATCGTCGGCACGGTCAACGCCGCTGAGTTCCTAGTGACCTTCGGCGCTACCGCAGGCTTTATCGTGGGGCTCTGGCACGATATTGTCGCCAACTTGGCCGCAGTCCTTGCCTTGCTTATCGGTGGCGCTATCACCGCGCCCATCGCTGCGTGGCTTATCTCCCGCATCAACCCCGTCCTGCTCGGCGGACTGGTGGGCACGGCCATCGTGGGCCTGAATATCGGCAAAGTCATCGGCGGTGCCGAGACGTACTTTGGCTGGGCAGTGCCTGCAGCAGTTACCCCCGTTGCCATCGCGATCGTGGTCGCGGCTGGTGTAGCGGCCACCATTCGTGGCGCGTTGCGCACCAGGCGTGCGCGTGCGGCGGAATTGGAAGCCGAAAACGCTGAGGAAGCCGCCCATGCTGATTTCCATGCCCCGGATTATCCGGAGCGCGTCGCTGCCGCCCACCGCGTCCACGGTTCGCGCAAGTCCGGCGTGACCATCGTGCAGGATAAGGCGCCCGAAAGCCCCGCTGCTGACCGCGCGTAGCACTTCCGCCGCGACCTTTGGCCACGATACGGACCAAACCCCAACTGCGGTGGGGTAGAGCGCGGCCACAAGTTGGCCTCGCGGACCCGGAAGGCCTCGAGGGTGCTACAGCCCGGCCACCTCGCCGATGACGTAGACCGCTGGCGCGGAGATCTCGTGCTCGGTCATCGTCTGCGCCAAGGTACCCAAGGTGCAACGATAGGCGCGCTCGGTAGAAAGCGTGCCCTCTTGGATGATGGCGCAAGGAGTGGAGGGGGAGAGGGAGGCGTCGATAAGCGCATTGGCAATCGCCGGGGCATTTTTCACGCCCATGATGACCGCGAGCGTGGCGCCAGAGCGGGCGAGCGCTGCCCAGTCCACCAAGGACCTCTCATGGCCGGGCGGAAGGTGGCCGGAGACCACCGTGAATCCGTGGACAATGCCGCGCTGAGTTACCGGGATGCCGACGGCCGCGGGAACGGAAATAGCTGAGGTCACGCCCGGAATGACCGTAGCAGGAATAGACGCATCCGCCAGCGCTTGCACCTCTTCAAAGCCGCGCCCAAAGACGAAAGGATCGCCCCCCTTAAGACGGGCCACCTTGCGGCCGGCACGGGCGTGTTCGATGAGCAGCTCGTTGATCTTTTCCTGCGAGATTGACTTCTTATAGGGGAGCTTAGAGACGTCAATAAGCTCTTTGGAAGAAATATCACACAGCTTATCGAGCTGCGCCGTAGGTCCCAGGTGATCGGCAAGAATAACCTCTGCATCCTGCAGGGCGCGCATGCCGCGCACGGTAATGAGGTCCCACGCGCCGGGGCCGCCGCCAATCAGGGTTACGGGATGAATCTGTGCGGAAGTCATAGGACTTCATCTTAGTGGGCGCCCGACTATGCTTGGGCCACATGGATACCGGTAATTATGACGCCGAAACCGTGCGCTTTTTTGATGTGGCGCACGAAGGCGCCCAAATCCGCCTGGTGGCCGGAGAAGTGGAGCGCTGGGGCGAGGCGCTCAGTGGGCTCAATCCCCGCTCGCTTGTAATTATTCCCACCGACGCGATTGCCCGCCAGGCCGCCCACCTAGGCGTTGGCCTAGCCGAGCCGCTGCGGATCCCGATTGTGGTCACTGAATCACTCCCGCGCTACGTGGGGGCGCTGGACCTGGTGGTGGTTGTCGGCGAGCCCGGCGAGTGCGATTGGGCGTCGCGCGCCCTCATTACTGCCAGCCAGCGCGGTGCCACCACCGTGCTCATCGGGCCGGCCAAGGGCCCGCTGGTGGAGGACTGCCCGGAGGATACGCTCGTCACCCCTTGCTTGCCGACGACCGAGGGGAGCTCGCCCGCGCGCAGCATTGCCGCCCTGCATGCGCTGTGCTGCCTGCTCTATCAGGGCCCGACCGTGGTGAAGGAGACCCTCGAGGACCTTGCGGCGGCCGTGGACCGCGAGCTTGCGCAGCTTTCTCCCGAGCGCGATGCCACTACTAATCCGGGCCGCCAACTGCGCGAGTTTATCGACGGCGCCCGCATCATCCATTCCTGCGTGCTCGACCCCTACTCCTATTCCGATCGTCGCGAGCACGTGCAGCTCGACGCCCTCGTGGCCCGCATGGCTACGACCATCTGGGCCGTACACGGCCTGCCGAGCGCTTATGTGGACCCAGCCGAATTGCGTCGCGCGCTCGACCGGGATTCTGATAGTTCCCCGGCTAATGATCTCTTCTATGACCCCTTCATTGATGGCGATGGTGCCGAGGGCGCTTTGGTACCCTTGAAGGTGGTTTTCTGGGGGCAGGAAGAGGCGAACCTGCCCAACTCGCTTGCAGTCCGCAGCATTGACCCGGAACCGGGCCTGGGGCATCTTGCCCGCTCACTGCAGCTTATTACGCGGAGTTTTGCCGCGACCGCCTACGAGATTTCTAAAGGATAGAAACACATGCAGCTGTTGCACAGCGCCACCCGCAACTATTCCTGGGGCTCGCGTACCCTTATCCCGCACCTGCAGGGCCAGCCCGATGCCGATAAGCCCGTCGCAGAGCTGTGGTTCGGCGCTCACCCCGGCGACCCTTCCACGGTGGATGGCCGCCTGCTCAATGAGGTCATTGCAGAGGATCCGGCAGGGCAGCTAGGCGGCCGCGTTTCTGCCGAGTACGGCGAGCGCCTGCCCTTCCTGCTCAAGGTGCTTGCGGCCGAGGAGCCGCTGTCCTTGCAGGCGCACCCGTCAAAGGCGCAGGCGGAAGAGGGCTTTGCCCGCGAAAACGCCGCCGGCATCGAACTCACCGCGTCTAATCGAAATTACAAGGACGATAATCACAAGCCCGAGCTCATTGTCGCGCTCACGGATTTCTATGCCATGGCCGGCTTCCGCCCCTTGGCGCGCACCCGCGAGCTTTTTGCCGCCCTCGAGTGCCCTGAGCTGGACCACTACGTTGCCATGCTGGACGACGACCCCTCGGCAACCACCGAGTCCGCCAACCTGCGCGTCCTTTTCACCACGTGGATTACCATTCCGTCTGCCAAGCGCAAGGAGCTCATTTCCGCCATTGTTGCCGCCGGCGAGCGCCTGATCGCCGCGGACTCGGCCGATTGGAAGTCCCGTGTCATGTCTACGGTGCTGGATCTCAATCAGCGCTACCCAGGCGATATTGGCGTGCTGGGCGCATTGCTGCTCAACCACATCGAGCTCTCGCCCGGCGAGGCCGTCTACCTAGACGCAGGCCAGCTCCATGCCTATGTCTCCGGCCTCGGCGTGGAGATCATGGCGAACTCCGATAACGTGTTGCGCGGTGGCCTGACGCCAAAGTTCGTTGACGTTCCAGAGCTGGTCAAGGTCTTGACTTACGCCGCTGCCGACGAGCCGCGTGTGCAACAACAAGATAAGTCCGCCCAGGACAATGTCCACGATGCCGCCGCCTGGTCCTACCCGGTACCCATCGAGGAATTCCTGCTGGACCGCGTGGAGCTCACCGGTTCGTCTTCTGTGGATCTT
This sequence comes from Corynebacterium sp. MSK158, assembly GCF_030229085.1. Taxonomy (NCBI): domain Bacteria; kingdom Bacillati; phylum Actinomycetota; class Actinomycetes; order Mycobacteriales; family Corynebacteriaceae; genus Corynebacterium; species Corynebacterium sp. MSK158. The sequence goes on from NZ_JASPHJ010000002.1 coordinate 169,636, forward strand.
GATTACGATGGCCCGACCATCGTCCTGTGCACCGCAGGTTCCGTAACCTTTACCGATGCTGCGGGCAAGACCCTCACCGCGACCCCAGGCCAAGCCGTCTGGCTGCCAGCTGCCGAGGGCCTCGTTACTGCTACTGCGGAATCCGACACCGCGGACCTCTTCGTCGCCCGCGCCTAGTCCGCGTTTAGCCCACACCAGCACGCTTCGCCGCCGCCCTCCGGTTTCAAGCGAAGCGTGCTTTTCAGTCTTCATTACAGCCGCGTTGCGGCCTGCTCTGCTCAATTCTTGGCGCATATTGTGGCTGCGTCGTAATGACCGCATTCCAGCGCATACAAAACAAGCACGTTTCCCGGAATTCTGACTTCAGAATCGAGGAAACGTGCTTGTTTTGTTCGTCTACGTCGAGAACCGACTCCGAATTAGCGCGAAGGCGCCGCTTCGCTCGGAGCCTGCTTGGCCGTGGCCGGTGCCTGCTTGGTTGGCACCAGGTCGGTTGGCTCCTGGTTCTGATCGGCGGAAGGTCGCTTCGCAGCGGCATGGCCGGTGAGCTTTTCTTCCTCTGCCTTTTCGACCGTGTGTTGCTCCGTGCCGGCTGGTTCATGGGCCGGGGCGTCGGAATCCTTGCCCGAGTTATCTTGCGAGGCAGGCGCCTCAGGTGAGGGCTGCGGAGTGGACGGGCCAGTGGTGGCCGGCGGGGTGGTGCCGCCCTGGTTGTTCTGCGGGGCACCAGTAGTCTGCGAGCCGTTCTGGTTGCTCGGGTAATCAGGCGTCAGACGCTGATTGCCCTGGCCGGTGCCCTGACCACCCTGGGTGGTGGTATTGCCCTGCGAGGTGGTGCCCTGCGGGGAGATGTTTTCTGGACGGTAGACCTTGGTGGGCTGGGTTGCTGCCTGTGGGCGCACTACCGCATTAGGGGCGAGAAACGGATCGTTGTTGTGCGGCTGCTGATGCTTGGAATCGCCAGACGAGGCGGTGGAACTCGTAGCGTGCGTGGAGTGCTGCTTTGAAGGGGAACGGTCCGTGGAAGAAGTGGTGGTCTCCTCGGCCGCGGTGTGGGTCGGGGAGACGGAGGTGGTCGCGGACTGATCCGCGGCGTTGGAATAGTTAGCGCTCGGCGAGCTCATGCGCCAGACGGCGACTCCGACGACGGCCGCGGCGATCAGTCCGGCCACAATGAACACGTAGACGCGGCGCGAATCTGGCTTCATCGTGGCTGTCCTTTCTATGAGGTGGGCGGTTTCAGCCCAAAGAGGAGGGCGATACAGCGCCCCGGTAACAAGTTGGTAACGAGACTATCATGTTTGGGAAACATTGCGACGGCGTCGCAATTCTGTGATAAGTAAACAAAAAGGCAGTTCGCGGGTGTAGAAGGCCATGCAAACCTTTTCATCGTCTGCTTTCTTTCACTAAGAAAGCGTGTATAAATGGCGCTGAAAGCACCGAAGGAGTCAAAAAGTGAGTACTTGGGACGAAAATATTTTCAGCACGGACCTCAACGTCGATTTCTTGGACGAGATGGCAAACCTCGATGAAGAAGGGGTAATTCGCGCCGTCGAGGATGCCTGCGAGGTCGCGCACAGCAAGCCAAAACTCAGCGAAGAAGAGGAACAGAATGCTCAAGCGGCGGCCACCATTGCTGCCATTTGGGCTGGTGCGCCCTTTAGCGCGGGCGAAGTAGTCGAAGACTACCCCTATATTAGGGAACTGGTGGGCTCTGGCAGCGAGACCCTGACGGAAAATGCCCTCGAGGTGCTTGAAAACGTCGAGGAAGAATATGACCTCGAGCCATTCATTGAGGCCCTGTCCTAAGTCGCACCCACTGCTTGCGGCAACGGCCGCGCGGCAGTGGCCCTGCGGGAGAAATAACAGAAGGGAAGATAGCCCACACCTATGCTGATCAGCATTGAAGGCATCGACGGTGCCGGTAAAAATACGTTGGTCTCCGCACTTAAGGAGTCGTTGGACCGGCCCGTAGAGGTTATTGCCTTTCCGCGCTATGCGGACTCGATTCACGCACAACTCGCGCAAAAGGCGCTCTACGGAAAGATGGGGGACCTCACGGATTCGGCTTATGCCATGGCGACGCTATTCGCGTTGGATCGCTATGGCGTAAAGGACCAGCTGCAGCGCGCCAAGGAATCCGACACTGTGGTGCTACTGGATCGTTACGTGGCTTCCAATGCCGCGTATTCGGCGGCGCGGCTCGAAGACGATGCGGTGATGGAGTGGGTGCACGATCTGGAATTTGGCACCCTCGGCCTGCCGCAGGCGGACCTGCAGGTGTATTTGGATACGGCGGTAGAGGTGGCGTCGGAAAGAGCGCAGGCACGAGCCCAAGCAGACGCCAGCCGGGAACGCGACCGCTACGAACGCGATGGTGGGTTGCAAGAACGCACCGCCGCAGCCTACCGGCGCTTGGCAGATGCGGGCTGGGGTGGACGCTGGATCGCTACCGCCGATGCGGATACTATTATTTCAGCGATAAAAGACCTTGTAGGAGAATAGAACGTGGCGCCCAAGATTTTGGTTGTCGATGACGATCCGGCTATCTCAGAGATGCTGACCATTGTGCTCGAGTCCGAAGGACTCAAGCCCATTCCGGTCATGGACGGCAATGACGCTGTTCCTGCCTTTGAGCAGCACGAGCCGGACCTCATCCTGCTGGACCTCATGCTTCCGGGCATGAATGGCGTAGATATTTGCCGTGCCATCCGCCGCGAATCCTCCGTGCCCATCGTTATGCTGACCGCCAAGACCGATACGGTTGATGTGGTGCTCGGCCTTGAATCCGGCGCGGATGATTACATCACCAAGCCATTCAAGCCCAAGGAGCTCATCGCCCGCATCCGTGCGCGCCTGCGCCGCACCGATTCTGCGGAAGCTGAAATCCTGGAGGTTGCGGATCTTGTCATCGACGTGCCGGAGCATACCGTGCGCCGCACCGATGGCACCGAGCTGAACCTGACCCCGCTGGAGTTTGACCTGCTGCTGGAAATGGCGCGCCGCCCCGGCCAAGTGCATACGCGTGAATCGCTGCTGGAATCCGTGTGGGGCTATCGCAATGCTTCTGATACCCGCCTGGTTAACGTGCACGTCCAGCGCCTGCGCGCCAAGATCGAGCACGATCCGGAAGACCCGCAGATCGTGCTGACCGTGCGCGGCGTGGGATATAAGACCGGCAAGGCCGGCGCCGGAGAGTAAGGACCATCGGCATCATTGAGCGTCTAAGGCGCATTCGAGACGCCTTCATTACAACGTGGCGCACCTCATTGCAGGCGCGCGTCATTGGCATGATTTTGGTCGCCTCCTCGGTGGTCATGATCATCTTGGCCTACGCGCTAGTGTCCGTGCTTACCCAGCGCCTGGTCAGCCAGAAGGAGGACGTGGCTCAGCAGGAGCTGGAGCGCGCCCGCACGGCCGTGGAGCAGCAGATCGATGCCACCAGTTCTGCTAACTCCGTCCAGGTGCGCATCAACTCTGCGCGTGCTGCGTTGGGCCAGCTCTCCGCCCAACAGGGCGACGCCCAGACGGTCTATGAGCCAGTCATCGTGGTGGAAAATCAGGATGGCTCTGTTACCACTTCGCCCGAGGATTTCCCCGTGCCGGATCAGCTGCGGGAAATGGTGGATCAAGGCCAGATTGCGCAGCAGTATTTCCCAGCGCCGCGCGAAAATGGTGATCACTACAACGCCTTGCTGGTAGGCACGCCTACCGATACCGATATTCCCCATACGCAGGTCTACTTGGCGCTGTCCATGGAATCGGAAGAATCCACCATGGCGCTGATGCGCGGTCTGCTCTCGGCAGCCGGTGTAGTGGTCGTGGTGTTGCTGGTGGGCATTGCTTGGCTAGCCACCCAGCAGGTTATTACGCCAATTCGCTCGGCCTCGCGGATTGCACAGCGCTTGGCGGCGGGTCATTTGAAGGAGCGCATGGCCGTCGATAGCGATGATGAGATGGGTCGCTTGGCCGCGTCCTTCAATAACATGGCCGATAAGCTTTCCTCCCAAATTGCGCAGCTGGAGGAGTACGGTGATTTGCAGCGGCAGTTTACTTCCGACGTCTCCCATGAGCTGCGCACCCCATTGACCACCGTGCGCATGGCCGCGGACATGATTGAGGCCGAAAGCGATAGCCTGCCGCACGGCGCCCAGCGCGCTTCCCGCCTGATGTCGAGCGAACTCGACCGCTTCGAGGAATTGCTCGCGGACTTGCTGGAGATTTCTCGCCACGATGCTGGTGTGGCGGATCTCTCCACGGCTGCCATTGATCTGCGCTCCTGTGTGGAGGCGGCTTACGGGCAGGTGGAGCATTTGGCCCGCGAGCTCGACGTGGAGGTCCAGCTCAACCTGCCGGAGGAGCGCATCGGAGTCGAGGCAGATTCCCGCCGCCTCGAGCGCATCTTGCGCAACCTTCTGGCCAATGCCATCGACCACTCGGAAGGCAATCCAGTGGCGGTAGACGTCGCAGCCACGGACATTGCGGTGGGCGTTACCGTTACGGACCATGGCGTGGGCTTAAAGCCTGGCCAGGAAGAGCTGGTATTCAACCGCTTCTGGCGTGCGGATTCCTCCCGCAAACGCCATTCCGGCGGCACCGGTTTGGGCCTGGCTATCGCCCGCGAGGATGCCGTCCTGCACGGCGGCACGCTAGATGCCACCGGCTATGAGGGCTTTGGGTCCCGCTTCCGCCTCATCATTCCGCGGACCCCGAATACCGAGGTGGGCGAGGCCCCCATCGCTGTGGAGATTCCCGGCGCACCCGTCTCCAGCACTGCGGACGGTAGCGAGCTGGCAGAACCCGAAGCTGAAGCTACAGAAGCAGAGGACACTGGCGCCGCCGAGCCGGATGCAGGGCCCGCCGCTGCAACGCCGGCCATTTCATCGGGCATGAGCTCGCCGCACGTCGACAAGAGCGAAAAAGGCACCGATGGCGAGGTAGAGGGCGATGGCATCCTCTGGCCTTCGGAACGCGAACTGAACCGCGGCGCGGCCGCCCCAGACAGGCGCGCCTATAAGGCCCCGGACTTTGAGGGTAGGAGGAAATAAGCGTGTTGAGAGCGAACTATCGCAAGACCGCGGTTGTCGGCACCGCAGCGGCCGTGCTGTTCGTCAGCGGTTGTTCCACGCTGCCGAATAACACCGGCCCGCAAGTAGTCGGTACCTACCAACAGCAAGAGGATGGCCCTGAAGAAGTCATTGCACCGCAACCCGGCGATGACCCAGACTTGACGCTGCGCGATTTCTACCAGGCTTCCGCCGTGCCGGGAAACGACCATGAGGTCGCGCGCGGCTTTTTGACCGATAACGCTCGCGAAGCCTGGGACGCCAGCGGTGACGTGATGGTGGTCGATAGCCTGGATATCGTTACCGCTCCCGCAAGTAAGCAAAGCTCGAGGGACAATGAGCGCGCTTTCACGGTGCGCGGCACCATCATCGGCCGCCTGAAATCCGGCGGTGCGTACGTGCCGGAAAATGAGGGCTACGAGGCCGTCATCTACATGAAAATGCAAGACGATAGGTGGCGCGTCGATGGTTTGCCGGCCGGAGTAGTAATGGAGCGCAATGAAATGCGCAATCACTACACCCCGCAATCGCTGTACTTTTTTAAGCAAAGCAACGATGTGCTGGTTCCAGACCGCCGCTGGCTATATAAGGGCGGCGAACAATCGGAGTCGACGCTCATTACGCTGCTGATGGAGGGACCTTCAGCCAGCATTGCGCCCGCTACTCGCCGCGCAGCGGGTGAGAATGTCACTTTCGCCGGCTATGACCGCGAACAGGGCTACCAATTCGAGGGCCTCGCTGATTTGGACACCCATGATCGCACGCTCTTTGCGGCCCAGTTGGTGTGGACGCTTACGGAAGCCGGCCATACCGGCCCCTTCAAGGTCAAGGCCGATGGCGGCGACTTGGTGGAGGGCATGGATAGCCTGAACGTGGATGACTTCGCGGACTATAACCCGGAGGAAAGCAGCACCTCTTTGTCTAAGCTCTACGCCCTCAATGAGGGCAACCTGCTCGAGGTGGACGATGGTGTGGCCGAGCCGGTCAAGTCCACGCTGGGCAGCAGCGGTGACGTGCAATCCGTGGATGTTGCCGATAGCGGTCTCGTTGCGGCCGTGCGCCGCAAGTCTAATAGTGACTTCTCGCTGCAGATTGGCGAGCTTGACGGCCAGCTACAGGATTCGGTGGATGGCCCCACGCTGGCACGGCCTACCTTCGAGTACAACGGGCAAGCCGCCTGGACCGTGGTCGATGGCGATCGTATCGTGCGCGTGGTGCGCTCCAAGACGACGGGCCGCATCTCCGAATCCGAGGTGGATGCCCGCAGCATCGACGATATTGAGGGTGAAATCTCCGTTATCCGCTTGTCCCATAGCGGTGCACGCGTGGCCATGATTATTGATGGTCACGTGTATATCGCGGCCGTTGCTCAATCCAGCAGCGGCGATAAGCGCATCGTCAACGCCCGCGAGGTTGGCCCCGAAGTATCCGGTTCGGCACTATCGCTGGACTGGAATGCGGATGGCTCGCTCATCGTGGGTACTTCCTCGAGCCAGTCGCCCGTATGGCGCATCGAGCAGGATGGTTCCTCGGCCTCGACCATGCCTACCGGCAATATCACCGCCCCCGTGGTGGCCGTGGCAACCTCGCCTACCAAGCTCTTTATTACTGATTCGCACGCCATGCTGGAGCTTCCCTCCACCGTCATGGACGAAACCAATTGGCGCGAGGTCTCCGGTCTGCAGGGTCGGCGTTCTTCCCCTATCGTTTCTAATTAGCCGCCAGAGGGCCTGTGCGGCTGGGGAGAGGCAATTATGAGCTTGGGGGAGCTTATTTTTCCGCGCGCGTGCGCTGGGTGCGGCGCGCCGGGCGAGGTTTTGTGCTCTCGGTGCCGCGATCACTTGCGGCAGCCGCCCTACATGGTGGCGCGACCCCGGCCGCTGGGCGCGCCCGTCTATGCTCTCGGCTCCTATTCCGATATTCGACGCCGCATCATCATTGGCATGAAGGAGCGAGGCAATCGGCCGGTTCGCGAGTATGTGGGGGCCGTCTTCGCGGCCGGGCTGGCCCATTTGAGCGCCCGCGGCGATATCCCGCGCGAATTCACTCTCGTTCCCGCTCCTACTCGGCCGCGTTCGGCGCGGGCACGCGGGGGAGATCCGGTGTCCGCTGTGTGTCACGCTGCGGCGCAGCACCAGGGCGTGGGCGTGTGCGCGGCGCTTACTATGGGCCAGTCCACCGCGGACCAGTCCGAGCTCAACGCGCAGGATAGGTGGGCCAACCTGCAGGGCCGAGTCCGCGTGCGCGTGCCTATTGCTCGGGCGCCTGCGCTGCTTGCCGACGACGTCGTTACCACCGGCGCCACCCTTGCCGCCAGCATCGCCGCCCTGCAGGCCACGGGTGTAGAAGTCTGCGGGGCATTGGTCTTTGCGGATGCCTAGATAGGGGTGGTGCCCACCCTCGAGGTAGGGGAGTCGCCAAAAAATTTCCCGCAAAGGTCATAACCAGTGCTATCATGAGGAGTGTCACAGAGAGATAGTTACTGTGATTGATTCTAGTCCCCACTACCCAAGGGAGGCATCTCAATGTCCCAGCCAAACAAAGCTCAGGTAACGATTACGGGCCGCAATGTCGAGGTCCCCGATCACTTCCAAGAGCGAGTCAATGACAAGCTGGCCAAGATTGAACGCCTTGACCCCACCCTGACCTTCTTCCATGTGGAGCTACAGCACGAACCAAACCCGCGCCGTGACTCCGAAGCGGAGCGCATCCAGATCACCGCTACCGGTAAGGGTCACATTGCCCGCGCTGAAGCCAAGGAAGATTCCTTCTACGCAGCGCTCGAAACCGCCTTGGGCAAGATGGAGCGCTCCCTGCGCAAGGTGAAGGTGCGCCGCGAAAACGTCAAGAGCGGTCACCGTGCGCAGAAGGGCACCGGTGAGATTGCCGCTGAAATGGTAGCTCAGGCCGAGGCTGAGCGTGCAAAGGAAGAGCGCTACGTTGACCCTTATGCTGAGACCGTTGAGGACATTCGGCCAGGCCAGATCGTCCGTACTAAGGAGCACCCGGCTACCCCGATGAGCGTGGATGATGCCTTGAGCGAGATGGAGCTGGTGGGCCACGACTTTTTCCTCTTTATCAATGAGGAAAACAATAAGCCGTCCGTGGTGTATCGCCGCCATGCCTACGACTACGGCATTATCTCCCTCTCGGAAGACGCTGAAGCTTAAAGAAGCTTCTACTTCTCTTAGTTAATGACCCTGCTGCGTGTATGCAGTGGGGTCGATTTTTTGGTTGGGGGAGGGGGCGTCGGCAAGCAGGTTCCGGGGGATATACAGGCTGAACGGAGGCTGTGCGCCTGCCCTATGTGCTAGGCGGGAGGTGCTTTGTGAAAGCGAGTGAGTACAATAGCGACGAGTTAACTTTATTGTCGCGACTAGAAGGACTAACTAACCGTGTTTGGACTTTCCAAGCTGCTGCGCGCGGGCGAGGGCCGTACGGTCAAGCGCCTGGGCAAAATGGCAGACGATGTAATTGCCCTTGAGGATAAGTACGCGGAGCTTTCGGACGACGAACTTAAGGCAAAGACCGACGAGTTCAAGACTCGCCTGCGAGACGGCGAAGAGATGAATGACATCTTGCTCGAGGCTTTTGCGACCGTCCGTGAGGCTGCCTGGCGCGTCCTCGATCAGAAGCACTACCGCGTGCAGATCATGGGCGGTGCGGCCCTGCATTTCGGCAACGTCGCCGAGATGCGCACCGGTGAGGGCAAGACCCTGACCTCGCTGCTGCCGGCCTACCTCAATGCCCTTGATGGCAAGGGTGTCCACATCGTCACCGTTAACGATTACTTGGCAAAGCGCGACGCCGAGATGATGGGCCGTGTCCACCGCTGGCTTGGCCTGTCCGTGGGCGTCATTCTGTCCGAGATGCGCCCACCAGAGCGCAAGGCTGCCTACGACTGCGACATTACCTACGGCACCAATAATGAGCTCGGCTTTGACTACCTGCGCGATAACATGGTCCGCTCCCTCAACGATGTGGTGCAGCGCGGCCACAACTTCTGCATCGTGGACGAGGTCGACTCGATTCTTATCGATGAAGCCCGTACCCCGCTCATCATCTCCGGTCCGGTAGATGGTTCCTCCCAGTTCTATGGCGTCTTCGCCCAGCTGGCCCCGCGCATGCGCGAGGGTATCCACTACGAGGTGGACCACAAGAAGCGCACCATCGGCGTGCTGGAAGAGGGCGTGGAATTCGTAGAGGATCAGCTCGGCATCGATAACCTGTACGCCCCCGAGCACTCCCAGCTGGTGTCTTACCTGAACAACGCCCTGAAGGCCAAGGAGCTGTTCACCCGCGACAAGGACTACATCGTTCGCAATGGCGAAGTCATGATCGTGGACGGTTTCACCGGCCGCGTGTTGGCCGGACGCCGCTACAACGAGGGCATGCACCAGGCCATTGAGGCCAAGGAGCAGGTGGAGATCAAGAACGAGAACCAGACTCTGGCTACCGTTACCCTGCAGAACTACTTCCGTCTGTACGAGAAGATCTCCGGAATGACCGGTACGGCAGAAACCGAGGCTGCCGAGCTGCACTCCATCTATGGCCTGGATGTGGTGCCGATTCCTACCAATAAGCCGAATCAGCGTGCTGATCACTCTGACCGCATCTACAAGACGCAGGAAGCTAAGTTCGCTGCCGTAGTGGACGATATTGCAGAGCACGTCGAGTCCGGCCAGCCAGTTCTGGTCGGTACCACCTCCGTGGAGCGCTCCGAGTACCTGTCCCAGCTGCTGTCTAAGCGCGGCATTAAGCACAACGTGCTCAACGCTAAGCACCACGAGGAAGAGGGTCAGATCATCGCCCGTGCGGGCCGTCCCGGCACCGTTACCGTGGCTACCAATATGGCCGGCCGTGGTACCGATATTGTGCTCGGTGGCAACCCTGAGGTCATCCTCGATGAGAAGCTGCGCGAGCGCGGCCTCGATCCATTCGAGGATGAAGAGAAGTACCAGGAAGCCTGGGAAGCAGAAATCGATTCCGAGAGGGAGCGCTCCAAGAGGCTTGGTGACCAGGTACGCGAGGCCGGTGGCCTCTACGTGCTGGGTACCGAGCGTCACGAGTCCCGCCGCATTGATAACCAGCTGCGTGGTCGTACCGGCCGCCAGGGTGACCCGGGTGAGACCCGCTTCTACCTGTCCATGCGCGATGAGCTGATGGTGCGCTTCGTGGGCCAGTCCATGGAAAACATGATGAACCGCCTCAACGTGCCGGACGATGTCCCCATCGAGGCCAAGATGGTCTCCAACTCCATCAAGGGCGCCCAGGCGCAGGTGGAGAACCAGAACTTTGAGATGCGTAAGAACGTCCTCAAGTACGACGAGGTGCTTAACGAGCAGCGCAAGGTGGTCTACGCTACCCGTCACGACATCCTTGATGCCGGCGATATTCAGGACAATATTCGCGGCATGATTGATGACACCGTGTCCGCTTATGTCGCCGGTGCTACTTCCACCGGCTACGTCGAGGACTGGGATCTAGACGCACTGTGGAATGCGCTGGATTCCCTCTACGGCCCCACCATTTCCCATGAGGAGCTGGTGGAAAGCTCCGAGTATGGTTCCCCAGGCGAGCTTTCTGCCGAGCAGCTTCGCGACGCCCTGGTGCAGGACGCCAATAATGAGTACGACAAGCTCGAAGAATCTGTGACCGCTATTGGCGGCGAACAGCAGATGCGCAATACCGAGCGCATGGTCATTCTGCCGATTATTGACCAGAAGTGGCGCGAGCACCTCTATGAGATGGACTACCTCAAGGAGGGCATTGGCCTGCGTGCGATGGCGCAGCGTGATCCGCTGGTGGAATACCAGAAGGAGGGCGGCGAGATGTTCAACGCCATGAACGATGGCGTGAAGGAAGAGACCGTCCGCCAGCTGTTTATGCTGCGCAAGCAGTTCAAGCAGCAGGAAGAGGAGCAGGCCGGCGAATCCGCTGCTACCGCTTCCGGCAACGGTGAGGGCACCGTAGAAGCCTAGGCCTCGGCGTCCTTCCTCCCAACCCCGCCTCGCCCCCGCTTGTGATAGTGGGAGCGGGGCGGGTTTCTTTTCAGGAAAAAATGAGTAGAATATAAGGAACCTGTCCATCCTGCTTATTTCCTGTGAGGAGCTCCACTGACGATGCGCCGCCGCTCTTTGCGTCTCGGTATTACGACGCTCCTGTCTGCCACCTTGCTCGGTGGCGCCACGCCGGCCGTGGCCTATGAGGTGCAGCGTGATTCTGCCACCTCGTTGCGCATCATTTTGGATTCGGGCGAAAAAATTGAGCAGGATAACGCAGCTGCGGCCATCCTGGCCATTGCTACCCAGCGCAAGGAAGCATTGGTGGCCGATGGAATTTTGTCCCAGGATAAGGCGGACGCCGCCTTCGAGTACTACTTTGGCAAAGCCCGGCTCAATACCGCGCGCACCGATGGCAATATCTATTCCACGCCGCTGGACTTCCCGTGGGAACCAGAGGAGCGGACGCAATCCCTGGACGGCAAGCAGTACACCGAAGCGGCCGTATTGGATTACCTCGACAAGCTGGGTGCCAATTACACCCAGGCGGTAATTCGCGCCGAGCTGGGTGAATTCACCAAGGAAGTGCCGCAGGCCCCCGCCGGCAAAGCGGCGCCCTCTCCGCGTGCCCAGCTGCCGACCATCGGGGATACAGGCTCCGCCTTCCCAGATGAGTTTCCGGCCTATGCGGCGGCGCTGCGCGATATTGTCACCATCACCAAGCAGGTCAATGCACCCCTAGAGTGGGCCGCCGCGTCGCACCATACTGCAGGATCCGTGCCCGCGGATGCGACGGCGGACGAGCATTCCGGTCTATCCGCCTTTGAAGGCGGCCTCCTAGCCACCGGTTTAGCGGCGCTGACCAGCGCCGCCGGATTCGGATGGTCCGCGCTCGATTGGTCCGACATCCTTTCTCACCTGGGCCAGTTCTTTTCCTAGGCGCTAAGCCCTGCCCGCTGAGTTAGAGTAAGCGGAACGACGTTAAACCGGTGGGGCTTGCCGATCCCGTAAATGCATGCTGCTGTTGGCCTATGTAGGCGGAGCCAAAGTACTCGCCATTGGACCGCGCGTGCAGGCTGGTCAATTGCAGTCTGTCCGTGGCATAGGGGCTTGTGCGCCGCCGCACCCACGATCCAATGTGCAGGCGGATGGCATCGGAATAGCGCGCGGAATTGAGATGGGCTAGTGGGCGATAGCCGGCGGCTACCTCGAGCGCAAAGACTACCCAGCCTTGGATGCGGTGTTGGGCGGCGACTTCCGCGGACGTCGGCAAGCGGCCATAGCGCACGCGGTGGGGCGCAATGAAGAGTTTGAGGTGCGAGTAGCCGGGGATGGGCTCGTACATGGTGGGGAAGTAATGCTCCTGCATAAGGACAGGAGGCGGACGCGTGATAATTGTCTCATGCCCGCCCCAACCCCGCCATTTCTGAGGGTTTCCTGAAAGGGGTGGGCGCGAATGCGCGCGTGGTTCGCTATACTCTCGGGGAGTTAAAGAGAATCGTAACCAAAGGATTTAAGTACATGCGTGGTCTAATCGTTGACTATGTCGGCGTCCTTGATGGCACCGAAGAAGACAACCGTCGGTGGAAGGCGCTGCTGGCCGCCGCCAAGGCAAATGGCGCAGCAACCGCCATCCTGTCCAATGACCCAGGCGGACCAGGCGCGGAGCACATCCGCGAGTGGGAGTACCGTGGAAACGTCGACGCAGTCGTTCTCTCCGGCGAGGTGGGGGCGGAAAAGCCAGAGGTTGCAGCCTTCCAAGCGGCAGCGGATGCCCTTGAGTTGCCGCTCAATGATTGTGTCATGGTTGATGATTCCATTCTCAACGTTCGCGCGGCCGTAGAGGCAGGCATGGTGGGCTTTTTGTACACCAGCTTTGACCGCGTGTCCGTAGAAATCCAGGCAGTCTTCGATATTGAAGGTGAGTTTTAGTGGCTAAAGCCCGCGTTTACATCCCTGCGACCTACGCCATGCTGGCGGAGCTGGAAGAAACCGGCTCCCTGTCCGCGCGCTCCGGCTGGGGCTTTATGGTGACCCCTGCGCTGCAGGAGTTTTATACCGAGGGCGATGAAGAAGAAATTGCCTACTCGGCCTTCCTTGAGGCCTCTATGGCCTCCATGCGCCTTTTGGCCATTGGCGATGAAGAGAAGTTCCCGCACCGCCGCGTGGTTATCTCGGTGGACCTCGATGATTCTGTCCTCACCCCGCGCCCGGATATGGGCGAGCCGGTGGTAGAGCTTAAGCCAGCGCAGTTCAGCAAGGACGACCTAGCGGCCGTCCACGTGGATATTGCGGAGTCCGAGGAAACCACCGCAAAGGCCATCGAGGCCATCGATACCGCCGACCTTGGTGATGAGGATGCGGAGCTGGCCGTGGGCGATGCACTGGATAAGTTCATGGCCTTTTATCACCCGACCGAGCTGCCGTTCCTCGTAGAACTGCTCTAATTACTTAAGGAGACAATATGACTCAGCGCTTCAAGAACCTCGCTGCGGCCACCGTTACCGCAGGCGCAGCCCTCAGTGCCGCGCCGGCCGCCCTGGCAGATACCACCCCAGCTGCGGATGCGGCTGCCGACGCCGTGCCCACCACCCCGTGGCTGGCGCTGCTAGAGACTTCGTCCCAGGGCACCTGGGGCCAGATCCTCGATGTATTCTTCGGCATCGTGGATGGCATTTTGGGTGTTATGGCCGATACCGGCTTCCACCTCTAATTTTCCCACTCCACGTTGGTGCGCAGGGCCTCGAGTAGGCCGCGCACCGCGTCGCGCCGCCGCGCACTGGCGGTATCAGGGGGAATCAGCGCAGGATCATCGAGGCCGCATTCTGGGTCCGCAGGCGGGCCCATATGCGTACAACCGCGGGGGCAGTCCTCGATGGCGGCGGCAAGGTCTTCAAAGACGCCAAGCACGTCATCGGCATCCACGTGTGCGAGGCCAAAGGAACGGATGCCTGGGGTATCGATAATCCAGCCGCCGGTGAATGCATCCTCGGCGGGGAGGGGGAGCGCCACCGATTGGGTGGAGGTATGCCTGCCCTTGCCGACGCCCGATACTTCCCCCGTTTCCCTATCCGCATCCGGTACCAGCCGGTTGACCAGGGTGGATTTGCCCACGCCGGAATGTCCGATGAGCGCGGTGACGTGGCCGTCGATGTGGTTGCGCACCGCCTCAAGTCCGTCTTCGACGCCGGCTTCCACCACCGTGATATCGAGATCGGCGAATTCGGCCGCGAAGGGGGCAGGATCCGTGAGATCGGTTTTGGTCAGGCACAGGATGGGGTGGATATTGCCCACAAACGCAGCGATGAGGGCGCGCTCGACAAACCCAGAGCGCGGCGGCGGATCGGCCACGGCGGTGACGATGAGCATCTGGTCCGCATTAGCCACCACGATGCGCTCATAAGGGTCGGTGTCATCGGCCGTGCGCCGGAGGACGGAGGTGCGCTCTTCCAGCTTCACAATGCGCGCTAGGGTGTCCTTCTTGCCGGAGGTATCGCCCACCACGCCCACGCGGTCGCCTACCTCGATGGCGGTGCGGCCCAGCTCGCGGGCGCGCATGGCGGTGACCCGCGGGCCGTCGTCTAGCGCTACGCCCCAGCGCCCGCGGTCCTTGGTGATGACCATGCCAAACTTGGCATTTTTGTGCTTGGGGCGGTCCTTAGTACGCGGCCGCGAGCCCTTGCCGGGGCGCACGCGCACGTCGGATTCATCGAAAGAACCGAAACGCCTAGCCATTGCTCTCCTGTTGCTCGGGGTCCACCATCGTCTCCCACATGCGGTCGAAGCCGGGCAGGGTCTTCGCAGTGGTGGAAATGTCTTCTACCTCTACGCCCGGTACCCGCAGGCCGATAATCGCGCCCGCGGTGGCCATGCGGTGATCCGCGTAGCACGGCCACTCCCCGCCGTGGAGAGGGGCGGGGTCGATGTGCAGGCCGTCGGCAAGCTCGGTGACCTTGCCGCCGAGGGCGTTGATATTATCCGCCAGCGCCTTCAAACGATCGGTTTCATGGCCGCGCAGGTGCGCAATGCCGGTGAGGGTAGAGGGGGTGTCCGCCAGGGCGCACAACGCCGCGACGGTGGGGGTGAGCTCGCCAATGTCGCCCATGTTGCGCGCGATGCCCTGCAGCGCGCCGTCCTTGGCGCCCTTGGCAGTGACAAAGCCCGGCTCTTGGGTGACCATGACACCCATATCCACCAAAATATGGCGAATGGCGTCGCCCGGCTGGGTGGTATTGGCAGGCCAGCGCTTAATGGTCACCCGGCCGCCGGTGACGGCAGCGGCGGCAAGGAAGGGCGTGGCATTGGACAGATCCGGCTCGATTGCCCATTCCCGCCCGGCAATCGGGCCAGGGTGCACGGTCCAGGTATTCTCGCCGGAGTCCACGCGTACGCCGGCTTGGCGCAGCATGCCTACGGTCATCTCCACGTGCGGCATGGAGGGCAGGGGACCGCCCTCGTGGGTGACGGTGATGCCCTTTTTAAAGCATGCGCCGGCCAGCAGGAGGCCGGAGACGAACTGCGAGGAGCCAGAGGCGTCGATAGTGACCTCGCCGCCTTCCGGCACTCCGTGCGAGCGGACGGTAAAGGGCAGGCTATCGCCGTCCACCTCGACGCCGAGCTGGCGCAGTGCGTCCAGGGTGGTGGACATGGGGCGGGCGTAGGCCTGTTCGTCGCCGTCGACAAGCACGGCACCGTCCGCCAAGGCCGCAACCGGCGGGATAAAGCGCATGACTGTGCCGGCCAGGCCGCAGTCCACCGTGGCGCCCTTAAGCGGGCCGGGGGTGACGTGGATATCCTCACCATCGTGCTCGAAGCGCACGCCCATAGATTCCAGGGCCTTTTCCATCAGCTGCGAATCGCGGGAGACCAGCGGCGCGCGCAGGGTAGAGGGGCCATTGGCCAATGCAGCCAAGATGAAAGCGCGGTTGGTAATAGACTTCGAGCCCGGCACGTGTTGGGCCCACGCTATGGGGCCTGCCGCTTGCGGGGCGGACCAAGGTTGAGACATATCGTCCATAATAGAGGGCATGTGCGGAAGATTCGTTCTTTTTACCGAGTCCCTTCTCGATGAAGTGGGCGCGCTGCCCGGAGTTACTGAGGTCCATGCCCCTCAAGGCACGCCAGGCCCGCGCTACAATATTGCGCCCACCCAACCGGTGGCGATAGTGCGCGTGCGTGAAAGTCTCGCCCAAGTCGACCCTGCACGGTGGGCACTGCTGCCGCATTGGAAGAAGGACCTGGACGGCCCGCCGCTGTTTAACGCCCGGGCGGAGACCGTGGCCACCAAACCCTCCTTTCGGCATGCCTTTAAGGGGCCGCGCTGCCTTATCCCCATGAACGGCTACTACGAATGGCACCAGGAAGAAGGCGGCAAGCAGCCCTATTTCGTCCGCGCGGAAGAGGGCCTGTTGTGGGCGGCAGGCCTGTGGGACACCGGCCTGGATCGCCTGTCTGCCACGATTGTCACCACCGCCGCCACGGAAGAAATGGAGTGGCTGCACCACCGCCTGCCGCGCTTCTTGGCGGCCGAAGAAATGCGTACCTGGCTGGAGGGCAGCCCCGAGGAAGCTGCTGAGCTGCTCTTGCCGACGCCTCTGCGTGGCTTCCACACTCACCCCGCCGACAAGGCTGTGGGCAGCGTATCCAACGATTATCCGGAGCTACTCGGCGAGTAGATCGGCAAAGCTAGCAGAGCACAGCTCTGCGAGGTCCTCCGCACTGAGTTCGATATCGAGCCCGCGGCGCCCGCCGGAAATAAAGACAGTATCGAAAAGGACGGCGGTTTCCTCAATGACCGTGGGCAGCGGGTTTTTCTGGCCCAGCGGGGAAATGCCGCCGGGAATGTATCCGGATGACTTGGATGCGTCATGGGGATCCGCCATGGCGGCCTTAGAAACGCCGTGGGCGGCCGCGGCCTTCTTGAGGCTCAGGTGATGGGTGGTAGGGATGACGCAGACTGCCAGCTTGCGCTTTGGTCCCTTGCCCGCAGTTAAATCGATGACCAGGGTTTTGAGCACGCGATCCGGCTCTACCTCTAGGGCAGCCGCGGCGTGATCGCCGAAGTGATCCTTGCCCGCCTCAAAGGTATACACGTGGTGGTCTACGCCGGCGTCTTCCACTACTTTGAGCGCTGGGGTAGCTGCATGCGGGGACTTTTTAGACATGCCTGGGATTCTAACGCTACGCGTTAGGATAGAAATTGTGGCTAAAGAAACAATCAGCGAAAAGGAGCTGCAGCGCCGCTTCGAAGCGGAAGCGCTGCCCCTGCTAGACCAGCTCTACGGCGGTGCCCTGCGCATGACGCGCAACCCGCAAGATGCTGAGGATCTCGTGCAGGAGACCTACCTCAAGGCCTATAAGTCTTTCCATTCCTTCAAGCAAGGTACAAACCTTAAGGCTTGGCTGTATCGCATCATGACCAATAACTACATCAACTCCTACCGCAAGGCGAAGCGCCGGCCCACGGAGTCTTCGGCCGATGAACTGAGCGATTTTCAGCTCTATACCACTGCTGGGCACGATTCCACTGGCCTGGAATCCGCAGAGGTATCAGCGCTTAAGGACATGCCGGACGCCACCATTTCAGAGGCCATGAATGACCTGCCCGATGACTACCGGATGGTGGTGTACTACGCGGATGTTGAAGGCCTTGCCTATAAGGAGATTGCAGAGATCATGGATACTCCGCTAGGTACCGTGATGTCTCGCTTGCATCGGGGAAGAAAATTGCTCCGGAAAGCGTTGAAAGACGTGGCACGAGAACAAGGCATTGGATTAGAACACCCAGACATGGAGGAGAAGTAATGGACCGCGCAACGGAACACAACTGTGGTGCGTGTAGCTCCCCAGAGGTACAGGCCCTCCTGTGCGAGCTTCTCGATGAATCCACCACCTATGCCCGCGCACTCGCCATCCGCGAGCACATCGCCCAGTGCGATTTCTGTCAACAGCGCCTCGAGAGCGAGGAGATTATCCGCTCCCTGGTGCGTAATTGCTGTAACGGCCAGGCCAAGGCGCCGCAGGCGCTGCGCCGCCGCATTTCGGTAGAGATTACCCGCATCGAAACGGCGTGGTAGGCACTGTTGCTCACCCGCTGTGGTGGGGTCTGGTCTCATGATCTTCCAACTTTTTGCTTGAGTCCATACTGATCGGGCCGAATTGAGGGTGGAAGGGCCGAATTGAGACCCCAATGTGTTCAATTCGGCCCGATCACATTCGACTTAAGGCACGGAGAGGTCAAGCGGGGAGCTGGGAGACGACACCGATGTGCGTCTGACATAGCAAAAGCCCGGTTCTACGGTCGAAGTGACCGAGGGAACCGGGCTTTGAGTAATGCTGTGCGTTATGCGCCAGGACGCTTGCCGTGATTAGCGGACTTCTTGCGGCGATCCTTGCGCTTGCGACCACGCTTGCTCATTGCGCACTCCTTCGTTGAGGGTATCTGAACTCTATTCAACTGTAGCGGCTAAGGGCGCCGAAACGAAAATTGGGGGCTGCTTATTAAGCGGAAACGCGAGCGCGGCCACGGCCGCGGTTGCGGCGACGCTTGAGGGCGCGGCGCTCTTCTTCAGATAGGCCGCCCCAGACGCCGGCGTCCAGGCCGGATTCCAGTGCCCACTTCAGGCAGGAAGAGGCAACAGGGCAGCGGTTGCAGACCAGCTTGGCCTTAGCGATTTGGGTAAGTGCAGGACCAGAATTGCCTACTGGGAAGAACAGCTCGGGGTCTTCGTCGCGGCAAACAGCTTCGTGGCGCCAATCCATGATTGATATCTCCTAACAAAAATTCGACAGCAGTAAGCACAAGCGCTTTTCACGAAAATGAAAAGCAACCAATGCCAGGGTGGGTGGTTGTGTGAACTGGTCTGCGTGCAGTGGGGCCCGGTCTCGAGGTCGGGCCAGCGTCGCCGCCGCCAATGGTTCACATTGTGGTTGCTTGAAGTTTCCTTCAAGTTAAGAAGAGGTTTACGTCCTCTTTCTTTTTGCTACCCCAGAATCATGACATGTTTACTCAGACTCCGCTAGGGGTAGAGGCAAAATTGTGGTCAACCTCACTTGAATGAAACTGGTGTGGGGGTCATTTGGGTTCACGATCAAGTTGAAAGAAGCCTGTGAGAAACGCGCTGAACTGGCGTATTGTCCAAAAATCATTGAGTGCGGTGACTGAAGAGGCGTCAAATCTACCCGGCTAACCCCTGCCCCCGCGAAACCTGAGTGGCGCACAAGGAAATGCCCTTGACCGGTGAGTAGACTGTGGGTTTGTGTCTAAGCAGAAGAAAAAGCAGGTAAACAAAAAGCAAAGTGCGACCTCGGCGCAGCCGGCGCGTGAAGCGAAGACCCAGCAGGGCGCGCCACAGCCGGTCCTGGTGGCCGCAGCGCTCGCCGTGGTTCAGTCCATCGCCGTGATCTGCTTCGGTATCTTCCTGATTGTGCGCGAGGCGACCGGCGCAGAAAATGAATCCATGGTGTCGGACTCGGGCTCCGGGAGCTTTGTGGGGCTGGGCACCGCACTATTTATCTTTATTGTCTTTGGCTTTGTCATTGTCGGTGCTTGGGCCATGGTTAAGGGAAAGCGCTGGGGTAGGGGAGCCATTATTTTGGTGGAGCTCATCTTGGCAGCGAGCTCCTTCCAGATGTTCAGCGGCGGATCGCCGCTACTGGGTGCGGTGACCTTGGCGAGCGCCGCAGTAGTCATTTTCCTGCTGATGTTCGTCCGCGCTTCCACGGAGTGGGCGGCAGCAAACTTCTAAATTCGCTGCCACGCACAAGGGCCGCGCCCCGGGTAAATCCGGAAGGCGCGGCCCTTTCTGTAGCGGAGGGTGTTAACCGGCGCTTAGGCCCACGACCTGATCGCCGCGGGTTTCCACGATGGTGTCGCCCGCCAAGGTGAGGTAAACGGGACCGCGGTAGCTGCCGCGATCAACCGGGATGGTTCGCAGAGTTTTGCCGGCGGACCAATCCATGACAGCAATGCCTTCTTGGGTAGGTACCAACATGTGCTCGTCGACGGCGATGGGGGTGCCGATGGCATCGTCTACCACGTGATCCACTGCGAGGTCGCTCGGCTTGAAGAGGTAGAGGCGGGAGCCATCAAACCAGGTCATATGGTGTGGCAGGTCCGCGGTTGCCGGGGCGAATGGGGAAGCACCTGCGTCAATATCTGGAGAGGGCTCTGCCGAAGTAGAGTCCAGCTTTTCGCCCTTATTGTCATAGGACTCGATCGTGGGATTCGGGCCTGGACGGTAGACGGCGGCGGCCTTTTGCCCCACAGCGACAAGCCGGGCGCCGTCGGTGGCTATGTCCACATCGGCAGCGATATCGGGCTCACGGGAATCATCAGGGGTGGTGTCCTGGAAGCGCAGCCAGGTGGTGTCCGGCTTATCGGGGCAGGACTCGGTCAGTGCCAAATTCTCGGTACGGGTAAGGGCGGAGCTAATGGTGCATTCTTCATGCGGTTGCTTGTCCGGCTCCTGTTTAGCCTCCACATCACCGTATTCCACGGTGCGCACCATATCGGAGCGCCACAGATCGATGCGGTCGGTGGAGACTGTTCCTACCCGGTCATTGGAGGAAACGGGTACTACCTCTTCCGAGCTGACGGCGCTGCGGGTGCTGTCATACTCGCCAGTTGCGGCGTTTATCGCCACGGTATCCCCGCAGCCCACTCCGGTTTTATACGACGCCACGATCTTGCCCCATGCTGTAGACAGCGAGCACAGATCCGCGTCCGTGCGCTCATAAGTCCACGCCTCGGAGCCGTCCGGGTTGGTGGCAGTGAGCGTGTGATCGGCGTGCGTGATGGTCAGGCCGTGCGCCGAAACCGCCCGGTATTGGCCGGGTACTGGTTCGTTGGGGAGGCTGAAGGACTCGTGGAGTGCCTCGGGGATGTCGGCAAGCGCGGGTGCATCCTCATCCCCAGGAACGGCCGCTTGGCTGAGATGCGCTTGATTAATATTGGCGGTAATAGCCGCCCCGCCGACCGCGATGGCGCAGACCACGGCAATAATGCCGGTAGCCTTCCAATCGGCGGGCGTCGAGCGCAAAATGGGAGCTTTAGTCATCGGCGGCCTCCTCGCCGGCGCCGGGAGCTGCCGCGGCGCGCGGTGGTACGGGTGGGGGATTTTTCGCGGACAGGCACCTGGCCCACGACCTTGGTCTCAGGGCCGACAGTTTCCTCTACCTCCGCGGGGATGTCTAGAGCCTGGGCCAGCTCCGGGGACGTGGAGAACCACTGCGGCGGATTCGGCTCACCCAAATCCAGCTCATCATTAATAACCTGCCATTTGGCCAGCTCATCATAGCCCACCATGGTGATAGCGGTGCCGGTATGGCCGGCGCGACCCGTGCGGCCGATGCGATGGACAAAGGTCATCGGATCATCCGGAACCTGATAGTTGATGACGTGGGTGACATCATCAACGTCGATGCCGCGGGCGGCAATATCAGTGGCGACCAAGATATCCACCTGGCCGGTGCGAAAAGCATGGAGCGACTTCTCGCGCGACTTTTGCCCCAGATCGCCGTGGACCGCGCCCACATGGAAGCCGCGCCGGGCTAGGTCATCGGCCAGCTGGGCGGCCGCGCGTTTGGTGCGAGCGAAGATGATGGTGCGTCCGCGGTCGGCGGCCTGCAGGGCGTGGGCGACAACGGCAACCTTATCCATGCGGTGGGCTTGGAAGGTGACCTTGCGGGTGGAGGAATGGGTGAATTCCTGCTCGCCGGATTCGGCACGGATATGGATGGGTTTTTCCATAAAACGGCGGGCAAGCGTCAAAATCGCGCCCGGCATCGTGGCGGAAAAGAGCATGGTCTGGTGCGCATTGCCATCGAGTGCCTTGAGGATGGCCTCCACCGAGGGTAAAAAGCCCAGATCCAGCATCTCGTCGGCCTCATCGAGCACCAAGATAGCCACGCGATCGAGCTGCAGATTTCCGCGTTCGTGGAGATCGATCAAGCGGCCAGGCGTGCCGATGATGACATCGACGCCCTTGTTGAGCTTTTTGATCTGTTCCTCGTAGGGACGGCCGCCGTAAATGGAGGCTAAGCGCACGGGTAGGTGGGCGGCAGCCACCTGCAGGTCCTCGGTGACCTGCTGGGCAAGCTCGCGGGTGGGGACCACCACGAGGGCGCGCGGGGTGCCATCGAGCTCGTCGATATCGGCGTCATCAAAGACGCGGTCCAAAAGCGGCACGCCAAAGCCATAGGTCTTGCCCATGCCGGTGCGCGCTTGGCCAATCAAGTCCTGGCCGGATAGCGCGATGGGCAGGGTTAATTCCTGGATTGCAAAAGTACGCGTGATGCCACGAGTGGCGAGACCATCGCAGATTTCGGCCGCAACGCCGAGTTCCGCGAAGCTCGGTGGCTGGGATTTTATGTCAGACACACCTTGATAGTAGCCGGGATGGTTATAGTGGGGCCATTGACAATAAAACTCTAGTTAGAGGAGGAATCTTCATGGATATCAAGTTTGGCTTCGCGGATACCGCTCGCGAGCTGGTCATTAGCGCTGCAGGTGACCAGGCCGAGCTGACGCAGAAGATCAACAGTGCCCTGGCGGATAACTCCACCCTGGAATTGGAAGATGACAAGGGCCGCAAGTACCTCGTGCGCACTGACCGCGTGGTCTACGTCGAGGTCGGCATTGCCAAGAAGCACGCCGTGGGATTCGCCGGAGTCTAAGGCGAGCGCATAGGGCTGCTGATTCAGCTTTTTTAAATACAAACGGGTAACCTAAGGCCCCATGGAAAAAAGGGAGACTCGCCACGCTCACCGGAGTCAGGGCCATACGCCGGACCACCCCAATGCGGTGGTCCGGTTTGCGCGTCAATATGGCTGGTGGCGCGTGGTGGCTATCCCCCTCATGATCGCGCTGACCATTTGGTTCGTCGTCGATATTGCTACCGGAAATTCCTCTGAAGAAGAGGCGGAAGGCACTAGCGCGCCTGCCCCAACGAGTACGGAAAAGGTAGGCCCTGATCCTGCCGATGCCGCAGCGGTCAAGCGGGAAATCAGCGAGATGCCGCCCGGTGGTTCTTATACCAAGCAAGGCAAGGGGACCTTCCACGAGGTAGGTGAGCCTGGCGCCGTCACGGGTAAGGGCGGCAAGCAAAAGGTGCGCTATTCCATCGAGGTAGAAGATGGTCTTAATACCGCACCGTATGGCGGCGATGAGTCTTTTGCCGCCATGGTGGAGGCTACCTTGTCTGACCCGCGCGGCTGGACCGCGCATAAGGACTTTGAGTTCGAGCACGTGGCGGCCGACGCGGAACCGGATACCCGCATCCAGCTGACCTCCCTGGGCACCGCCGCAGAGCGTTGCGGCGAGAAGATTGAAACGGAAACCTCCTGCCACACCACCATTACGGGCGAGTCCACCACGATCATCAATGAGGCACGTTGGGTGCGCGGTGCCACGCCTTTTGAGGGCGATATGGGCAACTACCGCCAGTACGTCATCAACCACGAGTTGGGCCATGCCATTGGCTATGCGGCCCACCAGCCGTGTGGCGGCCAAGGCAAGCTAGCGCCGGTCATGATGCAGCAGACCTTGGACCTTAACAACAAAAAATTGCACGATCGCAAGCCCAGCGAGGTCTATCCTGATGAGGACGTGACCTGCTCACCGAACCCGTGGCCTTATCCGAATCCGGATAATAAGGATCCCCACCAACCCGAATAGGAGTTCAGGATGCCGCTTCCCCCAGAGCATGTTTTAAGCGCTTTCCACGCGGAAACCGGTGCCACTGGTACCCGCCGCGCGCAGGGCGATCAATTGGGCCCGGTGTGGGATAACGGCATCAAGGTGGGCGACGTGGTCTATTCGCAGGCCGGTCCGTTTGCCGCCTGGTCCGCTAAGGTGCGCGAGCGCCTCAGCGTGCAGGGGGCCCGCGTTTCCCGGCCGGTACTGTCTAGCGATGGCCGGCACACGGCCGCTGGATGGAAGGCTACCCAGTTTATTCCGGGCCATGTACGCGGGCGAATTGATGAAACCGCACAGATGGCGTTGCGCCTCGACGCGGCTATAGCCGAGGTGCCCCTTCCCAACGGGCAGCGCAGCGATGCCTTCGCTCGCGCAGAGCGCGCCGCCTGGGAGGAGACGGGCGAGGCTTATCGCCCAGCCCTGCTTGCCGACGTCCCCCTTATCCCCGCCCACACCGCTCTTCTTACCACCACGGTTTACCACGGCTCCAATCCGCCGGGCATTGTGGACATTGTGCCGAGCGAATCCCCACGCCCAGCCGGCTGGACCGCCGCTTTAGTTATTGTGGATGGGCTCATTGCCCAAGCGGTTGATGATGGGATCTGCCAGCGCTTTAGTCACGTACCCGGTATGCCGGAGTTGCTTTTGCGCGCGGTGTCGTATCGCCGACACATCAATGACCTGCATCCCGCCTCGCGTTCAAACACGCGTTCGCACATTGAGCGGGTGGAGCAGCATCTGGTGTCGCGGGCATCTGCCATACTGGAGCGGTGAGTTACGACCCCCATTCCACCGCGCGTGCGGGAGTGGTCCTTCCACCGTCCCCGCAGGTGCGCCTCGTTTCCCGTACCCAGTCCGCCACGACCCGCAGTTGGCCTGTTGACCTGCCCGAATCCGGTACCTGGAAGGTAACCGGTGCCGCTGGCACCGGTGTGTCCAGCTTCCTTATCGATACCGTCATTCATGCCTTGGATAAAGCCCGGGAGACCGGCGCGGATCCCTCCGGCATCCTCGTTATCGCTCCCTCGAAGGAATCCGGCGCCCGGCTGCGCCGCGAGCTCTCTGAGCGCCTCGAGGATTACGCCGCACAGACCTCCATGGTGCGTTCCGTACACTCCCTAGCATTCGCGTTGCTGCGCACAGCGGCCGAGGAGGAGCTGCGACTTATTACCGGTGCCGAGCAGGACGCCGTCATCCGCGAGCTGCTCACTGGCCAAGCAGAAGACGGACATGGCTCGTGGCCCGCGGAGATGCGGCCCGCGCTGGAATATGTGGGCTTCGCCCGGCAGCTGCGCGATTTCCTTTTGCGTTCCATTGAACGCGGCCTGGGTCCGGGCGACCTAGAGCGCCTCGGCGCCGAGCACGGCCGCCCCATGTGGTCCGCGGCGGGTGAATTCCTGCGCGAGTACGAACGCGTGCAGCTCCTTTCCCGCGCCCATTCCTATTCCGCTGCGGAATTGGTTACCGCGGTTCTTCAGCGCCCCCAGCTACTGCGCGAGCACCCCTTCCACACCATCATTGTCGATGATGCGCAATTGCTCGATCCCACTGCGGGCAAGCTCATTCGCGAAATGGCCCCGCAGGCTAATCTCGTGGTGGTGGGTGGCGATGCCGATCAATCCGTCTTTGCCTTCCGTGGTGCTAGCTCGCGTTTCCTGCGGGACTTCCCAGCTGACCACGACATTGAGCTTACCGAGCCTCACCGCACACCCGCTCCGGCGTGCATCTCCATCGTGGATTCGGACGGCAGGCTGCGTGACGTCGTAGCCAATACCGTGCGGCGCCGTCACTTAGAAGACGGCGTGCCCTGGCGCGATATCGCCGTCATCGTTCGTTCAACCGGTGATATCGGCCAGATGCGCCGCACCCTTTTGTCCGCCGGCGTGCCCGTGCACATTAGCCCTACCGACGTCGTCTTAGCCGAACAGCGTTTGGTTTCCGCCGTGCTGCTCGCCCTGCGTGCCTTGGAGGAAGACCTATCAAACTCGGAGTTGGAAGAATTGCTCACCGGTCCCGTGGGTGGCGCCGATCCCGTCACCCTGCGCCGCCTGATCCGTGGATTGCGCCGCTGGGATTCCACCACCCGGGGCATCGATAGCCTGCGCGGTCTTCTCTACGGCGAGCTCCCAGATTTTAATGGACAACTCACTGAGCGCGAATACTCCATCCTGGAGCGTGTACGCGCGGTTCTAAGTGCCGGCCGGGACGCACTCGCCTCCGGGGACTCTGTGGAGGAGATCCTCTGGGCCGTGTGGAGCGCAACTGAGCTTGATAACCGCCTGCAGGCTTCGGCGCTGCGCGGTGGTGCGACCGGCTCGCAGGCCGACCGCGACTTGGATGCAATGATGGCGCTTTTTGACGCCGCAGGCGACTACGTCGAGCGTCGCCCTGATTCCTCGCTGCGTGCCTTCCTGACGCATATCACCGAACAAGAACTTCCCACCGGTGTGCGCGACCGCCGCACCGCCATTCCGCAGGCAGTAGAGATCCTGACTGCACACGGTGCCGTGGGCCGCGAATGGGATACCGTCATCGTGGCCGGCGCGCAGGAAGGAAGCTGGCCTTCGCTAGGGGAGACCGGCTCCATCTTTGGGCAAGAAGATCTCATCGATCTCCTCGACCACGATATTGATCCCGATACCCCCGTCAGCCACGTTGCCTCCCGCTTGGCAGAGGAGCGACGTCTCTTCCACGTCGCTACCACGCGCCACCGACAGCGCCTTCTCATTGCCGCCGTGGAAAACCCAGAGGGCGATACGGTCTCTGAGCCTTCTCGCTTCATCAGCGAATTCGCCGGCCGTGGCGTGGACGTGCCTGGCCAAGCTGCGCGTCGGCAAGCAAAGCGGGCGCTGCGCCGCACCCAACTCCCGCGCGAACTGGGCCTCGATGTGCCCGAACCCGCACCCGTGTCATTGCGCGATGGGCTCGAAGTGGATCCCCTTGATGTGGCGGTGCTGTCCGTGCCGGCCTTTGTCGCACAATTGCGCCGCGTAGTTACCAATCCGGAATCCGGTGAGGTTGAGCGCAAACAAGCAGCGCGCCAGCTCGCTCGGTTAGCGGCAGCCGATATCCCTGGCGCCCACCCAGAGCAGTGGTGGTCTGCGCGCTCCGTTGCGGCTGAACTGCCGCTGCATACCAGCGGTAGCTTGTCGCCTTCCCGTGTGGAAGCATTGCTCAACTGTCCGCTCAAGGCCGTGCTCGGCAATGTGGCCGAGGACCCAAGCACCGAGGAACACCTGCTCCGCGGTACGTTGGCGCACGCCTTCTTTGAAGCCCTTGGCCGCGGCATGGACGCGGAAAAGGCCAAGCTATTGGTGATGGAGGCTTTCGAGCGCATTCAGGATGTACCGCAGTGGCAATTGCGATTCAAGCTCGATGAGTTTTCCACCCTGTTGGACCGCGCCCGGGAATGGGCGCGCCAATCCGAGGTTAATCAAGAGCTTGCCGGTGTGGAAATCCCCGTAGGCGTACGCGTCAGCGAGGAGGTGCGCATCGGCGGCTATATGGACCGTCTGCTTCGCGATGAAGAGGGCAATTACTTGGTGGTGGACCTCAAGACGGGTAGAAGCACGCCGGCTAAGAAGGAAGGCGAAGACCATGTGCAGCTGATGACCTATCAGCTCGCGCTTGCCCACGGCGCATTTGACGGCCACCAGGTTCACGACGGCGAAGGCATGCCGCGCCAGGGCGGTGTGCTGGTGTATCCGGGGGTGACCACCAAAAAGATTGGTGAGATTTGGCAAAGCGATAAGTCGCCGGAGGCCCTGGAAGAATTCGCCGCACTTCTGCCTCCGCTGGTGGAGGAGATGCGTGGCCCGCGCATCACTGCGCGCACCAATAAAGACTGCGATAAATGCCCAATTCGCTCTATCTGCCCCGTGCAGGAAGAAGGAAGGATGACCACCGATGCCTAAGAGCAATTTTTCCCCACAGCAGATCGCTGCAGCCTTGGGCAAGGACTTTCCGCCTACCGAGGAACAAGCCCACGTCATCGAAGGCCCATTTAGCCCCAAACTCGTGGTTGCCGGCGCTGGTGCCGGCAAGACAGAAACCATGGCCTCGCGCGTGGTCTATCTTGTAGCCAATGGCTATGTGCGCCCGGAGCAGGTTCTCGGCCTGACCTTCACCCGTAAGGCCGCGCAGCAGCTGGAGCAGCGCATCCGCCGGCAGCTGATTAAATTGCGCGATTCCGGCCTCATCCCACCAGGCGGTGAGGTGGCAGAAGCGCTAGAAAACATTGCGCCGAAGGTAGCCACCTATGACTCCTACGCGGGAGAACTCGTTCGCGAATACGGGCTCTTGGTTCCAGTAGAGCCCACCGCACGCATCATCACCGAGGCCGAGCGCTATTCCTTGGCCTACGATGTGGTGCGCAATTACACCGGCCAGCTGGAAGACGACCGCGCCCTAGCCACGATTACCGAGACCTTGCTGAAATTCAGCCAGGACATCGATAACGGGCTCAAGGACACGAGTCACATCGCCCAGCATGCCCGCGATTTTCGGGCGGACATCGATAACCTCGATAAATCCCAAAAGAATGGCCCCGAATACTCGCAAAAGTTGCTGGAATATATCCAAACACAGGAACGCCGCGTGCAGTACGTGCCGCTGCTGGAGGCCCTGAAAAAGGAACAATCTGAGCGACAAGTCATCACCTTTGGCGAGCAAATGGCCGTCGCCGCCCGCGTCGCGCGCGACCATCCTGTGGTGGGAAAGCAGCAGTCCCAGCGCTATAAGGTCATCATGCTAGACGAGTACCAAGACACCTCCTATGCCCAGCGCGTGCTTCTACGCAGCCTATTCGGAGGGGACCAAGAGGACCTGTCGGTTACGGCCGTGGGCGATCCAATGCAGGCCATCTACGGGTGGCGTGGTGCTACCTCTGAAAACCTCACTGCCTTCGTGGAAGACTTCCCAGTCGCGCCGGGCACACCCGCCCCGAAGGACCAGTTGACCACCTCTTGGCGCAACCCCTCTGGTGCGCTGGATTTGGCTAACTCAGTGGCGGAGGGAGTATTCGAAGGCGTTGAACGTCCCGTGGACGAGCTGTCTGCCGCCCCGCATAAGGGCGAAGGCGATATCCAGTTGGCGTACTTCGACAGCGAGGTTCGCGAGCGTGAATTCGTTGCCGAGTACCTGAAAGAGCAGTGGGAAAAGCGCGAGGGAGATACCTTCAGCGCGGCGGTTTTGGTGCGCAAAAATAGGCACTCCGCACCCATCGCTGCGGCCCTAGACAAAGCGGGCGTACCCAATGAAATCATCGGTCTCGGTGGCCTGCTGTGGCAGCCAGAAATCCAGGACCTCGTAGCTATTGCCACCATGCTCGTGCGCCCAGAAGACTTGCCTGCGGCAGTGCGGGTGCTGGCAGGGCCGATTTGTGGCCTGGGAATCAGTGATATTCAAGCGCTCGCTTCCCGCCAACGAAACCTGGCCGGCGCGAGGGAGGAGCGCTTGCGCTGGGAGCCGGGGATGGACCCGGAAGAATACTTGCGTGCGCAGCTGGAAGATGTCACCGCTGAGGAGCCGGATCAGCGCGTCGGCCTTGCTGACGCCCTGGCAGATTTGGGTGAAAGAGACCGCTATACCCCGCAAGGCCTCGCCCGTATGGAAGAGATTTCTGCCAAACTGCGACACCTGCGCACTTATTCTCTTTCCAAACCGCTGGTGGACATCTTCGCCGATATTGAAGCATTGTTTAATATCCGCACCGAGGTACTAGCTCGTGGAAGCGCAGGGGGCGCGACACATCTGGATAAATTTGCCGATATCGTCGCAGGCTTCCACGGTGATTCCTTGTATGCGCTCTTGGATTACTTTGCGTTAGCGCTCGAAAAGGAAGATGGCCTAGACCTCGGCGAGGTTCCCGCCGCCACTGACCGCGTGCAGATTATGACCGCGCACAAGGCCAAGGGCTTGGAATGGGAACACGTCTGCGTGGTGCATGCGGATTCGTCTAGCTATAGCGCACAAGCAGAGACCTTCCTGTCCAGGATCGATAAGGTCCCGGGAGACGATGACTATATTGAGGTTCCAGAGGATGCCCAAAAGCGCTCGCATTTCCAAAACGCGTGCGAGGAGTTTAAGAAAGCAGATAGCGCCATCAAGGCGGAAGAATCGGCGCGCCTTTTTTATGTGGCGCTGACGCGTACCGAATCTACCCTGACCGTTACCGGCTCGGGCACCAATAACGGCAATGGAAAGAACAAGAAAGTTCCCTACGAATACCTAGAGCGCCTGAAAGAGCAATTCCCGCAGTACGTGGTGGAGTGGTCCGTCCCCGACGAGCCTTCCGAGGATGATTTTGGAGAGAGCGCACAATTCCCAGCACTTGAGGCCAGCCCAGAGGCAGTCGCCGGTGCGGACCTAGTCCTTGCAGCAATGGAGGAACTTCCAGATTTGAGCCGGGGTGAAACCTTTGAGTTATGGGAGCAGGAAGCTGGCGCTCTCATTGAGGAGTACAAGGCCTTGCAACAGCCGGTGGTAGACGTTGAGCTACCCAGCGAGCTGACCGCCTCCGACATGGTTGCGCTGCGGGCCGACCCGCTTCAGTTTGCCCGCAGGCAGCGCCGCCCCGTGCCGTTTAAGCCGAATTCCTATGCCAAGCGCGGTACCGCCTTCCACGCGTGGTTGGAGGACCGCTTCGGCAGCCCGGCGCTATTGGGCGAGGAAGAACTTCCGGGAATCGATGAACCGGAGGACTTTGATTTGGAAGAGCTCAAGCAGGCCTTCCTGAACTCCGAGTGGGCCGAACGTCAACCGGAGCACGTGGAGGCGCCCTTTGAAATTACTATTGGTGAGTCCGTGGTGCGCGGGCGCATGGATGCGGTATTCCGCTTGGAGGATGGCACCTGGATGGTGGTGGACTGGAAGACCGGCCGCCCACCCCAGGGAGAAGCCATGGATGCTGCCAAGATACAGCTAGCGGTCTACGCAGAGGCTTGGCGCCGCATCTACGGCGGGGAAAAGATTCGTGCCGCATTTTATTATGTGCACGATGGTTATACCTTCGAGCCTGCCCGCCTGCCGCGTGGGGAAGAGCTGAAGGAACTCCTTGAATCGTCAGTTGAGCACCACAAGGGCTAAGGTATGTGGGCGGTTGCGTAAGCGCGCAATCTCTTGAGCAATCATTCGAGACCAGAAAAGAAGGCTGGGCTAGTGGCCAAAAAACGTGCGCAGGCAATGAAGTCACGCTTTAGAAGTCGCTTCTTGCCGCAGGTTGAGCTGTCCTCGCAGCCAGACCACGCGCTCATTGATGTCATTACGGTGCCGAGGGATGAAAATTCCAGCCCGTGGCGTCAGTTGGGCAAGCGTGTGCTGTGGGCTTTTGGCATTGTTGTCTTCGTGACCGCCGTGGTCTATGTGGACGGCAGTGGGTATAGCGAGGACATGTCACTATTGGACTCTGCCTACTATGCGGCGGTGTCGCTGACCACCGTGGGTTATGGCGATATCGTGCCCGTGTCCCCGCAGGCCAGGTTCATTAACTTAACGCTTATTACCCCCGCCCGCCTGATCTTCCTTGTTTTATTGGTTGGCGCGACCTTGTCCGTGTTGACGGATAAGGCCCGCCGCACTTTCCAAATCCAGAACTGGAGAAAGCAATTGCGTAACCACACCGTCGTTATCGGATATGGCACCAAGGGCGCCGGAGCCGTGGCCGCGCTGCTGGCCGATGATGTTCCGTCCTCCCAGATCGTGGTCATCGATACCAACCGTGCGTCCCTCGCTCACGCCGAGCACCACGGGCTGGTCACCATCTTTGGTTCCGGCACCAAGCAGGACGTGCTCAAGATCGCTGGGGTAGAGCATGCCAGCTCCATCGTCGTTACCCCATCCACGGACGATACCGCGGTGCTGTGTTGCCTGTCCGTGCGAGAGCTTGCACCCAAGGCCAAGATCGTGGCGTCGGTGCGCGAGTCCGAGAACCGTCACCTGTTGCTCCAATCCGGTGCGGATTCCGTGGTCACCTCTGCGGAGACGGCCGGTCGACTGCTGGGCCTGGCCACCGTGACCCCGACGGTGGTGGAGATGATGGAAGACCTGCTCTCACCCAATGAGGGTTTCTCCGTAGCCGAGCGCGCCGTGCGCGAATTCGAGGTGGGCTCCAACCCACGCCACCTGGCAGATATCGTGCTGGCTGTCTTGCGCAATAACGAGCTGCACCGCGTGGATACCGCGGATGCCTCCGCGCTGAAGCCGGGCGACCGCCTGCTCTACATCAAGCATGAGATGGAACAGCCCATCGAGGTCATGGATGATGATGAGGACTAAATGTTCCTCCCAGTAACCCCTAACGGCCAGGTACCGGTTACGGCAGCGGGGGAGCCGGTGCTGGTGGAGAAGGTTCCCGGGGGCGTCGGCAAGCACGCAGTAGTGGACCTAGGTACCCTGCAGGCGTGCGCGTATCCGGAAGACGGTGCTAGCGAGCTGGGCCAGCTGGAAAGCGCAACGTTCTTTGCGGACCAGCCAGTGATTTTGCAAGCCATTGCGCTGATCCGCAACCGGCGCGAGCAGCGCTTTGATCCGCGCACCGGTCACAAACTGGACTACCCAGCACCGGGAATCGTTGGTCGCGATCCTGTGGACGAGCGCCGAATGGTTTTCCCACGCCTAGATCCTGCCGTTATCGGGCTTATTCGCCTCAGCGGCACCGACCGGATTTTGCTGGCGCGCAATCGCCGCCGCACTGGCTTCTTTTCTCTGATCGCCGGCTACGTTGAGCCGGGCGAGACCGCGGAGGCTGCTTTTGCACGCGAGGCCCTGGAAGAAACCGGGCGCAGGGTGGAGGATATTCGCTATTGGGGCTCGCAGCCGTGGCCGCCGAGTGGCTCCCTTATGCTGGGCTTTTGTGCGCGCACGGCTGATGTCCACCCCACCTGCCATACTGATGGGGAATTGGAAGAAATCCGGTGGGTGGAGCGCGCCGAGCTGCCTGAGCTTAAGCTTCCTCGTCCGGGTTCAATTGCACACACGATGATTATGGAGTGGTATCACGGTGACTAAGCCGGATTTGTCCCTGCTGGATGAAGATCAGCTGCGTGCGGCCACGGCGCCGCGCGGGCCCGTGTGCATCTTGGCCGGCGCGGGTACGGGCAAGACCCGCACTATTACCTATCGCATTGCCAACTTGGTCGACCAAGGCTTTGTGAGCCCGCAGCGCGTGCTTGCGGTGACCTTCACGGCACGAGCGGCCGGAGAAATGCGCGATCGCCTGCGCACCATGGGCGTGGCCGGCGTGCAGGCGCAGACTTTCCACGCGGCCGCGCGCCGCCAGTTGAAGTATTTCTGGCCGCAGGTAGCAGGAGACCTTCCGTGGCAGCTGCTGGATAATAAATTCCCACTGGTTGCCCGCGCGGTGCGCTCGGTGGGGCTGGATAATTCCAAGGACATGATTCGAGACGTCCTGGCGGAGATCGAGTGGGCTAAGTCCGCGCTGGTCAGCGCCGAGGATTATGAGTCCGTGATCGAGAATACGGACCGCAGTGCGCCGGCCGATCCGGCCAAGGTGGCAGAGGCCTTCCGCCGCTACGAGCAGTCCAAGGCCACGCCGGACATGATGCATCTGGATTTCGATGACCTGCTCATGCACATCGCGGGTGCCATCGAGAATGTGCCGGCGATTGCGGAGACCTTCCGCGAGCAGTACCGCACCTTTGTCGTCGATGAGTACCAGGATGTTACCCCGCTGCAGCAGCGAGTGCTCAACGCCTGGTTGGGCGATCGCGATGACCTTACCGTGGTGGGCGATGCTAACCAGACCATCTATTCCTTCAACGGTGCCTCCCCGGACTACCTGCTCAATTTCTCCCGCACGTACCCGGATGGCACCGTGGTCAAGCTGCAGCGCGACTACCGCTCCACGCCGCAGGTAACGGACCTGGCCAACCGGGTCATTGGCAAGGCCACCGGCCGCGCGGCGGGCACGCGCTTGGAGCTGCAGGGCATGCGCGAGCCCGGCCCCGAGCCCACCTTCAAGGCCTATGAGTCCGAAGAAATCGAGGCCCAGGAGGTGGCCGGCCAGGTCCTTACCCTGCTGGATCAGGGTGTGCCGGCCTCCGAAATTGCCATCCTTTACCGCATCAACGCCCAGTCGGAGCAGTTTGAGCAGGCGCTTGCCGACGCCGGAGTGGTCTACCAAGTCCGCGGCGGCGAGGGCTTTTTCCGCCGCCCGGAAATCCTGGAGGCTATCCGCGTGCTCATCGCCGCAACGCGCCGCGAGGACCTGCCGGATGACCCGGTGGCTATTGCCCGGGCCGCCTTTGTCGAGCTGGGCTTGAGCTCCACCGAGCCGCAGGGTGCCCAGGCCCGCGAGCGCTGGCAGTCCCTCAACGCACTGGTAGGGCTCATTGAAAAGATTGTGGAATCGACTCCTGGCATCGATCTCAACGGGGTGCTGGGGGAGTTGCGCCGGCGCTCTACCGATAAGCAGGCCCCAGCCATGGAAGGCGTGACGCTGGCTACCGTGCACGCCGCCAAGGGCTTGGAATGGGATGCGGTATTCCTCGTGGGGCTGACAGAAAAGCTCATGCCCATCAACCACGCCATCAAGGCCGGCGACGAGCAGGTAGAAGAGGAGCGCCGCCTTTTCTACGTCGGCATTACCCGCGCCCGTGAGCACCTCGCGCTGTCGTGGGCGCTGGCGAAGACTACCGGCTCGCGGGCTTCGCGCGAGCGCACCCGCTTCCTCGATGGCATCGTCCCGGCGGCTGAGGATTCCTCCGGCGGTGGGGCTCGCTCGCGCCGCCCGAAGCGTTGCCGCGTGTGCTCTGGCCCGCTGGGAACACCGGCGGAAAAGGTCATCGGCCGCCATGAAGATTGTGAAGGCGGCGGCGATGAAGAGGTTTTTGCCGCCTTGCGCTCGTGGCGCTCCCAGGTAGCGCGTCAGGAAAAGGTACCGGCGTATGTCATCTTTTCCGATGCCACCCTACAGGCGATTTCGGAGGAATTGCCTTCTGATGAAGCAGAGATGCTCTCCATCTCCGGCGTAGGCCCTAGCAAGCTGGAGCGCTACGGCGCCCAGGTACTAGAGGTTATTCGTTCGGTTCGTAGCTAGCCAGGTTGGTCTTGCCGCCGAAGCACACCGGGCAGCGTGGATGCGCTATGACGGTGCGCTGCTGGTGGTGTCCGTAGATATCGACCTCCCATTGCTGTCCGGGGCGCGGCTTTGCGGTCGGTGCGCCTGGCGGCAGCGGCCGCCCCATCAGCCGCCGGATTATCACCTGCGTATGCGCCGCAACCGCATCGAGCACCACGGCTTCTGGCGTGCGGCGCACGCGG
The DNA here is from genome assembly GCF_030229085.1 of Corynebacterium sp. MSK158. NCBI lineage: Bacteria > Bacillati > Actinomycetota > Actinomycetes > Mycobacteriales > Corynebacteriaceae > Corynebacterium > Corynebacterium sp. MSK158. Next base: position 204,681 of record NZ_JASPHJ010000002.1, read on the forward strand.
GTGAGCTGGGTGCTGATGATATTCCAAAGCGGGTCCATATCCACGCGCGCCAAGTGCGCGCACAATGGGCACGGTCCTTGGCCCCGCAGCCGTACCGGTCCGATGACGCCACGATTGTCCAGCAAAGACACCGGAATCCACGTGGTTGCTGTGCCCGCGAGTGCATTCGCGCAGTCCAGCGGGCAGTGCAGCTGGTCCACGGCGAGGACCGGATACATGCCGTCGAGGTCGTGGATATAGGAAAAGACATTGTCCTCCTCCAGCGGTATGCGCACCTGGAAGCCATCCGCCTCAAGGCGCGCGCGAAGGCTGTGTGCCAGGGCGGACTCGCCCATGAGGACAATGGTGTCTGCCTTGTCATCGGCTTCGTTGTGTGGCCAGAGGATGCCATAGTCCAGTGCATCTTCAATGAGGCTCAGCGCCGCCGCATCCTCAAGCCCTGCGGCACGCAGCCGGTGGGACAAGTCCTCCGGGGCCACTGGCTCGCGAGCGGTGTTGAAAGCTGTCGCGACGGCGAGCGCGCTTCCAGTTTCCGCAACCCCAACGCGGGTGGCATCCATGCCAAATTGGATCACCGTTTCCTCGCGGCAAAACACTGCGCTGCCTGGCGCCAAGACCACCTGGGTGGCAGAAATCCCCACGCCTTTAACCCCTTCCCCCGAAGTATGTGGTCTCCATTGCACCACAGGTACAATCACCTGTCATGTCGAGCACGCAGCAAACCGCACCGCAGCCCCCAGAGGTCAAAGTCATTCGCTCTGCCAAGCGGAAGAAAACCGTGCAGGCGCGCATGGTATCCGGGGTGCTCGAGGTACGTATTCCCGCGTGGATGTCCGCGCGTGATGAGCGCGAAGCAGTCGCAGACATGTTGGCGCGGGTGGAAAAGAAACAGGGCAGTGGCCGCCGCACGGACGCCCAACTCGAAGAACGTGCGCGGCGGCTTAACGCGGCGTATTTAGATGGCCGTGCAACCATCGGCTCTATTCGGTGGGTGAGCAATCAAAATACGCGGTGGGGTAGCTGTACTACCTCCACCGCGGATATTCGGCTCAGTGACCGGCTGCAACAGGTGCCGGACTATGTGCTGGATTCAGTGATTATTCACGAGCTCACCCACACCTTCATCCCGCGCCATGGGCGGGATTTTTGGCAATGGGCGGACAGGGCGCCCCACGCCGAGCGGGCGAAGGGCTATCTTGAGGCCTATCAGCGCTGGGGCTGCTAGTTCTCCTCGTCCTCGTTTCCCTTGTCCTTCTTCTCGTCCTTGGCTTCCGGATTCTCGGACTCCTTGGAGTCGTCGCCCTGCGCCGCAGAGGTATCCTCGCCGTTCTTCAGCATTTCCTCCAGCTTGGCAAACTCTTCTTCAAAGCCCTCATCCGGGCCTTCGTCCAGCAGGGAATCGATAAAGGCGGCCGGGTTATCGAGGTGCTCCGCAGTGGGCAGGAAGTCCGGGTGATCCCAAGCCTTATCGCGCTTTTCTGCGCCCACGGCGACGGTGGCGCGACGCCATAGCTCAGCGGCCTCAGAGACCTTCGGGGCATTGAGCTCGATGCCGACCACCTTGCTGAAGGCGTTCTCGGCGGAACCGCCGGTGTTGCGGCGATGCGCCCATGCCTGGGTCAGCTTCGAGGTCGACGGGATGCGCTCGCCCAGTGCCTCAGTAACGACGTGCTCGGCCCAGCCTTCCACCAGTGCCAACAGGGTCTCGAGGCGGGATGCGGCCGCAGTGTTCTTGGAGGTAATGCGCGGGGAGAGGTCCATGCCCTGCAATTTGCTCATCGCGTCCTGGATCGCCTGTGGATCGCCGGACTCGAGGTTGAGCTCGCGGGTGACTTCCTCCAGATGGGAGGTATCAATAACCAGGCCGATGGCATATTCCTCTACAGAGGAGACGATGCGCTCTACCAGCCAGGGCACGTGCTTGAACAGGCGCTGGCGGGCAGCCTCGCGGGCGGCAATATAAACCAGCACTTCCTGGCCAGGAACATTAAGCTCGCGGGCGACCTTCTGGATGGTCTGTGGCAACAGTGCCACGGTATTGGCTGGGGCGATGGGCAGGCCGAAATCGGAGCCGGTCAGCGCCTGGGAGGCCAAATCGCCCAAGGCGTGGCCAAGCTGCATGCCAAAGTTCATGCCAGACATCTGGTTCATCATCTTGGTCATGGGGCCCATCATCTCGCGGGCCTCTTCCGGCATGGAGTCCAGCTGAGCATCATTCATGTGCTCTGCCACCGGGGTGACCATGCGCTGCCACGCCGGCATGGTCTCTTCCAACCACTGCTTGGAATCCCAAGCCTTGGCCGTGCCAGAGGCGGTGGGCAAATAGGTGGCGTCATCAAGCCAGAGCTCCGCCAAGCGGACGGATTCCTCCACAGCCTTGGTATCGTCCGCGCTTACCGCCTTGGACTGCGAGATCTGCTGCAGGGCGATGCGCTTAGCCATGTCGTAATTAACGGGGCCGGAGTTTTCCGGCGAATTCATCGAAGAGCCCATGCCGGACAGCATCTGACCGAACTGGTTCAGCATGTCACCGAGGCCGCCACCATTAGCGCCGCCGAATGCGCCGAACGGGTTCTGGTCACGACGTCCGTCATTATCGTCGTCATCGTTATTGGGGAAAGAAAAACCGAATCCGTTGCTCATGCGTCCTAATCTACCGGCACCATCCGGCTACTTTCCATGATCCCCGCTACGCTGACAGCGAACACTACGGCAAAGGTTGTAGGGTATTGATCCGTGAATTCTCCTGCTAGCCGTCGCGTCCGCACCATTGCCTGGGGTGCCATCCCCGTCGTCCTCACCGGTGCGTTGGTATCGCTTGACCATATCCCCGGCACCGATGTGTCTTTGACCGTGCCTTATGCCGCCGAGGGCCCAGGACCCACGGTGGACACGTTGGGGGAGGTCGACGGCACCCAGGTCGTTGACGTTCAAGCGCCGAACACCTATGACACCGACGGCCACCTCAACATGACCACGGTCTCCGTGCGCACCAATATGACCCTCGCGCAGGCGCTGGGCCGCTGGATGATGACCGATGACACCATCGTGCCCATCGATACCGTCATTCCGCAGAATATGAGCGATAAAGAGGTAGAAGAGTCCAATAAGCAGGCCTTTACCCAGTCCGAGTCTGCAGCCACCGTGGCGGCAATGGATTACCTGCACCTGCCGGTAAAGATCACCATCGCGGAAGTCATGGATGAGGGCGCGGCGCAGGGCACGCTGAAGAAGGACGATGTCATTACCGCAGTAGACGGCAAGGAGGTCTCGGAGCCGGGCGAGGTCCAAGACGTCATCAAGCAGAAAAGCCCTGGCGATAAGGTCACGCTGACAGTCAAGCGGGGCGGCAAGGAGCAAGAAGAAGAAATAGAGCTAGGGGAGAACCCGAAGCAGAAGGGGCGGGCAATGCTGGGCATCGCCATGCTCTCGGTCCCGCAGGATGATATTAAGGTCAAATACAACCTGCAGGATATTGGCGGTCCCTCCGCCGGCATGATGTTTACCCTGGCGGTCATCGATAAGCTCAACGAGGAAGACCTCACCGGCGGCAAGTTCGTGGCCGGTACGGGCACGATTCAGGAAGATGGCAAAGTGGGCCCCATTGGCGGCATCCAACATAAAATCGCCGCGGCGCACGAGGCCGGAGCGGAGCTCTTCCTCGCGCCGAAGGATAATTGCTCCGAGGCCGCCGCGAGCGACCACGGCGATATGCCCATCGCGGAAGTTTCCACCTTGGATGAGGCGGTGTCCACGATGAAGGACTTCGCGGACGGCAAGGATATTAAAACCTGCCAGTAGCCGGCCTACTTAGCTAGGCCCAGCTCCTTGATCTTCTCTTCCGGGTCCTCCTGGTCGGAGGAGATCATCTGCTGCATAACCATGCCTTCTTTGTTGTCCACCACGGTGATAACCGCGGTGGTTCCCAAGGTGGACCAGCCTACGACGCGGTCGCCGTCATCCTCAATGACCTGCGAGCTGCGCAGCTCGGTGAGCACCTGCGTGGTTTGCTTGGCCTTGGAATGCGAGCGGAAGAACTGGAACTGGCCTACCTCCGGCCCAGAGCAGTTATAGGAATCGTCCCCGCCCGTGGAATCGCAGCGGTCGAAGTGCGCGAAGAGCTCCTTGGGCGCTACCGGCGCAAAGATGTCATAGGCCTTGGCCACCGACTTTTCCAATTTTTCGTTGCCGGGCTCCTTGCTTGCCGACGCCCCCTCAGACGCCTCCGAGCTTTCCGCCGCGCTCGATTCCGCGCTGGACGCAACGGTGGAAGAGGAGCTAGAGGCGGTGCTGGTTTCCTCAGCGGTATCCGCCGCAGGGACGGTGGACTCGGCGCCGGCAGGGGAGGTCTCCGCGGGGGCGTCGGCAGGCGCGGCATCGTCCGAGGAACAAGCGGCAGTGCTCACGCCTACACCCAGCAGAAGCGCTGCTGCGGTGGCGCGGGTGGCGGTCAGGCGAGTGAGAGTAATGCGTCGCACGGTAGGAAAATGCTCCTTAGTCGCAGGCGAGAATTGTCACTTCAGTCTAATCTAGCTCATCCGGGTCTTGGTTCAGCCCATAGCGCAAGGCCGCAATGACCCCCGGAGCTACCTGGGGGCCGCCGCGCAGCTGGATGTCATCTTCTGCGAACGGTCCGGCCGCTTCCAGCTCTTCCTCGGTGGGGCGCAGCTGCAGCAAGGTGGTTTCGATGCCTTCCTCTCGCAGTGCCCCGGAATAAAGGCGCGCCGGGCGAGGGGAGGGGTCCTCGCTAGAGGTATCGCGGAACTTAATTTCTTGGGCCAAGATGACGCCGGCAACCTCCCGGGGCCAGGCCAGGCGGGAGACATAATCGGCCAGCTGTTCAGAACCGGGCTCAATGTTTTCGGGCACATTATCTTGCACGATGAGGGTAAGCGGCGCCGCGTCCTCTTCATCGAGCGCGGCAAGCTGATCGGCTACCAAGTGGGTGGGAACCAGCGCGAAGATGGTGGGCCGAGCGTCCCAGCCTTCCGCGTGGACGAATTCCACGGCTTCGGTCATCGCGCGGTTTAAAGCTGGCTGTGATAATTCGGGGGAACTCATGAACATCCTTATTCGTTATCTGTGTATTGCTTCCTTAAGCTGGAAGAAGTCTACAGGTTTTAAATTCGCACTAGTTGATTGGAGCTGGCGTTGTCCTTAGGGTCATCCACACCAGCCGCCCCGTTGAAGCGGCCCCCGCGGGTCGCGACAATCATTGCGGCCATCATTGCCGTCCTTTTGTTCTTCGGCCCCATGCTCGTGGGCGTGTACACGGATTGGAGGTGGTTTGGTGCGATTGAATACCGGAACGTCTTCACCACCGCGATTATTGCGCGAATAGTCCTCTTTATCATCTTTGGCCTTATTGCCGCCGCAGTGGTGTGGGCCGCCGGCTACTTTGCCTGGCGCGGGCGCCCGGATTCGCTCGACCTTGGGGACCTGAACTCGCCGGTGTATCAATACCGCAAGTCCATTGAGAAGTCCATGGGCGTCTTCTTCAAGGTCATCCCCGCCGTCGTGGGCGTCATCGCCGGTTTCATCGGTCAGGCCAATTGGCGCACGGTGTTGCTCTTCCTCAACGGCCAGGAATTCGGCGAACAAGACGCCCAGTTCCACCACGACCTAGGTTTTTATGCCTTCACGTTGCCAGTTCTGAAGATGGTGGTGAGCACCCTATCCATCCTGTTGATTCTGGCCTTCCTCATCGCGCTTTTCGGCCACTACGTGCTGGGCGGCATCCGCATTGGCAATAAGGCCGCCGGTGTGCGCGGATCCATTTCCCACCCAGCCCGCCTGCAGCTGGCGGTAACCGCCGGCCTGTGGATGGTAGCCCAGGTCATTGGCTACTGGTTGGAGCGCTATGAGCTGCTTAATACCCAGCACGACCTCTTCACCGGTGGTTCCTATACCGATATCCACGCCTACTTGCCGGCGAAGATCATATTGATGATCATTGGCGTCTTTGTGGCCGTGGCCCTGTTTATGGCCGTTGTCATCAAGGACCTGCGCATCCCCGGCCTGGCCGTGGTGCTGATGCTGCTGTCCTCGCTGGTCATTGGCCAGGCATGGCCGCTGCTGATGGAACGCTTTTCCGTCCAGCCCAACCGCCAGGCTAAGGAAGAAGAATCCATCGCCCGCAATATCGAGGCCACGCGCTTTGCCTATGGGCTCACGGATGAACACGTCACCTATGAAGACAACTGGGGCGGAGATGATGTCTCCGATGACAAGGTGGCCTCTGATAACGCCACCATCAATAACCTCCGCCTGCTGGATCCGGAGATCCTTTCTCCTACCTTTACTCAGATGCAGCAGCTGAAGAACTTCTATGGTTTCCCAGAGACGTTGTCGATGGACCGCTACAAGATCGACGGCAAGAAGCGCGACTTCGTCGTCGCCGCCCGCGAGCTGGATCCGAACGAGCTGCGAGAGAACCAGTCAGACTGGATTAACCGCCACACCGTCTACACCCACGGCAACGGTTTTGTGGCAGCCCAGGCCAATAAGGTCGACGAGGTAGCTCGCGATGCAGGGTCTGCCCGCGGTGGCTTCCCCATCTTTACCGTGTCTGACCTACAGACCCAGGCCGGCGAGTCTGAGGGCGAAGGCGAGACCCAGGACGCAGAGAAGTCCCTTGGCATTAAGGTAGACCAGCCGCGCATTTACTACGGCCCGGTCATTGCCGGCGCGGCCGACGGAATGGACTACGCGATCACCGGCCAGACCGGCGATAATCCGGTCGAGTATGACACCGATAGCTCCACCTACACCTATGACGGCAAGGGCGGCGTTGACATTGGCAATATCTTTGACCGCACCATGTACGCCGCCAAGTACCGTGAGCTGAATTTCCTGCTCTCGGATCGCGTCGGCAGCGAATCGAAGCTGCTGTATGACCGCGACCCGCGCGAACGCGTGGAAAAGGTTGCTCCGTGGCTGACCACCGATTCTGCTACCTACCCGGCAGTGGTTGATGGCCGCCTGAAGTGGATTGTGGATGGCTATACCACCTTGGAGTCCCTGCCTTACTCCCAGCGTGCCTCGCTTTCCGACGCCACCCAGGACACCCTCAATCCCGATGGCACCACCCAGCGCTTGGTCAATGACAAGGTCGGCTATATCCGCAACTCGGTCAAGGCCACCGTCGATGCCTATGACGGCACTGTGGACCTGTACGAGTTCGACAAGAATGACCCGGTGCTCAAGGCTTGGCAGGGCGTCTTCCCGGACGTCGTTAAGCCTGAGGCGGAGATCTCCGATGAGCTGCGCGAGCACTTCCGCTACCCGGAGGATATGTTCAAGGTGCAGCGTGACCTGTTGGCCCGCTATCACGTGGATGACCCGAACGTCTTCTTCAATAACGATGCTTTCTGGTCCGTGCCGAATGACCCCACTGCGGAGGAATCCCGCCAGCTCAATCAGCCGCCGTACTACGTAATGGCCGCAGATCCGAAGACCGGCAAGCCGACCTTCCAGCTAACCACGTCCTATCGTGGCCTCAACCGCGAGTTCTTGTCTGCGCACATGGCCGTATCCTCCGATCCGGAAAACTACGGCGATATCACCGTGCGAGTGCTGCCCACCAATACGCAGACCCAGGGCCCGAAGCAGGCCCAGGATGCGATGATGTCCTCCGACCAGGTCGCCCGCGACCGTACCCTGTGGGAGGGCACTAACGACCTGCACAATGGCAACCTGCTAGCCCTGCCAGTAGGTGGCGGCGAAATCCTGTACCTCGAGCCGATCTACTCGCAGCGCAAGGACCAGGCCTCTGCCTTCCCGAAGCTGTTGCGCGTGCTCGTGTCCTATAAGGGCCGCGTAGGCTACGCTCCGACTATTGGTGATGCGCTTGAACAAGTTGGAATCGATGCCAAGGCTGCCCAAAACATTGAGGAAGTCGAGGGCGATTCCGAGGACAAGGATGGCGCCAAGGACGACAAGAATAAGAAGGATGCCAAGGAGGACAAGCCTTCGGCCCCGGCCTCTGCGCCTTCCTCTTCCGACCAGGCCGGCGCCATCGATGACATCAACAAGGCTTTGAAGGGCCTTGAGGATGCACGCGATGGTTCCTTCGAGGAATACGGACGCGCCTTGGATGAGCTCGACAAAGCAGTCGAGTCCTACCAGTCGACGGAGAAGTAGTTCCGGCTTATAATCGCGATGGATTAGGCACCTGCCCAGCGGATTTGGGTAGGTGCCTTTCTCTATGTATAGTTACATGAGTCGCCAGGACAGAGCGAATACACTTTGTGTTAACGCACTGTTAAAGCGCAGATGATGGAAGTCATCTCGACGCGGGGTGGAGCAGCTCGGTAGCTCGCTGGGCTCATAACCCAGAGGTCGTAGGTTCGAATCCTGCCCCCGCTACCAACTTCCAGGCCCTCATCGGTTCGCCGGTGAGGGCCATTTTTTATTTTTGCTTACTGGGCGGAATCTAGTGAACGTGCGGCGACATGGTCTGTAGCGGGAAAGTAGCAATCAGGCTCTAGACAGCAAACCCTTACCTAGGTAAGGTAAGCCTATGCAAAAGAAAGACTTCATGAATGTGCGTGCAGTTATCGCACTCGTAGCCACTCTAGCCCTAGGCGCAGGCCTTGTTGCGTGTTCTTCTGATTCTTCTTCTAAGGAAGGAAACGGAGAAAAGAAGATCGAGCGAGTTGTGGCGCTTGATTGGCGCTACGAGGAAATTCTCAAGGCCCTCGATGTGGACCCAGTGGGAATCGTGGAAATCGGTAAGTCGGAGGCACCAACTACGTTGAAGGGACAGTTAGGTCAGGCGACCTCCGTGGGCCAAGCCAAGCAGCCGAACCTAGAAGTTATCCAGTCTTTGGAACCAGATCTGATTTTGGCTAGCCCTACCCGTCAAGCTGATATCATGCCGCAACTGGAAGAGATTGCGCAGACGGAATCCTACCCAGATGAAACCTACTCGGACGTGTTGGACTCGATGGATGAGATCGCGGCCAAACTCGGCAAAGAGGAAAAGGCTAAAGAAGTCCGTCAGCGCATCGAGGCCAAGATTGCTCAGACCAAGGACACGGTAAAGCCGGGGAGTCGTGCGGTCGTGGCTGGCTGGTCCAGCGAGATGCTCTATACCTGGGTCAACCCCTCTTTCCCTCAGTCGCTACTGAGTAAAGTGGGCTATGACTATGCCTTCGACGGCGAGAAGTCTTCTATCGAATCTAAGACTGATGTAGCGGAACTGACCGGCGATAAGCTCCCTGGAATGAAGGCTGACCGAGTCTTTATGTACAAGGACGTCGAAGCGTTTAAAAAGACGCCCTATGCCAAGGGCAGCGGTGACATCGTAGAGGTAGACCAAGATATCTGGTCGCGCGCCCGCGGGCCATTATCTGCCGAGCATATGCTCGATGACATTATCGCCGCTGAAAAGTAGTGGCACCTCGAACTAAAGCCAGCGTCTGCTTGGTCCTTGCAACCGCTGCCGCTGCCTTTGTGTGGTGGTGGCGGCTCCGCCATGTTCAGGTGCCAGTTGATACCCCGTGGTTAGAAGAAGAGCTGCATAGCGTGGCTTTTGACCGTCTCCTTGCTACCACGGTGGTCGGTATTGCACTAGGTGTAGGTGGGTTATTGCTGCGCACGGCAACCGCGAATCCGCTCGCCGATCCGTCCATCACTGGTGTGAACTCCGGTGCGGCACTCGGTGCAGTCGCAACCGCAATGTTTTTAGGAAGCGAAACCTCGAGCGTTGACCAGCTGCCCGGTGCGCTGCTGGGTGCGGGGATTGCTGTGGGGGTGACGGTGGGCGTCGGCAAGAGCGGTGCGATCCAGCGCATGGTACTCGTTGGCGTTGCCGTTTCCGCACTGTGTAGTGCCTTGACCTCCATTTTCCTGGTGGTGGATGAAGCTCAACTGGCGACGGTGATGTCGTGGCTTTCTGGCCGGCTTGCCGGTGCACGCCTAAGCGATATTATGCCCGCGCTGATTGCCGTGCTGGTCGTGGTTCCCTTGACCTTAGTCGGTGCAAAAATGCTGGACTTGCTCGTAGCAAGCGATGCCGTGGCCGGTGCTGTCGGCGCGAAGCCGGAGCGCATTCGGTTGGCTGCCATTGTGGCGGCGGTAGTGCTTATTGCTCCGGCCGTAGCTGCAACTGGGCCGATTGGCTTCTTGGGGTTGATGGCCGCGACCGTAGCGTGGCGGGTGTGCGGCCCGCACCACCGCATGGGGCTGTGCGTAGCTGGAATTGTTGGAGCAGCGGTGCTTCTGGTGGCCGACTCGGTTGGCCAGGCAATCTGGGCGCCGGCCGAGACCCCAGTGGGCATCGTGACTTCTTTGGCTGGCATGCCATTAGTGTTGTGGTCCGTCCATGCGTTGGGGAGGAGGAAGCATGCGGCATAAGAGATTTGTTGGCGTGCTAGTAGGACTCATCTTGGCGTTGGCGTTGAGCGCAATAATCGGCATGGGCGTCGGTGCGGTGATGAAACCGCCGGGCGAGGTGATTACCGCCTTCGTTACCGGAGAGCCGCTTATCTGGAAGTACCGCGCCCCGCGGATCTTGGTGGGAATCTACGCAGGTATTGCCATGGCCGTTTCTGGCTGTCTATTGCAATCCGCGCTACGCAATCCTCTGGCCGCACCAGATACGGTGGGTATTACCTCCGGCGGCGGACTCGCGGCCGTTGCGGTACTTATGGGAGCAGGTGCCCTGCCGGCCCACCTGCTGACTTTTATTGCCTTTATTGGCGCGTTGGCGGGAACTGGGGTGGTTCTTCTCCTCGCCGGACGCGGGGCAAGTGATCCGGTGCGCCTGCCGCTTACCGGGGTGGCGGTATCCTTTGGGCTGGGCGCCATCACCGAATTGCTCTTGGTGCGGGCCGCCCCAGAGGCAGGAGCGGCCATGACATGGTTGAAAGGTTCGCTTTACGCCCGCTCGCTTGGCGATGCCACCATTGTCGCCCCTTTTATCCTTCTCGCCCTAACCGTCTCGATGGTGGTGGCAAGACACCTGGATATGCTCGCGCTGGATGATTCGACCATGGCCGGCATCGGCGTGAGCACCAAGATGTGGCGCCTAATAGCAGTAGCATTAGCCGTCATCCTCGGCGCCGCGGGAGTCGCCGCGGCCGGAGTCTTGGGCTTCGCCGGACTCATCGTCCCACATGCTGCTCGCTTGGTTGTTGGCGCGAACCTGCGCCGGCAAATACCCGTGGCGGCCCTGGGCGGCGCGGTCCTTGTGACCGCATGCGATACGCTCGGTCGCTGGGCCTTCGCCCCCACGGAAATCCCCGTTGGCGCGCTCATCGCGCTGATCGGTGCACCGTATTTCATTTTCCTATTGACTCGGCTGACCCGAGTGCGAAACGGAGGCTAGACATGACCCTGACGTGTAGCGAATTAACCGTGGGCTACGGTGGCCCCGATGTGGTCAAGGATGTAAATCTTCACTTATCCAGTGGTCAAGTAACCGCTCTGATCGGGCCGAATGGCTGCGGCAAGTCGACGCTTCTCAAGACATTGGGCCGCCAGCTTACGCCCAGCGCAGGCGCGGTGTACCTCTCGGACCAAAATATCAGCAAGTATTCCTCGCGTGCCTTTGCCCGTGAAGTTTCTTTTCTGCCACAACATCCCGTGGCTCCGGAAGGGGTACTAGTGCGCGACGTCATCGGTTACGGCCGCTATCCCTATACAGGGGCGCTAGCGACGATGCGGGCCGGAGATCATGCAGCGGTTGAGCGTGCTGCCTCGCGTGCTGGGGTGAGCGAGCTTCTCGACGCCCCTGCGGCAGACCTTTCCGGCGGTCAGCGCCAGCGCGTCTTCCTCGCCATGACCTTGGCCCAAGAAACACCAATTACCTTGCTTGATGAGCCAACTACTTACCTCGACCCCGCGCACCAATTGTCCATTTTGGATCTGATTCGAGACCTCAATGGCGCTGGGACCACAGTGGTCATGGTGGTCCACGATATGGTCCATGCCGCGCGTTATGCCGATCGAATCGTAGCCATGCGTGAGGGACGCATTGTGGCCGAAGGGCCTACCGAGGAGGTAATGACCGCTGAACTCGTACGCGAAACCTTCTATGTTGAGTGTTTAGAGATGACTGATCCATCCACCGGTCGACGCTTTCCCATACCCATTTCCGTGCACGCTCCTGAACTTTCTGGAACCCTAGAAGGAAGAAGATAAATCTATTAAAAGGAGTAAGTAGCAATGGCAAACGATCTAGGCCACGAGGTCGACTTGGACCGTAACGAATACAAGTACTTAGCTTCTGAGGATTCTGTGTCTTCAGCTGCTAAGTCTGACAAGTCCTCTGGGGCGGCTGCAGGTGCCGCTGCTGGTGCAGTTGCTGCGGGTGCCGCAGGCGCTGCCGGCCTGTCCAAGCCGGTCGGTAAGCCATCTGCGGATGGCGATGAGTCCACCGCAAGCAAGTATGAGCCGCAGAACCACGTTGTCGCTGGAGCGGAGGAAGAACATGTGGCTAAGGCTGCCGAGCAGCCGGACCTGCAGGAAGCGCTGGATGAGAACAATGCAGACTACGCGCCTAGCCAGCACATCGTGGGTGAGGCAAAGGAAGAGCACATTGGTTCCGCCCCACAGCAGCCGGACCTGCAGGAAGCGCTGGATGAGAACAACGCGGATTACGCGCCTAGCCAGCACATCGTGGGTGAAGCAAAAGAAGAGCACATTGGAACTGCCCCGCAGCAGCCAGACATTGATCTAGAAGCTGCTGGTGAGACCCCAACCTCTGTCAATGATCTGGATGTAGATCCAGAGATGTCTGGCGATGACCGAGACGAAGCAGATGACGTCACCGGCGAGGCTGGCAATGAGCGTTTGGACCAGCTGAAGGGGAAGGCATCGGAGGCAGGTAGCGCCGTAGGTGATGCCTTCCAGCGTGCTAAGGGCTTTGTGGAAGATAAGGCTCACGAGTACCAAGAAGAGACCACGAAGAAGGGCGGATTCTTCGATCGCGTCAAGGGCGCTGTTCGTGACGCACGCGAATCCATCGAAGATAAACGCAAGAATTAGATCCACGTTTTCTTCGGATTAAAGGGCCGTCTCCTTACAGGGAGGCGGCTTTATTTGATCGAAATATACTCGGCAATCATCCGATCTTTTGTGGATACCGTAGAGGAAAAAGTTCTCTTAACGTGATGGGGGAGAAGAGGTTGCACCCTTAGTAGAGGATCCACAGGTGCTGCTTGTCAACGAACCCACGGCTGTCCTAAGCCGCTGCCGCTCCCAGCATGACCTGATGTTCAATTCCTGGTGAGCACCACAAAAGGTAGAACGGACAGCTTAAAGGCGAGATGAATGCGGCTATCGTTGCCGCTTAGTCCAGCGCGTGGAGATATAGCCGGCTGATAAGCAGGCGCCTTGGCACGTCCACGAGTGGGCGCAGGAAGGGGAGGAAGGGCTCGGAGGCGGCGTCGATAAGCAGCAGGGTGCGACCGTCGCGCAGGCGCTCAAGGGTAAAGGTTTCTACGCCGCGCTCGAGGTGTCCGGGAAGGGTGCCGTAGGTGAACCCGCAGCGGCCGTCTTCGTGGAAGACATCGACTACGCGACAGCGAAAATCCCATGGGCCGAGGCCCATGGTGACCTCCGCGCCGAGCTCTACCACCTCATGGGTGGGGCGCACGCGGAAAAGGCCGCTGCGTTGGATTGACCAGCGGAATAGCCGGTGTGCGGCGGTATCAAAATCAGAGTCGATGACTCGTGACATGTGCAGCTGCGGGAAGTCAGAAGTATCGGAATAAGACAGCGGTGTGACCATGTGGCCAATGATAGGGGAGGGGTGATCACCCCCGAATTCTGGAAGAAATATAACGGCTTGGACACAGTCACAGCAGTTTGCTGTTTCCACAATTTTTTCGTGCCAGTATCGAGCTTGCACGATGTTGACAACTGAAAGTAGGTACCTTGATGCTTCGCATACCGCACCTCAAGAAAGTCCTGGTGGGCTCGGCTTTCGCTGGTGCGTTTTTCCTGGGTTCCCCGGCCGCAGGCGCCCAGGAATTGCCCCAACCGGATTTCGACTCCGCAGGGATTATTAACCAGGTCCGAGATGGCCTGGCGGGGGTTGGTATCCAAACCCCGCAGGTGGATAAGAACGTCACCGACGCCGTAGATTCCTCTGTGCACAACGCGCAGCAAGCCGTGCAGCATACGGCCCAGCAGGCGCAGTACGCGGAGCCAATGACCAACCCGAATCCCATCGGCCTAGCGGAGCAGGCTACCCAGCCGGAATTTAAACCTAAGGGCACCAATCCGAACTACAAGTGGAAAAATGATGGATTTTCCAAGGTAGCTGCGGGCAAGCCACAGGCTGACTACGTATTGCACCGCGTTCCGGGCTCTATGTTTGATGCCCCACGCATTCCCGAAGAATCTGTTGCGGCCATGAATGAGGGCGAGTCGCTCTACGGCCCAGGCACCCCGCTCTATGTCAATAAGGAATCGATGTGCACCTTGACCGTGGCGGGCAAGGATAATGCTGGCCGCAAGGTGGGTCTGACCGCCGCGCACTGCGGCAATGTGGGAGATCCTGTTACCTCCGCCGATTCGGAGCAGATCGGCCCGACGGGCACCGTAGTGTCTAAGAACGAGGACCTGGATTACGCCGTCATTGAGTTCGGCTCTAAGGCCAAGGTATCCCGTTCGTATAATGGCGTGACCGTCAATGAGTTGGGTGGTGGCGTTAAGCCGGGGCAGCAGGTGTGCAAGCAGGGTGTCGCTACCGGCAAGACCTGCGGCATGACCTATCAGCAGGCAAAGAAGATTCAGGTTAACCAGGTGTGTGCCATGATGGGCGATTCCGGCGCTCCATTGTTGGTCAATGGCCGCCTAGTTGGCTCGATTACCGGTGGTTTCCTGCCGGTGAATTTCCCGTGCCGTACCCCATTGCAGGGGCCGGTCCATAACCCAACCGCCGCAACCACCATGGATGCAGTCCTGGAGGATATGAATCGCCGTGGCGGCGTAGGCGCTGGTTTCGCGCTACCGCAGGACTAACCTCGTCCCTGCTCTTTGCCCGCTCCCGATGTACTGGGAGCGGGCACTTTTATGTCTCTGTCTAGTGCTGATAATCACAACTAATCGGCGCTTGTGTGAAACCCTTTTGCGGACTAAGGTTAGGCTTATCTAGAAGCTACTTAGGTGTGGCTAACATCACCGGCGTGAGCCGGACCGAGAGAACCGAGGTGACCGCGCGATGTTGCAGCTGTCCTTATTGTCCCGCACCCGCACCCAGCAGACCGGCGAAAGGTCTGAATGTATGCGTGCCGATCAAGCCCCAGTGGACGCATTGGTAGAACTACCTGAATGCTGCCTGCGGCATGCGATTGAGTCGCAGCCGGCGTTGGCGCTGCGTATGCGTGAACTGGGATTCCGGCCAGGGGTGCGCGTGCAGATCGGGCGTAAGGTGGCCGGTGGGGCGCGCTTGGTTACTATCGGCAGTGCTCGGTATGCGGTAGATGCGCATACGCTGCGCCAGCTCGAAGTTATCCCGGTGTCAGCATAATGGCACGCAAAACCGCAGCGCCAAGCTGTCATTCCGCATCCTCCATGCGTATCGCCGCGGAGGGAACGCCTGTCCTAGCCTTGGTCGGGGCTCCAAATTCCGGCAAATCTACCTTGTTCAACGCGTTGACCGGAGCGAAGGTCCAGACCGGCAACTGGCCGGGCACTTCCGTAGAAGTCAGCCGTGGTTTGTGGAATGCGCGGCCAGAGGCCTTCGACATCATCGATCTGCCCGGTGCTTATTCCTTGGAACCAATGAGTCCGGACGAGGAATTCACCCGAGATATGCTCGTTGAGTGCCCACCGTGTGAGCGCCCAGATGTGGTTGTGGTGTTGGTGGATGCCACTGCGCCGGCGCGAGGGCTTAACCTCGCATTCCAAATTGCGGAATACCCGTATCGAGTGGTGGTGGGGGTTACTAAAGAGGACGTCGCCAAGCAGCAGGGCATTAGCATCGATACCTCCGCGCTATCGCGCGCCGTGGGCATGCCGGTGGTCAGCGTCAATGGTCGCCGCCGAGAAAACCTCGATGCGCTGGAGGGCGCCGTTGCAAAAGCAATGCAGACGGAGCCACAGACTATCCGCCCCAACGCCGATGTGGACCAGCGCTTTGCGGATCTGGATGCGGCCGAGAAAGTTGCAGTCAGCCATGAAAATGTGGGGGAGCCACTTAGCCAGCGCGTAGACCGCTTGGTATTGCACCCAGTGCTCGGACCGATTCTATTCCTGGCGGTGATGTGGGCCGTCTTCTTTATCACCACTACGGTCGCAGGGCCGCTGCAGGACGGATTGGAGGCGTTCATTACCGGCCCTGTATCCGATGCAGCGCGCAGTATCCTCCCAGACCATTGGCTGGTAACGGGCCTACTGGTAGATGGGCTCATCGGTGGTGTGGGCATGGTGCTCACCTTTGCGCCGCTCCTCGCGCTGATGTTTCTGTGCTTGGCGGTGCTAGAGGATTCCGGTTACATGGCGCGCGCGGCGGTGGTCACTGACCGCGTCATGCGCGCCATCGGCCTGCCCGGCAAGGCCTTTATCCCCATTGTGGTGGGCTATGGCTGCAATGTCCCGGCGATTTCGGCTACGCGCGTGCTTGGCGACGTCCGCCATCGCATCCTCACCTGCCTGCTTATCCCCTTCACCTCTTGTTCGGCCCGGCTCATCGTGTTTATGATGCTGGCGCAGGTCTTTTTCCCCGCTCATGCTGGTTCCGCGGTATTCGCCATGTACGTGCTGTCTATCGCACTGGTGGTGTTGGTAGGCCTCGCCTTGCGCCGCACGGTATGGCGCGCCATGCCATCCGAAGCCCTGGTTATCGATCTTCCGGCTTATCAGTTGCCTACGTTTAAACTCACCGTGTCGGTCATGTGGGTAAGACTCAAAGGATTTTTGCACACCGCCGGAGGCATCATTGTGGCTACGGTCGTGGTCATCTGGTTGTTGATGTCTATTCCGGTCACTGGTGGGCACTCCTTCAACGAAGAGGCGGTAGCGCCGCAAGATTCCGCCTACGGTGCGGTGTCTAAAGCGATGTCCCCGGTCTTTGCACCTGCTGGGTTTGATTCTTGGTCCCTCACCGGGCCGCTTGTCACCGGGTTCGTGGCGAAGGAGACTCTCATTTCCACTTGGGCTCAGACGTATGCGGTAGAAGACGTCACTGACGATGCACCAGAGGAGCAAGCAGAATCTCCGTTGGCTAGCCATATTCGCGCCGACTTCGATGCGGCCTCTGGCGGGCACGGGCTGGCTGCGGTGTGGGCGTATATGGTCTTCCTTCTGGCCTATACCCCTTGCGTGGCCACGGTGGCCGCACAGCGGCGAGAAATAGGTTGGAAGTGGACCCTCATCGGGTTTGCGCTGCAGCTAGCAACCGCCTGGATCCTTGCGGTAGGAGTATTTCAAATCCTCAAGGTCTTCCTATGAGCCCCACGGAGAAGGTCAAGGAGGCCATCACACAGGGAAAATCCAATCCTGCCGACATTGCACAGGCGGCGGGGTTGGGGCAGGGGACCGTGGAGGTAATCTTGGCCTACCTCGAGCGCAGCGAGGAGCTAGTGAAAGAATCGCTGACCTCGTGCCCTAGCGGTGGCTGCGGGAATTGCGCGCAGGCGGGTGGTTGTTCGGGTGCGGTTGCCGAGCGCCGCGGCCCAGTTCTGCTCCAGCTGCGGAGAAATCCCTAGCCCTGCAATGCGGCAAGGGCGTGCTTGTGGAGCAGACCGTTGGAGGCGACGCCGGATCCACCGTGCGGGCCGGGGTTTCCGCCCAGGTCCGTGAAAGTACCGCCGGCCTCGGTCACGATGAGGGAAGGCGCGGCGAGGTCCCACAAGGACACCTCGGGTTCGGCGGCGATGTCTACCGCGCCTTCGGCCACGAGGCAGTAGGACCAGAAATCACCATAGCCGCGCAGACGCCAGGTCTTGTCCGTGAGCGCGAGGAACTGATCGCGCAGGCCGCGTTCGGCCCAACCGGTCAGCGAGCTCATAGCCAGCGAAGAATCGGCGAGCTTTTCCACGTGGGATACGCTCAAGCGCTTCGGCTCGCCGCCGAAAACGCGGAAGGCACCAGCGCCCTTGGCGGCGTACCAACGGCGGCGCAGGGCGGGTGCGGAAACCACCGAGACTACCGGTTCGCCATCTTCCAAAAGGGAGATGAGCGTGGCCCATACGGGGACGCCACGCACGAAATTCTTGGTGCCGTCGATGGGATCGATGACCCACTGGCGACCCTTATAGCAGGCCTCGCCGCCGTATTCCTCACCCAGCACTTCATCGCGCGGGCGGGAGCGCTTGAGGGACTCGCGGATATGCTTCTCACAGGTGAGATCCGCATCCGATACGGGAGACATATCTGGCTTTTCCTTGACGGAAAGGTCTGAGGCCTCGAAACGATGCATGGTCACTACATCGGCATGGCCCGCCAGCTCGAGCGCGAGGCCCAAGTCTTCTTTGAACTTACCCACGGAGCCAATCCTCCATCTGATCCACTACCTGTTTATTGCCGGCCAGGCACCATTCGACACCGCCGGCTTCTACCTTGCGGGCAGCACCGCCGGCCGCCTCCACGAGGGCTTTGCCGGGGAACCAATCCCAATCCGCCACCGAATGCTGCATCCATGCGCCCCATGTGCCATCGGCCACGGAGGACAGGTCAACAGAACCGGCACCGAGCATACGGACTGTAGCAAAGTTTTCCGCCACGCGCTGCCATGCCCCGCGGATATCCGCATCTACCAGCGAGGTTGGGTGCAGATACGTGGATAGAGAAATCTGTTCGGCCGGCTTCTCCTGCAGGCGAGCTACCTCCTTGCCGTCGAGGGAAGTGGGGTAGTCCCGGCCGCCGAACCAGGTATAGCCCATGGCGGGGCGGTGGACGGCGCCGAGGATGATCCCGGTGGCGTCGGTAAGCGCGAGGGCAGAGCACCAATAATCGGAGCCGGAAGAGAAGTTGTAGGTGCCATCAACCGGGTCAATGACCCAGGTGCGGCCGGACTGGGACTCGCGGGCCGCACCCTCTTCGCCGAGGATGCCGTCTTCTGGGCGCACGGCCTCGAGCACGCCCGCAACGAAGCGCTCGGCCGCCCTGTCCGCATCCGTAACAACGTCCGAGATAGAAGTCTTGTGCTCTACGTCGACGCCCATCTCGCGCAAGCGCCAGGCCAGGCGGCCGGCGTTATAGACAAGGGCCTGCGCTAGGTGCGCATCCCCGTCATCCGCGTGCGCGACAATGAAGGTCTTGATGACCGCATCGATCATCTCCTGCAAGCTCGGCTTTTGATCCATGCCCACCATTGTCACCCTAAACGCGGCCGATGGCTAATTATGCAGTCCGGGTGGGTAGGATTGGGGCCTATGCGTCCCGAAGTAACAGCACGGCTCAAGCAATTGGAAACCACCCTGACCACCATTGAGAAGGTTATGGACCCGGAGGCTTTGGCTGCCCGCATTCGGGAACTAGAGGCCCAGGCCGGAGACCCGTCCTTGTGGGACGACCCCGCCTACGCGCAACAAGTCACCTCCGAGCTTTCCGCAGCGCAGGCTAAGGTCCGCAAGCTGGAATCGCTGCGCGGGCGCTTAGAGGACATGCCCGTGATGTACGAACTCGCGGAAGAAGAGGGGGATACCTCCCTGGCGGATGATGAGCTCGATTCCCTGGAGTCGGCCATCGAATCGCTGGAGGTCACCACCATGCTTTCTGGTGAATATGACCCGCGTGAGGCGGTTATCAATATCCGCTCCGGCGCCGGCGGTGTGGACGCGGCCGACTGGGCCGAAATGCTCATGCGCATGTACACGCGCTGGGCAGAAAAGCACGGCCACAAGGTTGACGTCTATGACATTTCCTATGCAGAGGAGGCCGGTATCAAGTCCGCGACCTTTGTCGTCCACGGTGAATACATGTACGGCCAGCTTTCCGTGGAGCAGGGGGCGCACCGCCTAGTGCGCATCTCGCCCTTTGATAACCAAGGGCGGCGCCAGACCTCCTTCGCCGAGGTAGAAGTTTTGCCGGTGGTGGAGCAGACCGACCACATCGATATCCCGGACAATGACGTGCGCGTCGATGTCTATCGGTCTTCTGGTCCGGGCGGCCAGTCCGTCAATACCACCGACTCGGCGGTGCGCCTGACCCACATTCCCACCGGCATTGTGGTGACCTGCCAAAACGAAAAGTCGCAGATCCAAAATAAGGCCTCGGCCATGCGCGTGCTGCAGGCAAAGCTACTGGAGCGCAAGCGTCAGGAGGAACAAGCTGAGCTCGATGCGTTGGGCGCCGGTGGTAACGCCTCTTGGGGCAACCAGATGCGCTCCTACGTGCTGCACCCGTATCAGATGGTCAAAGACTTACGCACCAATTTCGAGGTGGGCGATCCCTCCAAGGTGCTCGATGGCGATATCGATGGCTTTCTTGAATCCGGTATCCGCTGGCGCATGCAGCAGCAAGAAGACCAAGATTAGGTCCATACTGATCGGGCTGAATTGAACACGAAAAGGCCGAACTGAGGGGAGAAACTCCTCAGTTCGGCCTGATCTCTATGGACTTAACCCGCGTAGTCCATCGGTGCGCCTGGTCCCAGCGGAATGCCGATGAGATACCAGATGACGAAGAAGGCGAACCAGCCCACCAACATGGACAGCGAGTAAGGAAGCGCCAGCGACATCAAAGTACCCACACCTGCTGGCTTGTAATAGCGCTGCAGGAAGGTCAACGCCAAGGCGAAGTAAGGCGACATTGGGGTGATGATATTTGTCGGGGAGTCACCGATACGGAAGAGCATCTGGGAGACCTCAGGCGAGACGCCCACATACATCATCATCGGCACGATGACCGGGGCCATCAGGGCCCACTGGGCGGAACCGGAGGTGATGAAGAGGTTAAGCAGTGCGACCATGGCCACCAATGCCGCAAACATGACTAGTGGCGGCAAAGACCAGTGTTGGAGCAATTCGGAGCCCTTAATCGCAGTCCACACGCCCAAGTTCGACCACTCGAACCAGGCCAGGAACTGTGCCACCGCGAAGAAGAGGACCAGCATGGGAACGAGGGTCTCGATGCCCTTGGCCATAAACTCCGGCACATCAGCAGCTGACTTCACGGTGCCTGCCGCCAGGCCGTAGACAATGCCGCACACCAAGAAAGCCAGGGCAATCGGCACCGCGATGGCGCTAATCAGAGGCGATTCCATGAAGCTATCCCCTTGGCTCGCCAGCGGGGAGCCAGGAATAAATAGCAAGGCAAAGAAGGCGGCAAGGAAGAGCACGAGCGCGATGCCGGAAGCGATCAGGCCACGCTGCTCGTTGGGCTTGATGCGCATTGCCTCTTCATCATCGGTGAAGTCGTACTCCTCATCCTCTTCTGTGTCCGCGGTGGCCCCACCGGCGGCCTTGGAAAAGGACACCTCTTCATAATTAATGTGGTCGTGGTCCACGAGCTCGCGGGCCTTTTTGACCATGAGGAATTCCGTGACCGCTGTAATGATGAGGGAGAGCACCACTGCGGATGGGATGACAAAGAAGATATTGGCCAGCGGGCTGACCTCATATTCGGGGTCCACAAACTGTGCAGCCGGGGTAGAAATACCCGCCAGCAGGAGGTCGGTGATATTCAGAATCAGCGAGGCATTGAAGCCGGCAGACGATGCTGCGAAGGCCACCATCGCGCCGACGATGGGGGAGCGGCCCACGGCGTGGAAGGCCATTGCGCCCAGCGGGATCAGGATGACGTAGATGGCATCAGAGGCCACAGAGCCGGTCACACCGGCCAGCGCCACCACGAAGGTCAGCATTTTCGCGCTGACCTTGGTCACCATCGCGCGCACCAAAGCGGAAAGCAGGCCAGACTGCTCCGCCACGGCCACGCCGAGCATGACGGCAAGGATGACGCCGAGCGGCGGGAAGCTGGTGAAGTTCTCCACTGCATCAGTAACCATCCGCGAGATATTCTCGGTGGTCAGCAGGGATTCTACTTCGATGGTGTCGCCGGTCTTGGGGTCCTCGGCGGTCATGCCGACGAGGTGTCCTAGCCAAGAGGTCACAGCGACGATGGCTGCGAGGATGACGAAGAGCCAGAATGGATCCGGTAGCTTATTGCCAATCTTTTCTACAGTGCCCAGGAAGCCGCTTGCAGAACGTGGTTTTTCTTTAGTTTCGGTTTCGGCCATTGTATCGGCACTTTCTGTCGATTGGGTCGGAACAAATTAGTGTCTTAGACCACATTACTTAAATACAGTTCACAGCGTGGTGTCAACTTTAGTTGCTACAGTGATTCGCGTGATTAGATTCGACAACGTGACTAAGGCTTACTCCGCCGAGTCTCGCCCAGCGCTCGACGGGGTGTCCTTCGAGATTGCGGATGGCGAATTCGCCTTCCTTATTGGTCCGTCCGGCTCCGGTAAGTCCACCTTCTTGGAGCTTATGGTGCGCTATAGCAACGTGTCCAAGGGCGATATTTATTTCGATGATTTCCACGTCAATGAGCTTTCGGGCAAGCAGATCAACGCGCTGCGCCAGTCCATTGGTTATGTGTTCCAGGACTTTCGCCTGCTTCCCAAGCTGACGGTTTACCAAAACGTGGCCTTTGCGCTGGAGGTTATTGGCAAGAGCAAGTACCGCATCTCCACCTCGGTCCCGCAGGTTTTGGACTTGGTGGGACTAGAGGATCGCCGCGATGCGTATCCCCACGAGCTTTCCGGTGGCGAGCAGCAGCGCGTGGCCATTGCGCGCGCGGTGGTCAATCGGCCGAAGCTTTTGCTTGCCGACGAACCCACGGGCAACCTCGATCCCTCCACCGCCGACGAGATCATGGACTTGCTGCTGGGCATCAACCGCCGTGGCACCACCGTGGTGATGTCCACCCACAATGCCCGCGCCGTCAATAGGGCGCGCAGGCGTGTGCTGGAGCTGCGCAATGGAGTCCTTGTGCGCGACGAGCACGAGGCGATGTACGAGGGGGAAGCATGAAGCTAGGTTTTATTTTCCGCGAGGCCACCAAGGGTCTTGGCCGCAACCTGACCATGACCATCGCCATGATCATCACCACCGCTATTGCCGTAGGCCTCGTTGTCGCCGGCATCATGGTGACCAACCTGACCAAGGACACGAAGGAGATCTATCTCGACCGCGTTGAGGTCATGGTCCAGCTCAATGAGGACATCTCCGCCGGTGACCCGGACTGCTTAACCCCGGCCTGCGCGGATCTCCAGAGCCAGCTCGACGCGGATGATTCCGTCGAGTCCGTGGAGTACCGCAACCGTGCGGAATCTTATGAGCGGTTCAAGGAGCTTTTCCAAGACACCGATCCCGTCATGGTGGAACAAACCTCGCCCGACGCACTGCCGGCAGCGTTCCACGTGCGCCTGAAGGATCCAGAAGACGCTTCTGCGATCGATGCGATTAGGGATAATCCGGCGGTAGAGGATGTCGTCGACCAGCAGCAAGAAGTGCGCGATGCCGCAAGCAACCTGGACTCTATCCGCAATGCCACCTTTGTGCTGGCCATCGTGATGTCCGTGGCGGCCATCTTCTTGGTGGCCAATATGGTGCAGATCGCCGCGTTCCACCGCACCCGTGAAACGGAAATCATGCGCATGGTGGGTGCGAGCCGGTGGATGACGCAAGCGCCGTTCGTACTGGAAGCAGTGCTGGCCTCGCTCATCGGCGTGGTCTTGGGTGGTGCCGGAATCTTCCTGGGCAAATCCCAAGTGGTGGACCCATCCCTGCAAGGCCTGTATGAATCCCAGCTGCTTGCCCCCATGAAATCCGGCGACCTCTGGATTGCCCTGCCTCTCGTGGGCTTGCTGGCGTTGGTGGTCACCGCCGTCACGGCACATATCACCCTGCGGTCCTATGTGCGCAAATAGCCCGTTTGCTGGGGCAGCCAAAAGGGCACTACACTGCCATAATTATGGCTAAGAAGGGCAAGAAGAATAAGAAGGCGGCGTCCGGCGAAGCAACGCTCGCTACCAACCGCCGGGCCCGGCATGATTACAAGATCCTCGAGGAATACGAGTGTGGCATCGTCCTGCTCGGCACCGAGATCAAATCCCTGCGGGAGGGAAAAATCTCGCTCAATGATGCCTTCGCCACTATCGACGATGGCGAGGTGTACCTGCGTAACCTGCACATTCCGGAATACTCCATGGGCTCGTGGACGAATCACAGCCCGCGGCGCACCCGCAAGCTTTTGCTGCACCGCCGCGAAATCGACAAGCTCTACGGTCAGGTGCGCAACGGCAATAAGACCTTGGTCCCGCTCAAGGTCTACCTCAAGAATGGCTACGCCAAGCTTTCGCTCGCACTGGCTCAAGGTAAGCAGGACTATGACAAGCGCGAGGATATTAAGCGCCGCGACCAAGACCGCGAAATTTCCCGCGAGCTCGGCCGCCGCGTGAAGGGAATCAATGTTTAAGATAGCGAAGGTTCACGACGTGGTTAAGGGCGAGGACACCATCCATGGCACGGGGGTGCTGGTGGATCGGATGTGGCCCCGGGGTGTCGCCAAGAGCGACTTGGCCTACGACGAGTGGTTCAAGGACGTCGCGCCGAGCCCCGAGCTGCGCAAGTGGTGGAACCACGATGAGGATCGCTTCGACGAGTTTGCCCGCCGCTACAAGGCCGAGCTCGATGACAATGATTCCGACGAGCTTGCCCAATTGCGTGCGCTTGCCGACGCCACCCTCCTCTTCGCCGCCGCCAACCGCACGGTCAACCATGCGGTCGTCCTCAAGGAGTGGTTAGAGGAGCACTTGAGGAAATAAAAGCGGGTGGGGTAGTGTTGAACGAACCGTAGGGAAGATGCACTATCCCGTCCCTACAGCATGGGGTTGATTTGGTTTCGACTTCGTGCACTGCGCCAGGGGAAGCGTGCCGGTGCAGGCTAACGACCACCGTATAAGCGTCGTAGCAACCAATAAACGCAGAGAAGAACTCTCAGCGTGACTACGCCCTCGCTGCCTAATTACAGCGACGCGTATCTGTCAGCCTAGGTTTCGTTCCTGACCTAGATCCTGGCATCGACTAAGGAACTAGCCGGCTGGCCGGGTCATCAGGGCCAGTCGGGACTCTTACTGGTGACTGGGTCCATCATCCGGACGTGTTCGCCCGATCCGGAGGGCCGAGCAGAGATTCTGTGCGGACTGCGCACGGAGAAGCCCTGGCAAGGTGACGAAGGACCCGGGTTCAATTCCCGGCAGCTCCACCGATAGGCCCCCGAGACATCGGGGGCCTTTTCTCGTTTTCCCTTTCTTACAGCCCCCTCTCGCCACCCGGTGGGGGTAAGGGTACCCTAAACCTTGAAATATAAGGGCAACCTAAGTTAGGTTAGGCTGGTATTTGTTTCCCGTCCATAAGGAATTCATCGTGAAGAATATTCATCGCTCTCTTGTTGCTGCGGTTATCGCCGCTTCTTTGGCAGTGACTGCCTGCAGTCCCGCGGAAGATGGAGCAGTGGGGGAGGAAAAGGGGGCGTCGGCAAGCGCGCTCACGCTGCAGGACAATAACGGGGAACAGGAACTTCATCCTCCGTATGAGCGTGTAGCTGTAACTGATAACCGCGCCTTTGAGATCCTGTCTGATTGGGGTGTCAATATCGTGGCGGCTCCCCTCGACCTGGTGCCGGATACCCTTTCCAAAGACATCAATGAGGACAGCGTAGAAGCTAACCTGGGCTCCCACCGCGAACCAGACTTGGAAGCATTGGTGGCTGCAGAGCCAGATATTGTGGTTAACGGTCAGCGCTTCAGCCAGTATCAAGATGATCTGGAATCCCTCGTTGATGGAACCCCAGTGGTGGACTTCACCCCACGGGACGGCGAGGATATGGCGAAAGAGCTAATCCGCCAGACAGAGGCGATGGGCAAAGTTTTTGGACACGAGGAGGACGCCAAAGCCCTGGTCGATGACTTCAATGCTGCCTTGGAACGCGCCAAAAAGGCCTATGATCCGAACAAGAAGATCATGGCAGTAAATACCTCTGGCGGGGAGATTAACTACATTGCCCCAGGTAAGGGACGCTTCTATGGGCCACTCTTTGATCTAATCGGTATGACCCCAGCGCTCGAGGTAGACAATGCCAGCGATGACCACGAGGGTGACGATATTTCGGTGGAGGCGATCGCCAAATCCAACCCGGACTATATCCTCGTCATGGATCGCGATGGCGCCATAGCCAAGGATGAAGAAGGATATACCCCAGGTCAAAAGCTGGTAGAAGACTCCTCCGCGCTGAAGAACGTGACCGCGGTCAAAGAAGGCCACATCGTTACCGCTCCGCAGGACACCTACACCAACGAAAACATCATCACCTACACGGAAACGCTGAACGCGATGGCGGAGGCCTTCGAAAAGAATTAGCCAGCGCGCACGCCAAGGCCGGAGGGGAGGGGCCCTCCGGCCTTTGTCTGCTAGAGGAGAAAGATGGAAACTACCACGCGTCCTACGCTGTGGGATTGGAAGCTCGGCCTTGCAGTGCTGAGTGTTTGTGCCCTGCTCGCTGCCTCCTTGTTATTGGGGCAGTACGACGTCTTCGGCGCCGAGGACGGTGCAGCCATGTTCAGCATCACTCGGCTTCCGCGAACCATAGCGCTCGTTCTCGCTGGTGCCGCAATGGCCATGAGCGGGCTGGTCATGCAATTGTTGACCCAGAATCGCTTTGTAGAACCTTCTACCACGGGAACCACTGAGTGGGCGGGCCTTGGCCTGCTCTTCGTCTTGTGGATCGCTCCGACCGCGTCAATTCTGGTCAAGATGATGGGAGCCGTAGCCTTTTCTTTCATCGGCACCATTGTGTTCTTCCTCTTTCTGCGCCGCGTGACCTTGCGCTCCTCGCTCATCGTGCCCATCGTCGGCATCATGGTGGGAGCTGTGATTTCTGCAGTCTCCAGCTTCTTTGCCCTGCAAGCCGATATGCTGCAGCAGCTGGGAATTTGGTTCATGGGCTCTTTTACCTCTGTGTACAAGGGGCAATATGAAGTTTTGTGGCTGGTGCTAGCGGTTTTGGCCGCCGTATTTATTTATGCCGACCGGCTTACCGTTGTTGGCTTGGGTGAAGATATCGCCACCAACATAGGGCTCAACTACAACCGCATGCTTTTGCTGGGCACAAGCTTGATTGCCGTGGCTACCGGCGTCGTCACTGTGGTCGTTGGCTCTTTGCCATTCTTGGGGCTCATCGTGCCTAATGTGGTTTCGATGGTGCGTGGGGATGACCTGCGCTCCAACTTGCCGTGGGTCTGCCTTTTGGGCATAGGCATCGTGACCGTGTGCGACTTAGTAGGCCGCATCATTATTGCACCGTTTGAGATGCCAGTTTCAGTGATTCTTGGGGTGCTGGGTGCAACTGTTTTCATCGTGATGATCGTGAGGTCCACTCGTGCACGCTAAGCTTTCGCGGAAAAGGTATTGGCTCACTCTAGCCTGCGTATGGGCGCTGGCCTTGGCTTTTGCCTTCGCCTGGTTGGCATACGACAATCCGATGCAGTTCGGATCGCGCAAATTCTGGCTCATTGCGCAGCGCCGCGCGGACGCGCTCATCGCTATGGCAATTGTGGCGGTGTGCCAGGCGATGGCTACGGTGGCTTTTCACACTGTTACGAATAACCGGATTCTTACCCCATCCATCATGGGCTTTGAGTCATTGTATGTAGCGATCAATACTGCGACCATCTTCTTCCTTGGAGCAGCAGGGCTTAACGACGCCCGCACACTCCCCACATTCCTATTCCAAATGGCGCTCATGGTGGGGCTGTCCTTGGTGCTGTACTCGTGGCTACTGACCAATAACACGCACAATATGCACGCCATGCTGCTGGTCGGTGTGGTTATCGGTGGAGGCTTGGGCTCCCTATCTACGTTTATGCAGCGAATTCTTACGCCGAGCGAGTTTGACGTGCTCACCGCGCGCCTATTCGGCTCCATCAACAACGCGGAATCAGACTACTATCCCATCGTCATTCCCATCGTTGCGATCGTGGCAACGCTCTTGCTACTCAATGCGCGTACCTTGAACGCGATTTCCCTAGGCAACGATGTCAGTACGAATTTGGGAGTAAACCACAAAGGCCATGCAATCTATACCTTGATTTTGGTGTCCCTCTTGATGGCCACGACAACCGCCTTGGTAGGACCCATGACCTTCCTGGGATTTTTGGTTGCCACGTTGGCTTATCAGTTCACCGATACCTATGACCACCGTTTCATTTTCCCGATGGCCATTGGCCTGGCTTTCTTGCTGCTTACCGCCGCCTACTTCCTTATGCGGCACGTGTTCGACGCTCAAGGCGTGGTGTCCATCATCATTGAGCTCGTGGGCGGCTGTGCATTTCTCTTTATCATCTTGCGAAAGGGGCGACTGTGATCGAAGTAAAGAACGTATCCAAACGCTACTCTGGGGAAGTGGCTATTGGTCCGCTCAACCTGCGGATCCCGAAAGGCGGAATTACCGCCTTGATTGGCCCCAATGGAGCTGGCAAATCCACCATGCTCACCATGATTGGCCGTCTATTGGACATGGACGAGGGCACGATCGAAGTCGCCGGACAGGACGTCCAATCCACGAAATCCGCGGAGTTAGCAAAAGTGGTGTCCATTCTGCGGCAAGAAAATCACTTCGTCACCAAGCTGACTGTGCGGCAATTGATTGGCTTTGGCCGCTTTCCCTACACCAAAGGTCGACTAACGCCGCATGACGAGGAAGTAATTTCCACATACATAGCTTTCTTCCACCTAGAAGAATTGCAGCACCGGTATCTTGATGAGCTTTCAGGAGGCCAACGTCAGCGTGCGTATGTAGCGATGGTCCTGTGCCAAGAGACGGAATACGTCCTATTAGACGAGCCGCTCAACAATCTGGATATTGCTCATTCTGTAGAGATGATGCGACATCTCAAAGACGCTGCGCAGTCTCTTGGGCGGACCATTGTTGTGGTGCTGCATGACATAAACTTCGCAGCCCGGTATGCCGACTACATCTGTGCGTGCAAAGAAAGCCGCATCGTTGAATTTGGATCAGTGGATGACATCATTCGCGATGACATTTTGACGTCCATCTTCAACACCCCGGTCCGAGTCATCGATGGTCCAGACGGAAAGATTGCTTGCTATCACTAGAAGAACCTGGGTTGTCCTGCGGGTTTGTGTTGTGTGGTTGTGGTGGACTACATTAATCCGAGTCGCCGCGAGGTAGCCGGGAGGTTACTTCTTTGCGAATTTTGTACGGGCTTGGTTCAAGGATTTGACAGGGTTCAATGATTTGAGTAAGTTTGTACGAGCCGCCAACGAGAGGTTAACGGTAGGTTAATTTTTTGTGGTGTGCGGATGATGTTTGAGAACTCAATAGTGTGCCAATGTACTTTTTATTTTTTGTGTGCATGGTTGTGTGTTGATTGGT